>NZ_JARWOP010000109.1 GCF_029868745.1 Nocardia wallacei | reverse complement strand
GGGGGGGTGGTGGGGGGTGTGGTGGTTTTTTATTTCCAAACCCGGGCGGCCGGGGTGCTTTTTTGTTTTGGGGGGGGGGGCGCGCGGCCGGCCCCACCGCCGGTCTGCAAGATCATGGACTACGGCAAGTTCAAGTACGAGACGGCGCAGAAGGCGCGCGAGTCCCGGAAGAACCAGCAGCAGACCGTGATCAAGGAGCAGAAGCTCCGTCCGAAGATCGATGACCACGACTACGCCACCAAGCGGGGCCACGTAATGCGGTTCCTCGAGGCCGGGTCGAAGGTCAAGGTGACGATCATGTTCCGCGGTCGCGAGCAGTCGCGGCCCGAGCTCGGCTTCCGGCTGCTGCAGCGGCTGGCCTCCGACGTGGCCGACCTCGGCTTCGTGGAGACCTCCGCCAAGCAGGACGGCCGGAACATGACGATGGTCCTCGCGCCGCACAAGGGTGCGAAGACGCGGGTGAAGGCGCAGCAGACGGCGTCGCAGTCGCAGCAGGGCACCGTGGCCGGTGGCGGTTCCGCCGGTGGTCCGGCGCCCGCGCGGCCCGCCCCCGGACCGGCGCCCGCGCCGGAAGCCGAAGCGGCCGCCCCGTAGTAGAACCGAACAGCACCGGTGGTAGTGCGGCTTCGCGCTGCCACCGGCACGAGACAGATTGAGGAATCCATGCCGAAGATGAAGAGCCACAGCGGCGCGTCGAAGCGCTTCAAGGTGACGGGCAAGGGCAAGCTGCTGCGCCAGCAGGCCAACCGCCGCCACCTGTTCGAGTACAAGTCCAGCCGCCGGACTCGTCGTCTGGAAGGCACCGTGTCTGTCGCCAAGGCCGACGTCCCGCGCGTCAAGAAGCTGCTCGGTATCTGAGTAAGCCCCGCCAACCCCGACCACTCGGGCGCCGCGAGCGCCCCACGATCGAACAAGGACTGACCAGTGGCACGCGTCAAAAGGGCCGTCAACGCTCAGAAGAAGCGCCGTTCCATCCTCGAGGCCTCCAAGGGCTACCGGGGCCAGCGCTCTCGCCTGTACCGCAAGGCGAAGGAACAGCAGCTGCACTCGCTCACCTACGCCTACCGGGACCGCCGGGCGCGCAAGGGTGACTTCCGCAAGCTCTGGATCGCCCGCATCAACGCGGCGGCCCGCGCCAACGACATCACCTACAACCGCTTCATCCAGGGTCTGAAGGCCGCCGGCGTCGAGGTCGACCGCAAGATCCTCGCCGAGCTGGCAGTGTCGGACGCCGAGGCGTTCGCCGGCCTGGTCGCAGTGGCGAAGGCGGCCCTCCCGGCCGACGTCAACGCCCCCGCCGCCTGATCCGGGCTTGACACAGCACTTTTCGAAACGACCCGCGGACGCGCCTCTCTCGGAGCGCAATCCGCGGGTCGTTTCGGCTGTCAAGCTGCATCGGGGCGCGCAGCGGCGCAAGACCGGGTTGTTTCTCGCCGAGGGTTCGAATTCCGTTGCGGCGGCGTTGGATACGGGACGAGTGGAGGAGCTGTTCTTCTCCGGTCGGGCTGCCGAGCGGGAGCATGAGCTGGTGGCTTCGGCCGCGGCGTCGGGGGTGCGGACGACGCTCGTAAACGACCGCGCCGCTGAGCAATTGGGGGAGACGGTGACACCGCCGGGGCTGGTCGCTGTGTGCCGTCAGGTGGATGTGCCGCTGGCACAGGTACTTCGGGCTGGCTCCGAGGCTGATTCCCCAAGCACGGCACCCACGTCCGCGAAGCTGCTCGCCGTGCCCGTAGAGATCTCCGACCCCGGCAACGCCGGCACCCTGATCCGCGTCGCGGGCGCCCGCGGGGCCGCCCCCGGGGGGGTGGGGGGGGGGTGGGGGGTGCCCCCCCACCCCCAAATGGGGCGCGCCCGCGGCCGCGGGCGGTTTGACCG
>NZ_JARWOP010000108.1 GCF_029868745.1 Nocardia wallacei | reverse complement strand
GCTGCTTCTGCGGTGTGATTCGGGTTCTTTCCGCCGCGGCGGGGGGGGGGCGCCTCGTCTAATCCGGCCACCACTTCGGGGAAGGCCTCCCGCTGCTCCCGCACGACCGGCCCACGACGTCGAAGAGGTATGAGCGTGGAGTTCGAACAGCACCGGCCGGAACTGTTCGCGGCGGCCTATCGCATGCTGGGCAGCCGCGCCGAGGCCGAGGACGTGGTGCAGGAGGCGTGGCTTCGCTGGCGCGGCGTCGACCACGACACCGTGACACAGCCGCGGGCCTACCTGTTCCGGCTGGTCTCCCGGTTGGCCATCGACCAGCTGCGAAAGGCGAAGGCGCGGCGGGAGACCTACATCGGTCCGTGGCTGCCCGAGCCGCTGCTCACCGGCCCCGACGCGGATGCCGAACGGGCCGAATCGGTTTCGATGGCGCTGCTGGTCGTGCTGGAGGCACTGGATCCCGCCGAACGCGTCGTCTTCGTGCTGCACGAGGTGTTCGGTTTCGAGCACGCCGAGATCGCCGAGGTGCTCGGGCGCACCGAACGCGCCACCCGCCAGCTCGGCTACCGGGCCCGCCGCCACGTCGACGCCCGGCGGCCACGGCACCGGCCGAGCCCGCACGCGCACCGCGAACTGACCGAACGCTTCCTCGTCGCCGCAGCCGGCGGCGATCTCACCGCACTCACCCGCCTGCTCGCACCCGACGTCGTCTTCTGCGCGGACGCCGACGGCCGGTCCGAGACGCCGCGCACGCCGCTGCACGGCCTGACCGCGGTCGCCGGTTACCTGTGCTCGGTCACCTGGGCCTGGCCCGACCCGCTCGACCGCCACCTCACCGAGATCAACGGCGGTCCCGGCGCGGTGCTGCGGACCGGCGCCGAGCCGTATGCCGTGCTGTCCCTGGACATCGATGCGGACAACCGGATCCGGACGGTCCGGCTGGTGCTCAACCCCGACAAGCTGACCGCCGTCCGCTGACACCTGGCCGCATATCGGTACATTGTGTACCGTTTAGTCATGACGACGACGGAATGGCCTACCGGTCTCGAGGTGGCCCAGGTGCGAGTGGCCAGGCCCACCGACCAGCTCGACCGGATCGAGGAGTTCTACACGAAGGTCATCGGGCTGCCGGTGCTCTACCGATTCGAGGGGCACGCCGGATACGACGGCGTGATGCTCGGACTGCCCGGCACGGCGTACCACCTGGAATTCACCACGCACATCGACGGCAGCCCGGGGCCGGCGCCGACCACGGACAATCTCCTCGTCCTCTACTTCCACGGCGACGCGAAGATGTACGAGGTGGTCGAGCGGCTCGCCGCGGCCGGGCACGAGCCGGTCGAGGCGGAGAACCCGTACTGGGCCGGAGTCGGCGCGCTGACCTTCGAGGATCCCGACGGCTGGCGGGTCGTCCTGGTGCCGCGGCCGGTCTTCTAGAGTTCGGCGCATGGTCCGGACCCGAGACACCCGCATCGACGACGCGATCCTCACCGCGACGGTCGATCTGCTCGGTGCGGTCGGGTACCGGGAATTCACGATGGGCGCGGTGGCGACCCGGGCCGGGGTGCACCGTCCGGCGGTGTACCGGCGCTGGCCGTCGAAGCGTCACCTCGTGGTCGAGGCCGTGGCCCGACAGCTCGGCGTCACGCCGACACCCGACACCGGCGATCTCCGAAGCGATCTCGTCACGGGAATGTCGACGCTGGTCCGGGCGCTGGCCGGGACCGCCCTGGGCCGCGCGCTTCCGGCCCTCGTCGCCGACCTGGCATCCGACCCGGAGCTGGCGGCGGAGTTCCGCCGGCGGGTCTTCGATCCGCGCCGCGAAACCACCGCCGCCGCACTGCGTTCCGCGATCGCCCGGGGCGAGGTCGACCCGGACACGGATCTGGATTTCATCCTCGACGCGCTGGCCGCTCCCCTGTACTACCGCGTCCTGTTCGGTCACCTGCCGCTCACCGAGCGCCTGGCCGAGCAGAGCGTCGACACGGTCCTTGCCGCACTCCGCAGCAGGTGAGCGCCGAGGAGACGGACACGCCCGCCGGTCGGCGCGCGCACCGGGGACCGAGCGGGCTCACAATGGAGCGATGAAACGCGACGTCTCCGCTCGCCTGGACGTCGAAGTGCATGCGCCCACCGCGGTGGAATTCCAGATCGCGGTCGCGCGGCAACCCGGTGTCGAACTGAGCGAGACGCTCGAATTCACGCTCGACGGCGAGCACATCGACGCCCGCGAGGTGCACGGTCCGCACGGCACCCGCATCCACGTATTCGATTCGCCCACAGGCACTTTGCGGGCGCGCTACCACGCGTCGGTATGGGGGTCCGCCCACCCCGAACCCGTGTCCGACTACGACCGCGCGGTATATCTGCGACCGAGCCGATTCGCCGAGTCCGACCGGATGCTCGCCTACGCGGCCACCGAATTCGGTTACGGCGCAGGCGATCCGGATGTCCCCCGCCGGGTCGCCGAGTGGGTGGGCCGCCGTGTTCGCTACGTCGCGGGCAGCAGCAGTCCCAGCGACGGCGCGGTGCAGACCCTGCTGTCCGGCCGGGGCGTCTGCCGCGACTACGCCCACCTGGTCGTCGCGCTACTGCGGGCGATCGGCGTGCCCGCCCGGGTCGCCTCGGTCTACGCGCCGGGCTGCGTCCCGATGGACTTCCATTGCGTCGCAGAGGCTTACGTGGACGGCGCCTGGTGGGCCCACGACCCGTCCTACCTCGCCCCGCGCGCCGGTCTGGTCCGCATCGCCACCGGCCGTGATGCCTCCGACGTCGCCTTCCTGGACAACCACGGCGGCGCGATCACGGTCACCGAACTGTCGGTGAACGCCGTCGTCGACGGCCCACTCCCCCTCGACGACCACGCCCGGCCGGTCGCGATCGCCTGACCGGCCGGGCGGCAGTGGAGCCTGAGCGCCCCGGACAACCTAGCGGGTCGTCACCTCGTGCCACGTATCCGAATCGTTGCGCTGGCGGAACTTGCTGACAGCGACGACAACCGCGATCACGACACCGAATGTGAGGAGAAGTTTCATGGCGCCCAGCCTACTGGAAGCCGTCGAATCGCCACCCTCGCGGAGTCAGCGATGCTGCGGCTCAACACATTCGGGCAAACTCGGCGCGGAGGACACCGGACGGCCCATGGTGCTGCTCTCCAACCCACCTCCACCTCGCCACCGTCACCACCTAGCGCAGGAGAAAAACAACGACTCCGCAAGTCGAGGACTTGCGGAGTCGAAAGGTGGAGCCAAGGGGAATCGAACCCCTAACCCCTGCCTTGCAAAGGCAGTGCTCTGCCAATTGAGCTATGGCCCCTGGGTTCTCGAATTCCACCCGACCGCGATGTCCGGGAAGTGGGTCTAGGAGGACTTGAACCTCCGACCTCTTCGTTATCAGCGAAGCGCTCTAACCGCCTGAGCTATAGACCCGTATCGGCTCTCGGACCGTGTCTCCGAACCGAGAGCAAAGACTACCCGAATCGGCCTGCAACAACCAAAACGGCTGGTAGGAGGGTTGGAGGCCGGGAACGGAAACGGCCGGCGCCCGAGTGGGCACCGGCCGTTCGCGGGACGGGTCTAGTCCGGGTCGGCGAGGGTGACCTGAACGCCGCCCACCAGGTCCGTGCATTGGTTGTAGATGAATACCCCGACCGTGGACAGGGCCGTCAGCAGCACCACGTTGATCAAGCCGATCACCGCGGCGTAGCCGAACACCGTGCCGGCGTCGATCAGAGCCGAGGACGACGAGCTGCCGTTCGACATGATGTCGGTGAAGCTGCTGTTCAGGCGGTCCCACACACCCATGCCGGACAGCACGATGTACAGGAAGCCGACCGCCAGCATCCACACGAAGAACATCGACACGCTGATCACCAACGAGATCTTCAGTGTCGACCACGGGTCGATGTGGCGGATCTGCACGGTCGCGCGCAGTGGATCACCGCCCGCGGCCGCGGCCACCGCGGCGGGCACCGCGGGCGACACCGCGACGGGCTGCGGATGCGCGCCGACCGGTGCGGCCTGGTTCGGCGGTAGCGGATGCCGCAGCTCCGACAGGTCCGGCATGTCCTTGACCAGTTCCGGTCGGGAGATGCTGCGCGTCGGCCCGTCGATGCCGACCGACTTCACCATGGCGGCCTCCTTGCGGGCCGCCTTGGCCGCCAGGTCGGCCGTGGTGCGGGCGTTGGTGAGACCGCCGCCGAGCCCGACCGGGGCCGTCGGCGGCCGCCCCGCCACCGGAGGCTGACCCGGCCGGTGCAGATTCGACTGCGGTTCCCGCTGTGGCAGCTGCGACCAGCCATCCTCGAACCGCGAGGCATCACCGCCCTCGGCGGACGCCTGCGACTTACCCGCCTCGGCCTGCTGGTCGGACCGTTCGGGTGCGCCACCCGAACCGTTGTCTCCCGTCGACCCCGGCCGCGGAATCGGCCGCGGCGGAATCGGGGACGGCGCGATTCGCTCGGTCACACCGTTGGCGTGGTGCCGCTCGTCGTTCGGCTGATTCGGAGTGGTCAATTGGGATTCCTTAGATCCTTCGTGCCGCTGCCTGTAAAAACTAACTGCTAACCGAACCTACTGCTTGTCAAGACCGTCGGCCTCCTCTTCACTGGAAACCTGATCGGGCTCATCGGCGTTTCGGGCTATGGCAAGCAACGTATCGCCCTCGCCGAGGTTCATCAATCGCACGCCCTTGGTCTGTCGGCCGGCCCGCCGCACCTGGTTGGCCGCCGTCCGGATGACACCGCCGCCGGATGTGATGGCGTAGATCTCGTCATCGTCGTCGACAATGAGCGCGCCCACCAGGGTGCCACGTTTCGGGTCGTACTGGATGGTCAATACGCCTTTACCGCCGCGGCCCTGCGCCGTGTACTCCTCGATCGCGGTGCGCTTGGCATAGCCGCCCGACGTCGCGACCAGCAGATACGTGTCGTCGCGGACCACGTTCAGCGACAGCAGCCAGTCGTCGGTGTTGAAGCGCATGCCCTGCACGCCGGAGGTGGCGCGGCCCATCGGGCGCAGCACCTCGTCGTTGGCGGCGAAGCGGATCGACTGGCCGTGCGCGGACACCAGCAGCAGGTCGTCGTCGGCCGAACACAGTGCGGCGCCGACCAATTCGTCGCGGTCGCGCAGATTCACCGCGACGATGCCGCCGCTGCGGTTGGAGTCGAAATCGGTCAGCTTCGACTTCTTGACCAGCCCGTTCTTGGTCGCGAGCACCAGGTAGGGCGCGTCCTCGTAGGTCTTGATCTGGATGACCTGGGCGATCTTCTCCTCCGGCTGGAAAGCCAGCAGGTTGGCCACGTGCTGGCCGCGCGCGATGCGGCTGGCCTCGGGCAGCTCGTAGGCCTTGACCCGGTACACCCGGCCGAGGTTGGTGAAGAACAGCAGCCAGTCGTGGGTCGAGGTGACGAAGAAGTGCTTGACCAGGTCGTCCTGCTTGAGGCCGGCGCCCATCACGCCCTTGCCGCCGCGCTTCTGGCTGCGGTACAGGTCGGTCTTGGTGCGCTTGGCGTAGCCGGTCTCGGTGATGGTGACGACCACGTCCTCGCGGGCGATCAGGTCCTCGTCGTTGACATCGCCGTCGGCGGCGATGATCCGGGTGCGCCGGTCGTCGCCGTGCTTGTCGACGATCTCCTTCAGCTCGTCGCGGACGATCGCGCGCTGCCGCTCGGGCTTCTCGAGAATGTCCTTGAGGTCGGCGATCTCGGCCTCGATCTTGGTCAGTTCGTCGACGATCTTCTGGCGTTCCAGGGCGGACAGCCGGCGCAGCTGCATGTCCAGGATCGCGGTCGCCTGGATCTCGTCGATGTCGAGCAGCCGCATCAGGCCCGTGCGCGCGGTCTCGGTGTCGGCCGAGCGCCGGATCAGGGCGATCACCTCGTCCAACGCGTCGAGCGCCTTGACCAGACCGCGCAGGATGTGGGCGCGCTCCTCGGCCTTGCGCAGCCGGTAGCGGGTGCGCCGGATGATGACGTCCAGCTGATGGGCGACGTAGAACCGGATCATCTGATCCAGCCGCAGGGTGCGCGGCACGCCGTCGACGATGGACAGCATGTTGGCGCCGAAGCTGGTCTGCAGCTGGGTGTGCTTGTACAGGTTGTTCAGCACGACCTTGGCGACCGCGTCGCGCTTGACCGTGACCACGATGCGCAGGCCCGCGCGATCGGAGGACTCGTCGTGGACATCGGAGATGCCCGCGATCTTGCCGTCCTTCACCTGCTCCGCGATCGAGTTCACGAAGTTGTCGGTGTTGACCTGGTATGGCAACTCGGTGATGACGATGGTGGTGCGACCGCGGTTGTCCTCCTCGATCTCCACCACGCCGCGCATGCGGATCGAGCCGCGCCCGGTCTTGTAGGCGTCCTGGATGCCCTGGCCGCCGACGATCAGGCCGCTGGTCGGGAAGTCCGGGCCCTTGACGAACTCCATGCACGCCGCGAGCGTGGACTCCTCGTCGGCCTCGTGATTGTCCAGCGCCCAGTAGATCGCCTCGGCCACCTCGCGCAGGTTGTGCGGCGGGATGTTGGTGGCCATACCGACCGCGATGCCACCTGAACCATTGATCAACAGGTTGGGGACACGGCTGGGGAGAACCACCGGCTCCATCGAGCGGCCGTCGTAGTTCGGCGTGAAGTCGACGGTCTCCTCGTCGATCTCCCGCAGCATCTCCATGGCCAGCGGGGTGAGCCGGCACTCGGTGTAGCGCATGGCGGCCGGGCCGTCGTTGCCGCGCGAGCCGAAGTTGCCCTGGGGATCGATGAGCGGGTAGCGCATCGACCACGGCTGCGCCATGCGGACCAGGGTGTCGTAGATCGCCGAGTCGCCGTGCGGGTGGTAGTTACCCATGGTTTCGGCGACCGGGCGCGCCGACTTCACGTAACCGCGGTCGGGGCGGTAGCCGTTGTCGTGCATCGCGTACAGGATCCGGCGGTGCACCGGCTTGAGGCCGTCGCGCACCTCGGGCAGCGCGCGGCCCACGATCACGCTCATCGCGTAATCGATGTAGCTGTTCTGCATCTCCTGCTGGATGTCGACCGGTTCGATGCGGTCGCCGCCTTCAGGGGGCAGGGTGGTCTCGGTCATGGAATCGTCTCCGTTGGAAGTCTTTGCGGGCGCACGTCATTCGCCGTCCCGGCGGACCGGGACGGCGGCGGGGCCTACAGATCGAGGAAGCGGACGTCCTTGGCGTTACGGGTGATGAAACTGCGCCGGGCCTCGACGTCCTCACCCATCAGGATGCTGAACAGCTCGTCCGCGGCGGCCGCGTCGTCCAGCGTCACCAGGCGCAACAGCCGGGTGGCCGGATCCATCGTGGTCTCCCACAGCTCCTTCGGGTTCATCTCACCGAGACCCTTGTAGCGCTGCACGCCGTCGTCCTTGTTGATCTTCTTCCCGGCGGCCAGGCCCTGCTCCATCAACGCGTCGCGTTCCCGGTCGGAGTACGCGAACTCGGGCTCGCTGCGCTGCCACTTCAGCTTGTACAGCGGCGGGCAGGACAGGTAGACGTGCCCTTGCTCGACCAGCGGGCGCATGAACCGGAACAGCAGCGTCAGCAGCAGCGTGGTGATGTGCTGGCCGTCCACGTCGGCGTCGGCCATCAGGATGACCTTGTGGTACCGCAGCTTCGAGAGGTCGAACTCGTCGTGGATACCGGTGCCGAAGGCCGTGATGATCGACTGGACCTCGTTGTTCTTGAGGACCTTGTCGATGCGCGACTTCTCGACGTTGATGATCTTGCCTCGGATCGGCAGGATCGCCTGGTACATCGAGTCGCGGCCGGACTTGGCCGAGCCGCCGGCGGAGTCACCCTCGACGATGTAGATCTCCGACAGGCGCGGATCCTTCGAGCGGCAGTCGGCCAGCTTGCCGGGCAGCCCGCCCAGATCCGTCGCGCTCTTGCGGCGCACCAGCTCCCGGGCCTTGCGCGCGGCCATCCGGGCCTGCGCCGAGGACACCGCCTTCTGCACGATCGTCTTCGCGTCGGCCGGGTTGGCCTCCAGCCAGTGCGCCAGGTGCTCGTTGCAGGTGCGCTGCACGAACGACTTGACCTCGGTGTTGCCGAGCTTGGTCTTGGTCTGGCCCTCGAACTGAGGGTCGGAGACCTTCACGCTCACGATGGCGGCCAGGCCCTCGCGGATGTCGTCACCCGTGAGGTTGCCGTCCTTGTCCTTGATGAGCTTCTTGTCCTTGGCGTACTTGTTCACCACCGAGGTGAGCGCCGCGCGGAAGCCCTCCTCGTGGGTGCCGCCCTCGTGCGTGTTGATGGTGTTGGCGAAGGTGTGCACAGACTCGGAGTAGCCCGAGTTCCACTGCATGGCCACCTCGAGTTCGTGGCCGGTGCCCTTGCCGGTGAACGAGACGACCGTGTTGTGGATGGGCTGCTTGGTGCGGTTGATGTGCTTGACGAAGTCCTCGAGCCCGCCGGGGTAGTAGTACGTCCGGGTCTTCACCTTGTGGGTGGCCTGCTCGGCGGCCACCTCCGCGTTGAGCTTGGGAGCGTCGGCGGTATCGCTGACAATCTCCTCGGTGACCTCGGAGTCGCTGACCCGCTGGTCGGTCAGCGTGATGGTGAGGCCCTTGTTGAGGAAGGCCATCTCCTGGAGCCGTCGCGCCACCGTCTCGAAGTTGAAGGTCGTCGTCTCGAAGATGTCCGGGTCCGGCCAGAACCGCTGCGTGGTACCCGTCCGCTTGGTGGGCGGGCCCTGGATCAGCTTGCCGGGCTTGGCGTCCTTGTACTCCTGGCTCCACTGGTGGCCGTCGCGGTCGATCTCCATCTCGAACCGGGTGGACAGCGCGTTCACCACCGACAGACCCACGCCGTGCAGACCACCGGACACCGCGTAGGCGTCGGAGTCGAACTTGCCGCCGGCGTGCAGCTGGGTCATGACGACCTCGACGGTCGGGATGCCCTGCTCGTGCATCTCCACCGGAATACCGCGGCCGTCGTCGCGCACCTCGACGCCGCCATCGGCCAGCAGAGTGACGTCCACTCGCGTGGCGTAGCCGGCCATCGCCTCGTCGACCGAGTTGTCCACTACCTCCCAGGCGAGGTGGTGCAGACCGCGCTCACCCGTGGAGCCGATGTACATACCCGGACGCTTGCGAACCGCCTCGAGGCCCTCGAGGACCGTGATGTTGGAGGCACCGTAGTCCTGATTGCCCGCTTTCGCCCTGGTAGAGCCGCTTGCGTTGGAGTCGTTGGCAGCCACTGCTCGGTAGCTCTCCTTACTTGCTGATCCCTCCGCACAGCGTCGGACAGCACACGCGAGACCCGATAGACATCTACTCGAGACCACGAACTGCTCGAGAATTACGGATCTTCGCGCGGGCTTGCCCGGAACGCGCCGAAGGTATCGCCGCTAGTTACTCCACCATCCTACTGGTACACCCGGCCCAGGATGCACCTATGACACCCCTGAGAGCGTCGTGAGTGCGTGAAATCGATCGCCGCCGAGTCCGGTTATAGGTTTCACCGCTCCGGTGGGCCTCAGCGGCTCGACGAGTGGCGCGGTACGAAGTTTGCGGAAACGTGCTGGCGATCTTCCGGCGATCGCCGTGTCGGACGACGAAAACCGCGCTGGCCGAACTGGTTCCACGTGAAACCTCACCCGTAGGTGTCGCGCGGGCCTCGACCCTTGATGTGCCGTTCACCCTTCCGCCAGCTCGGCGCCGCCGGTCCGCTGATCTTCAGCGACGTGACCGCACCCGGCCCGACAGCCGCGGAGATCTTCGCCAGGATCTGGGCCTGCAGCATGCGTAGCTGAGTCGCCCAGGCGGTGGATTCCGCCTGGATGCTCAAGACGCCGTCGGTGAGCGATACCGGGTTCGCGTGCGCGGCCACGTCCTCGCCGACCACGCTCGCCCAGCGCCCGAACACCATGCCCTCGGCGACCTTGGCGGACCAGCCGCGGCTCTTGGCCAGCGCGCCCGCCAGCGCGGACAGCGGCTGCGGATCGCGCTGATCGGGCCCGGCCCCCGACCATCCCGAGCGGCGGCGCAGCGCCCGGACACCGCCCTTGCGCGGCGACGCGCGCCCCTGACCGACCGCCTTGCCGCTCGCCCGCGCGGCGGCTCGCGCCTCCTCGAGCGCCCGGCGGGCCAGGTCGACTCCGTGCAGCTCACCCTCCGGTTCACCGGCGGGCGCGGCGTCGCGGTCGACACCATCCGCCATCGGGGGCTCCCTTCACTCGTCCTGTTCGGTACTTCCTTCGCGGGAAAGGCTATCCGTTCGGGACAGAGTGCGGGCGCGTCCACGGCTGGTGTCACGTGACATCGACCCGGCCAGCGCACCGGCCCAGTAGGTCCGGTAGATCTGGCGTCGCCAGACATCCATCAGGTGTCCGAGCGCGGCTCGTTCGATCGCGGTGAGGTCCGGATGCCAGATATCGAAGAGCAGGACGGCCCGCGCGGAGTCACTGTTGTTCCAGACCTCGTGCTCGAATGAATCGTCGAACACGAATGCCGTGCGTTCTTCCCACTCCCGCACCTCCCGGCCGACGCGGATCGCACAGCCGGGCGGCACGACCAGACTCAGATGACATCTGAGATGCGCGTTCGTATATCCGGTGTGCGCGGTGATGTGCGTCTGCGGACCAGCGATGGAGAAATAACACATGCCGCAGCCCAGTGCGCCCGGGATCGGGCCGAGCGCCGCGACGGTCCGGGGACACGAACGAAGGTGCCGGGCCTGGGGACGGCCGACGTTGTAGAGATATCTGGCCGACCAACTGCCCCGGTCGACCGAACCCGTCGAGGGTGATCGCACGGTACCGGCTCCCGCCACACCGCCCAGCGCCTCGAACTCCGCGGTAATCGCCGGCGCGGCGCTCTCCAGTCCGGACAGCCAGGGAAACGCCTCGCGTTCCCACCAGGGAACAGCCGACAGTCCCGGAACATAGATGGTCGGAAGTTGCCCGGCGGGCACGTGCCGCGGGATCTCACCGCAGGCTGTTATCTCGAGCCCCTGCCACAGCCGGGCGAGGTCGGCTCGATCCACGTCGTATCGGTCGGACCAGCTCTTCAACTGTTCCGGACCACTCAGAACCCACGGTTGCATCGCTACCTCACCTGGTCGCCGATCCTGCCAATACCTCGGTCACCATGCGCCGGCCGCCGTGCCGGTTCGTCTCGCGCTCGCCGTGAGCGGAGACGAATCCGGTCAACGTGCAGCGCAGGTTGTCACCGGCGACCGGGTCGACCCGGGAGATCGTGTGAATCGTCCCCGTACGCACGAGCACCAGCCGATTCGGTTTCGGGACGATGGCGA
The DNA here is from genome assembly GCF_029868745.1 of Nocardia wallacei. Lineage (GTDB taxonomy): Bacteria > Actinomycetota > Actinomycetes > Mycobacteriales > Mycobacteriaceae > Nocardia > Nocardia wallacei_B. The sequence continues at coordinate 34,569 of NZ_JARWOP010000108.1, read as the reverse complement.
CGGGGTTCGAGGGGCATCGTTCGACCAACACCTCCATCCGCCGCAACAGGTTGTCGGGCGCGGCATCGTCCGGCCGGACCAGGCTTTCGGCGTCCACGTCCAGCAACAACAACTCACCGCCCCAGGACGCCGGCCAGCGCTCGTGCAGGAACAGGACGAATTCCCCCCACCGCCCCTGGCCCGCATCGTTGTGCCAGCCGAGTCGGCTGCCCGCCGGATATTTCCAGAAGGCGAACGACACCCGGTCCCAATCCCGCTCGGCGCGGCCGTACAGGCCGGGCTCGGAATGCACCACCCCGCCCAGCTTTTCGTATACCGCGGGCCGGCCGCCACGTACGTCCGGGCGGCCCAGTTCCGGACCGAAATACGTTCCTCTCGAACGAAATGCCCGCCCATCGTCGGCCGCGGAGACCACGCTCTCGATCGACTCGAAGGACGCCCGGTGCAGCATCCGCCGGGCGGCCGTCAGCTCCGCCGGATCCAGAAAATCATCGATGACGACGAATCTGTCGCCACGCTGAGTCTCTCTCATGAATTCCCTCCCGTTCCGATTCGTTCGGCCGTCGCGAGCGCGGCGGCCCAACCGGCAATGCACCGTTGTTGCGGATCGACCAGCACCCGATCCGGAAGTTCTCGATCGGTCGCCTGCTCCAGCGCGGTCGCCAGTGCCATCCAGTCGAGCGATCCCAGCCCCAGTACGGCCAGGTCCCGGGTGCGCAGGTCCGCATCGGAAACCAATTCCGCGGCACTCGCCACCCGGGTGTCGTATTTCGACATCACTCGAAACACATGGGTAGCCACCAGCAATTCGTATGCCCCGGTCCGGGCGCTATCGGATGCCTGCTCCGTCATGCGCATCCCCCTCTCCGATCATTTCGATCATCGCCCTGCGATCCGGCTTGCCGATAACGGTCCGAGGAATGCGGTCGCATCGGACGACACGCGGAATCGGCTCGCCGGGTGCACGTTCGGTCAGGCTCTCCAGCACCTCGTCGGTGCTCGCAGCGCCGGCTACGAAGGCGTAGAAGTCCTGGATATCCGGGTCGTCCGGGCGTGCCAGCACGAGCAGGTGCAGGTCGGCCACGCCGGGCACGCCGGTCACCGCCTCCCGGACCGCCCGGACGTCGACAAACCGGCCGTTCAACCGCAGACCGCCCGCCGCACGCTCCACGAATCGCACTGTGCCGTCCTCCTCGTGCCGGACCACATCCCCCGTGTTCCACACGCTCGCCGGCGCCTGCTCATCGAGATATCCCTCGACCGGGGCCGCGATTTCGAGCAGCAGTTCGCCTTCCGACCCGCGTGGCGGCGCCGCGATCCGCACCCCGGACAGCGGCGCTCCGATACCGGTCGTGCCGACGAACGTGCCGCCGGTTTCGGTGGACCCGTAGCCGCGCAACAACTCTCGCCCGAAGCGCATGCGGAAGGACCGGTCGAGCGCGTCGCTCACCGGACCCGCACCCACCAGCGCCGTTCTCGGCGTGGCTGTTCCGGTCCGGCGGGTGTCGACCAGGAGTCGGGCAATCGGCGGCGTCATCACGACCACCGACACCGAACCGGCGTCGATCGAGCCGGCGAGGGTACTCGGCCGGACGAACGGCCTGATCTCGACAGCGGATCCGCTCAGCAACGCACTCGTCAGTGTTCCCCATCCCAGGGAGTGCGCCGGCGGGATCGGCACGGCGACACGGTCTTCCGGCCCGAGGCCCAGACTTTCGCGATAACCCGCCGCCTCGAGCAGAACACTGGCTATCCCACGCCGAACGAATTTCGGCCGTCCGGTGCTCCCCGAGGTGGTGTGTACCACGGCGGTCGAGCTCAGCCCCGGCTCGCGGTGGGACGCCCGCCCGCGGCGAATCGCCAGATCGCCGGTGACGAGCCACGCGCTGTGCGCTCCGGCCGTCGCGGCGTCGCGTGCGGCGTCGGGGACCGGTATCGCTTCGCAGTACCAGAGGGCCAGCACCGCGATCACGAACTCGCGGCCCTCGAGCCCGCTCAGTGCGACCAGGTCATCGGGACGCACACCGGCATCCCCGACGGTTCGCATCATGTCCCGCAGGTCGGTACTGCGCTCGTCCAGCGGCGCGCCGTTGACGAACAGCCGCTGTCCCAGAATTCGCATGGCCAGGTCGCGGCGGCGTGGCGCGGTCATACGGGTGCCTTTCCCGGCTCGATCAAATGGTCTGCGGGCACGGAGAGGAGTCGGTCGATGCCGACGATCGGCAAAACGGTCACGACCGCACCGACCACGCCGATCCACAGCGCCGGGACGATGCCCACCGCGGTGCCCAGCCAGCCCGCCGTCAGCGCCGCGAAGGGCATAGACGCACGCACGACATAGCGCAGGGTGGCATTCATCCGGCCCTGCATCTCCTGCGGGCAGCGCTGCTGCCGTACCGACAGTTGCGGCACGCGGAACGACACCGCTCCCAATCCCGTCCCGAATTCGCCGACCAGCAGCAGGGTGACCGCCACGGCCGAACCGCGCGAACCGTTCAGCGCGGCGAGCGGGCCGAACGCGGAACAGCCCGCCGCGACCAGCAATCCGCCCGCCATCACCCGACCGTCGCGGAACCGGCGCTGTAGGGCGGGAACGAGCAGCGCGCCGAGAACACCGCCGCCCGCGCCCGCCATCATGATGACGCCCAGCATGAGGCCGTCGAAGCCGAGCACGCGCAGCACGAGCAGGGGTATCAGCGTCGTGACGATGGTCGCGAAGAAGTTGGAGACCCCGACCGACACCGCGAGGCGTTGCATCACAGGCTCTTTCAGGACGAATCGCAAACCCGACGCGATATCCGCTCCCAAGCGAGGTCTTGCCCGATCTCGCCGCGGCGCACGGACCTCCCGGTCCCCGATGGTCAACAGCGCGAACACGCTCACGAGGTACGAGGCGGCATCCACGAGCAGCACGGCGGGCGCGCTCAGCACCCGCATCAGCATCCCCGCGAGTCCGGGCCCACCGAGGATGGACACCTGCGCGGAGGCTTCCAGCCGGGAGTTGGCCGTCGCGATCCGGTCCGCCGGGACCAGGAGCGGAATGTAGGACAGATAAGCGATATCGAAGAACAGCGCCGCGATCCCGACGGTCACCGCCACGACGTACATGACCTCGATGGTCAGGTGCCCGGACCACCACAGCAGCGGGATCACCAGCATCAGCACGGTCCGGACCGACGAACACAGCACCATGAGGCCGCGTTTGCGCATTCGGTCCACCCAGGCCCCGGCGGGGAGACCGAGGATCAGGGCGGCCGCGGTCGATGCCGCGGTCAGGATACCGACCTCGCCGCTGCTCGCGCCCAGAACGTCCACCGCCGTCACCGACAGCGCGAGGCCACCGATCCGCGCACCGAAAACCGACAGGGTCTGCCCGAGCCAGAACCTGCCGAAGTCCGTGGATACGCCCGGCATCGGGCTCATTGCCGGTTGCTTCCCGGACCCGGCACGGAATCGACCGGTTCGAGGAAGACCGATCCGCGAGTCTCGAGGCCACTGGACCGAACCAGGTCGCGCACGTGCTGCAGTTTGACGACGAACCTGTCCTGCCCGTAGATCAGGTAACGGTTGCGATTGAGCTCGCCGGTGAAATTCACCGTCATGACGTTCGCACCGGCCATCAGGCCCTGAGCCTGGCCGCCGGAGCTGTTCTTCTCGAGTGCGCTGACCGAGGGGATCAGGATATCGGGGCAGCAGATCCGCAAGCAGGCCAATATATTCAAAGCCAGATCGACCGAGCCGCTCGGCGCCGATTCCAGAGGCGTGCGAGGCGCGGGCACGAACGGGCTCACGCTGCACATGTGCGCGCCCATCGCGTGCGCCAATTCGATGTCGTCGACAATACTTTCCAGCGTCTGCCCCGGTAGGTCCGAGATGATTCCGGTGCCGACCCGGTAGCCGAGATCGAGGAGATCGTCGAAGCAGCGCAACCGTTGCTGCAGGGAATCCTCGCGCATCAATTGATGGAGCGCCGGGTCACTCGTCTCATGCTTCAGGATGTAGCTGGTCGCACCGGCCCGCCTGAGCCGTTCGTACTGGTCACGGCGCATATTTCCGAGGTTGAGAAGTACCTCGACCCGGTTCGAGTACATCTCTTGAATCGCCGGTATCGCCTTCTCCAGAATGGAGATGTTCTTCGTTGTCTCGCCGCCCTGGAGGAGGACGATATCGATTCCTGCCGCGTGGATCGCACGGACTCGTTCGACGATCTCGTCGGAACTCATGAAGTAGCGGTCGTTGTCCAGAGTATTTTCCCGGCGCATGGGGCAATACCGGCAATTCACCCTGCATACATTGGTAATTTCGACAACCCCGCGCAGGATTACGGTGTCTCCGAAGTGCAGTGCGCGCAGCCGGCGAGCCTCGGCGAACAACTCCCGCTGTGCGGTGCCCGTGGCCCGCAGCGCGGCACGAATCTCGGATCGAGTCAGCATCGGTGGCTCCCCATTTCGCTCGCGATGTATGCGCCGTCGGATCGGCGGACCGGAAGGGAGATCGACTGCTCGGCGAAGATCCCCGAATCGGCCGATTCGCGGTAGGTGCCGATCACCGTTTCCAGGTCGGGTTCGAAGCGGACCACCGTATCGGTGCCGTTCACCGAGACGGTCACCTCCGCACCGGGCTCGAACCACCGACCGGTGAGGTCGACCGTCACGTAATCCGCGCCGCGGACCTCGACGTCGAGCCGGTGGTGTGCCGTCCGGCGCGCACGCACCTCGGCCTGCGCTCGGCCCGAGATGCCATGCAGCCGAACCCAATGCGCACGGCCGTGATGGTCGGCGTCGGCGCGATGCCACAGCTCCGAGGGTTGACTGCGCCGCCGCATCCGCAACCAGGCCGCCAGTCGCTCGTGCAGCGATTCGGACGCCGCCAGGCCCAGTGTGGAGAGCTGATGCTCGCCGTCGGGCACCTCGGCGTACTCCACGCACGAGTGGCCGAGGCGCCGCAGCTCCGCGACGGATTCGCGGTCGGATCGGGGTGGGATCTGCTCGTCTCGGCCGCCGTGCACGACGAACAGCGGGAGCGCCAGCGCGTTCTCGAGCAAGGCCCTGGTCCGGCGGTCGGTGCCGAATGATTCCCACACCGAGAGAGCGCCGTTGAGCGGCACGGCGGCCGCGAACTGGTCCCAGTAGCGCAGGCCGAGATTCCATGCTGCCAAGCCCCCCATGGACACGCCGGCCAGCACGCATCGGTCGGGGTCGACGTCGAGTTCGGCGCGCGCCCACCGCAATGCCGCCATCGGCAACCCCGGCGCGGCGAGGTCCCATCGAGGCAGGGTGAATCGTTTGCCGAACAGCCCGGCCAGATCGAGATTCGCCGCGCCGGGCGGAAGCGAAGTCGCCGTCGGGCACAGAACGGCCATCGACAGGCGTTCGCCGAGCGCCGCGAACGCGGGAAGGATCCGGTCGCCGCTGCCGCCCGCGCCGTGCAGGACGATCAGGGCGCCGAGATCGCGGCGCGATGTAGTCCGCGACGGCACATGAACCGCGACCGTTCCCGTGCCGCCGGCGCCGTCCTCCACCTCGATCTCGGTGGGGACGAGCCGTGGCGGTAGCGGCTCGCGGCGGCGCAACAGGCTGGCGAGGTCGTGCGCGTCGATTCCGCGGTGGCGGAAATGGCGTACCGCCGCGTCCGTTTCGGCCGACAGGCACAGCGACCGTGCTTCATGCGGCATCATCGCCGGCTCACCCGTCCGCTGAGATGGTAGGGCGGCTGCTCGGGTACGCGTGCGACATCGAAGTCGAGGCGGGCGACCCGGACCGGGGTGCGACTCAGCCGGCGCGCCCCGGTGCGGGTGAGCGCCAGCGCTGTCGCCAAATCCGCGGCGGGCAGCGGTATTTCGATACTTCGCAGTCTTCGTGCTCGCGTCACCGTCTCCACGGCACGGACGAACTCCGGGAGATCCGCGACGGAGGCGTACGGATAGCCGCTGACAACGAGCCTGTGCCGGTCGGCGACCCAGTGCAGGATGCTCTGGTCCCGCTGTCGGAGCGGCTGCACGTCGGTGTCGAGCACGCAGGGCAGCAACGGATGTGCCGTGCTGGGTGAGGCGCTCTCGAATCCGATCGAGCCACTGTCCGGGGGCGGCGGCGCGTCGTCCGGCTCGGGTTCCGTCGCCGCCGCGGCCGGGACCTCGAACCTGTGCAGAAGCGGTCCGGCGATCCGCAATCGCAATCGCCGCGCCAGGACCGACTCGGGCTGATGCGGCTCGGCCCAGGCGACCAGGCCGGCGAAGCCCGCGACGCGGGCCTCCTCGCGCAGGCCGAAGACCAGTTCCAGGGCCGTCCCGCCGCCACGCCGGTCTTCGCGTACGACGATGCCCTTGAGCAGCAGGTGGTTTCCCCACCGCATGGCTCGGTGCACCGCGCACAACGTGCCGTCCTGATCGACGGTGCCCATCCACAGATAGTCGGTGCCGGACGCGAGCTCGCGGGCCAATGTCCGTGGGCTGTAGGCAGTCGCCCCGATGAGGTGAGTGATCGCCGGGGCGTCGGACGGCCGCAACCGGCGCACGAGGACGGTACTCAAGCCGTTTCACCGCCTACCTGCGAGGCCGCGCGCGGGCTGTTGCGAAGCGCCAGGAAGGGCAGATCGACCACGTTGCTGTCGGTCGGCCCGGCCGGGACGGGAACCTTCGTCATCCGCCGGCTCGCGGTCTTGCCCGCCATGAGATTCAACAGGACGCCGGTCGGGATGAAACGCTTGTCGAGAAATTCGACGACCCACGAGAAAAGGTTTTCGTCGAAGGGATAGAAGGTGGGATCCAGCAGGTCGTCCTCGGTCATCGCGAGCTGTCTGGCGAGGGCGGTCTCGGGCAGCACCCGGTATCCGACGTGCATGATCAATTCGCCGGTGCGCAGCTTTCGATTCGCGTACTCCGCGGAGGCGCGAACACTGTCCACATTCTCTCCGGGGCCCCCGAACACGATATTGACACGCAGATCCAGGCCGTGCCGCCGACACCGATCGATACACCGGTCCACGTGCCGTATATCGAAACTCTTCCCCAATGTCTTCATCATTCGGTCGTCGAGGCTGTCGGGAGATATGACGATATAGTCGACCCCACTCGAAGCGAGGATCTGTGCGAATTCGTCGTCGAACGGCTTCGGGGTGAAATATGCCGACCACCGGAGGCCCGGAAGGCGCAGGTCGGCGATCGTGCGCGCGACTTCCTTCGCATATCGGATCTCGGCATTGAAGATGCCATCCGTGAAGAATACCCGCCTGATTCCGGAGTCGTAGATTTCCTGTAGCTCGGCAGCGATCAGGTCCACCGGCTTGAGATCGCCCGCATTATCGCCGCTGATGTAGGCGTACGGGCAGTACACACAACCTTGATAACAGGTCTTCCGGCGGGTTTCGACGCCGATCATCGGATCGTCGGTCGCGGCATAGGCGGCCATCAATGCGGCCGGATGTCGGAGCAGTTCTGTGGTGAAACCGTCGTAACGACGTCCCGGAATATTCTTGCGCTTTCCCCGGTATCGCTCGGGGTCGGCAACGATGTCGAGCATAACCTGTTCGCCGGGGCCGACCACTCCGGCATCGAACCCCAGCCGCCGGAGCAGCTCGTCCGCGAACAGGCTATACCCTGGGCCTCCGCCTACCAGTAGTGGAGTTCGGTCCCCGGTCGCATCGCATACCCGATGAACGAACCGAGCGTAGTGCTCGACGTGCCCGCCACATGCGAGGTCGATCGGATCGATGTTGCGAATCGTGAATCCGACGACATCCCAGGGCTCGCTCGCCCAGGAAAGGTCCACGGAGGCGTCCGGATCCTCGACGAAGTCGATCAGACGCGTCGTATGCCCGGCCCGGTCCAATGCATTCTGGATACATCGCAAGCCGATCGGAAATATCGGTTCGTTCCCGGGCATCGGCAGACTTGCAAGATTGACAAGCGCAACACGAGCCATTCCAACCCCCGTTGTGAGTGGCGGATCAGTAAATATCTACCGGCTACGCCTGGACGGCGACGCCGCGGTGCTCCATGAACGCCGGCTCGAGTCCGGGCTGGTCACACGAAGGCGACACGATCTTGTGCAGGAAGTCCGAATCGACGAGATCGAACAGTGTCTCGCAGATCCTGTCGAACCGCTCGGGCTCGGTGGTCATCAGAATCTCCACTCCCTCCTTGTCCATCACCAATCCCGCCTTCTCGATGGTCCGGAGCGGGTTGTTGGCGAGATCCGCGGCGAATGCGCTGTCATAGGTGAGACGACCGATCATCGCCTCCATAGTTTTCGCCGCATTCGCGGCCTCGGCCAGTTGTTCCGATGAGTACAGGTTTTCGGTCATGACGACTCTCCTGGATGTTGAGGAATTTACTCGGCGTCCGCAAAAAGGCAGACATCATTACGGATCGTAAATGCCAGGCGATTATCACCCCCAGGAAACAGAACTCCTGCTACGCAGATTAATCGACTTGGAACTACGCCACGCCGAACGTGACCGCCCCACCGACGTGCACCGCAGGCCACAAAGGAGAACCGTCTGTCCGGACCGGATAGCCGCGTGGCAACCTCCCCAGCTGGTCCGCCATGGCTACCGGGCGCGGAGGATATCCACCGGATCTCGTCGTTACGGACGGCCGAGCTGGGAGGTGCGCTGGTCTGCCTCGCCGGTGGTTTCGATGCGCACGGGGGTGGCATCGAGTTCGGGCGGAACGTCCTCGGGGACGGCCGCGGTGATGAGTACCTGTTCGGCCGTGGTGGCGACGGCGGCGAGGGCGGCGCGGCGGCGGCGATCCAGTTCGGCGAAGACGTCGTCGAGGAGCAGGACCGGGTCGGTGCCGACGCTGCGCAGCAGCTCGAAGGCGGCCAATCGCAGCGCCAAGGCGAAGGACCATGATTCCCCATGGCTGGCAAAGCCTTTGGCCGGCGCCGAGCCGAGCATCAGTTCCAGGTCGTCGCGGTGCGGGCCGACGAGACAGACGCCGCGCTCGAGTTCCTTGGCCCGCGCGGCCGCCAGCTCGCTCAGCAGGACCGACTCCAGCACCGCGGCGTCGTCGGATTGCGGAATCCGCTCGGGCGCCAGTAATTCCGGCGGCAGGTGCGAACTCCGGTAGCGGATGGCGGCCGGACGCGATTCCGGGGCGATCGAGCCGTACGCCCGCGCCAGGTAGGGGTGGAGTTCGTGCACCAATCGCAGGCGCTGCGCCAGCAGTTCGGCGCCGTGCGCGGCGAGATGGCCGTCCCAGACGTCCAGCGTGCTCAGCTCGGCGGGCGTGCCCGACCGCGAGCGGGCTTGGCGGCCCGCGGTTTTCAACAGTGCCGAACGTTGCCGGAGCACCCGGTCGTAGTCCGAGCGCACACCCGCGAGGCGCGGCAGCTGTGCGGTGCACAGCTCGTCGAGGAAGCGCCGCCGCTCGGACGGGTCGCCGCGCACCAGCGCCAGATCCTCCGGGGCGAACAACACCGTCTGGAGGATTCCCAGGATCTCCCGGGTGCGCCGCACCGGCGAGCGATTGATCTGCGCGCGATTGGCCGAGCCCTGATTGAGTTCGATATCGATACGGAGCTCGCGCCCGGAGTTCACCACGGTCGCGCCGATCCGAGAGCGCTGCGCCCCCAGGCGGATCAGGGGCGCGTCTGTGGATACCCGGTGCGAACCCAGGGTCGCGAGGTAGCCGAGCGCCTCGACCAGGTTCGTCTTGCCGTTGCCGTTGGAGCCCAGGAAAACCGTTCGGCCGACGGGCAGTTCGAGTTCGGCCTGCTCCCAGGAGCGAAAGTCCCGCAGGCTCAAGGCCCGGACGTGCATCGCTCAGTTCACCGTCCCCGCGGGTAGTCCCTGTGGAGAACCCGGCGCGGGGCCCGAGTTGTGATCGCGCCCAGAGTTTTTCACAGAGTTATCAACATTGTTCACAAGTCCCGGCCGCGACCGCGGGCCGCCAGGACTCAGCCCGGCAGGCGAACCGGCATCAGCAGGTAGGTGTAGTTGCCGGCGAGTGCGGCGAACGCGCCCGAGTCGAGTACCTCCGGCTCCTCCTCGCCGGTCGGGCACAGCACCGCGGGACGGCTGGGGGTGGTGAACCCGAAGGTCACCCGGTCCGAATGCAGCGCCGACAGACCGTCGTTGAGGTAGCCGGGGTTGAACGCGATGGTCAGCGGCTCGCCACGGAACTCGGCCTCGAGCCACTCCTCGGCGCGGCCCGCGTCGTCGCCGCCGGCCGAGAGCAGCAGTCCCTGCTCGGAGAACTCCAGCCGGACCTGGGCGCCGCGCTCGGCCACCAGGGCGACGCGCTTGATGGCCTCGATCAGCACGCTCACCTGCAGGGTCGCGATCGAGGTGTGCTCCTTGGGGAGCAACTGGCGGAACTTGGGGAATTCCGCGTCGAGCAGGCGGGTGGTGGTGCGGCGGCCGCCGTTGACGATGCCCAGCAGTCCGTCGGTGCCCGTGCCGAAGGCCAGCTGCACCGGAGAGTCGGAGGGGCCCAGCGTCTTCGCGGACTCCGAGAGCGTGCGTGCGGGCACCAGGACGGCCGTCTCCACGTCGTCGCGGCCCGGCTGCCATTCCAGGTGCCGCACCGCGAGGCGGAAGCGGTCGGTGGCCGCGAGTACGACCTTCGAGCCGTCGATCTCGACCCGGATGCCGGTGAGCATCGGCAGCGTGTCGTCCCGGCCGGCGGCGACGGCGACCTGGCCGACCGCCCCGGAGAAGACATCGACACCCAGCTCGCCGGTCTGCGGGGGCAGCTCGGGCAGCTGTGGATAATCCTCGACCGGCATGGTCGGCAGCGAGAATTTGGCGCTGCCGCAGGCGATCAGCACGCGGGTGCCGTCCACCGAGACGTCCACCGGCTTGTTGGACAGCGCCTTGGTGATGTCGGCCAGCAGGCGGCCGGAGACCAGCACCTGCCCGGGACCCGCCACCTCGGCGGCCACTCGCATCTGCGCGGAGACCTCGTAGTCGAACCCCGAGACCGTCAGCCCGTCCTCGCCCGCGACGAGCAGGACGCCGCCCAACACCGGAACCGGTGGGCGCGACGGCAGACTACGGGCCACCCAGGCGACGGATTCCGCGAAATCCTCGCGAGCGACCCGAAACTTCATGCTTGCAAGCTCCATCGCCCGGTATGTCCTCTCCCAGTCTCGATCGGTCGTGATCCGTTCGGCTCAGCGCCGGCTCATGCAGGGGTGTTCTGGAACGGTCACCCCGACTTCGAAGTCTGGCACAGGCGACCGACAACAAACCGTACCCGCGAGCGCGGCGATTGACTACGGCACCCCTCCCCCGGTGCGTCGCCTCGTGTCCGGGCGCCGATCTTCTCCCTGCCATTCGTTCGAATGCTGTCGAGCTCGCTGCCGCACCGTCGCGTCCCGAACCGAGTTTCCACACACCCTGTTTTGAAAGAAGTTATTGAAGGAGAAGAACTGAAGTAGTAGTAGGCGCTGTGGATTCTGTGGACTCCCCGCGAATCCGCTGCTCGGAGCGCGTGCCGCCATGGGGATGTCCGGCGGGTGACTCGAGGATGAACGGGGAGGCGCTGTGGAGGTTACGAATCTGTCCCACGCCCGTCCTCGAGTCGTCCTCGAGTTGTTCCATGCCTATGCCGGGTTTGTGCACATATGTGCGCAAAGTAGTGGACAACTCGAGGATTCCTCGAGGAGCTGACAGGGACTCCTCGAGGAATCCACAAGGACAACTCGGCATCGACGCAGGTCCGTGCCGGTGGACGGATCCGCCTGTGTGAACTGTGCACCGATGGCTGTGAGCGGCTCTGTCAACACCCCTGCCGCCGAACTGTGCGTAAACCGGTGGAGAACCATGGGATTCCTCGAGGACTCCCCAAGGATTCCTCGAGGAATCCACAGCACGAAAAAGCCGATCCACCCAGGTGAACGGGTGGATCGGCGTTGGGGAGTAAATCAGCGGGAGCGCTGCTTGATCCGGGCTGTTAGTTCTTGAACCTGGTCGTACACGCGACGGCGCTCGGTCATCTCCTTGCGGACTTTTTTCTCCGCGTACATGACCGTGGTGTGGTCGCGGCCGAAGGCCTGGCCGATCTTCGGCAGCGACAGGTCGGTGAGTTCGCGGCACAGGTACATCGCGATCTGCCGGGCCTGCGCCAGCGGCCGCGCCTTGCCGGGACCGGTGAGTTCTTCGAGTGTGGTGTTGAAGTACTCCGCGGTCACGGCCATGATCGTGGACGCGGTGATCTCGATGGTGGTGGTGTCGGGCATCAGATCCCGCAGCACCACCTCGGCCAGCGACAGGTCCAGCGGCTGCCCGTTGAGCGAGGCGAACGCCGTCACGCGGATCAGCGCGCCCTCCAGCTCGCGGATATTGCGCTCCACCCGGCTGGCGATGAGTTCCAGCACGTCGTGCGGCACGTCCAGCCGATCCATCCGCGCCTTCTTGCGCAGGATGGCGATGCGGGTCTCCAGCTCGGGCGGCTGCACGTCGGTGATCAGACCCCACTCGAACCGGGTGCGCAGCCGCTCCTCCAGCGTGGCGAGCTGCTTGGGCGGGCGATCGGAGGACACCACGATCTGCTTGTTCGCGTTGTGCAGCGTGTTGAAGGTGTGGAAGAACTCCTCCTGGATGCCTTCCTTGCCCTCGATGAACTGGATGTCGTCGACCAGCAGAATGTCGGTCTCGCGGTACCGGCGCTTGAATGCCACCTTGCGGTCGTCGCGCAGGCTGTTGATGAAGTCGTTGGTGAATTCCTCGGTCGAGACGTATTTGACCCGCATACCAGGGAACAGCCGCTGGGCGTAGTGCCCGGCGGCGTGGAGGAGGTGGGTCTTCCCCAATCCGGACGCGCCCCAGACGAACAGGGGGTTGTACGCCCGGGCCGGCGCCTCGGCGATGGCGACCGCGGCGGCGTGCGCGAAGCGGTTGGAGGCGCCGATGACGAACGTCTCGAAGGTGTACTTCGCGTTCAGGCTCGCGGCCGAGTTGGCCGGTGCCGTCGAGGTCGGCTCGGGGGACTTGTTGAAGTAGGTGGGCCACGAGTTGCGCACGTTGACGACCGGTTCGTCGTCGGGCCGCTCCTCGGCGGGGACGGGGCGGCGGGGCGGCGGGTCGTCCTGGTCCGAGGCGAAAAGGGAGTCCTGGTCCGCGGACCGGGGGCCGCCGACGGGGGTGGGCGGCAGGTCCATCTCCCGCCGCGGCGGGGCGTGACGCTCCGGGGCGGGATCGTCCGGCAATTCTCCGGCCACCGGCCGACCGGGGAACTGGGGCTGGGGATAGTCGGGCCGCGCGGGATAGTCACCTGGGGAGAGATAGCGCGGAGTCGGGTATTCGGACGCCGCCGGATACTCCGGTTGCGGTGGATAACCCACAGGTTCCCGGGGCGTCTCGCGGACCCGCTCCGGCCGGGAGGTGAGCCTGGCGTGGCGGGGCGGACCGGCGGGACGATCACCCGGCGGATTGGCCGGCGCGGCGATCCGGACGCCGAGTCCCTCCACCTGCGGGCCCAGCCGACGGGCCAGCGAGCGCAGGATCGGTTCGCGCAGATCGCGTTCGATAGCCTCCTGGGCGAGCGAGGACGGGACCGAGAGCAGAGCGAACCCCTGGGCCACCGTCAGCGGCTTGACCAGGCCCAACCATGCTTTCTGGGCGTTGGTCACCGGCGGGATGGCACCGTCTGCGGAACCGGTGGTGAGCTCGGCGACCACCTCTGGCCAGACGGCGGTCAACGCGTTCTGCTCGTCGTCCACGTACGTTTCCTCCCCGGAATAGGTAGATAGGAGCAGACGGTCGGACACCACCCGCGGATCCCCCCGCAGCGCGAGTGTCGGCGTGGCCGTCGGCCATACGAATATGCCACTCCAGGGGTCTTTCCACACAATTATCCACAGATGTGGAGAACCGCAGGGATGTGAGTCGCGCTGCCGTGTCCCCCAGGTCAGCGCCTCGACCAGCACTTCTACAGCTACCTTCTGGCTAAGTACCCTAGTGGGTGTGTCGAGACGGCGGCAAGGCCCGTTCACGGCCGTGTCGTTGGTCACCGCGGTACCGCTGCCGAGTCGGTCGGCGGTCGGGTACGGCGACCTATCGGCCGAGGTCAGTGGCCCGGCCGGGGTCACGGACCCCGGTTTGACCTGGCCCGAACCGGTAAGTACTCTCGTACAGTCACCCATTGACGCGGTGGCGGCTGCGTGCTGCCCGGTCCGCGATGGGTATTGCGCCGATGAGGACCTGGTCACTCATCGCGACAAGAGTTTCACCGACAAGCTTCGGGCGCCGAGGGGCGCCCACCAACTCGAGGAGTGTTGACCGTGGCCAAGGGCAAGCGGACGTTCCAGCCGAACAACCGTCGTCGTGCGCGGGTCCACGGCTTCCGCCTCCGGATGCGGACCCGTGCGGGCCGCGCGATCGTGACGGCGCGCCGTCGCAAGGGCCGCTCCCAGCTCACGGCCTGATTCATCGGCACCGGTATCGGCGTCATGTCCCGTTCGCCGTTCGGTTCGCCGTACCACGTCATCCGATACGCGCTCGGACACTCGGGTGTTGCCTGAGCCGTATCGGCTGCATCATCGTGCCGATTTCTCCCGGACGGTGCGGCGTGGCCGACGAATCGGGAGACGCGACCTGGTCGTGCACGCATTACTGCCGACCCCGGAGTGGACTGCTGCGGAGGGTGATCTGCCCGGCCCGGCGATCCGCCGTGGTGGTCCGCGCTTCGGATTGATCGTCAGCAAGGCGGTGGGCGCCGCGGTGGTACGTCACCGCGTGGCCCGCCGCCTGCGTCATATCTGCGCCCCGCTGGCCGCCGAGCTACCGGCGGAGGCGGACATCGTGATCCGGGCGCTGCCCGGCGCCGCGGCCGCCTCCTCGGCCGAACTCGACCGGCAGTTGCGCGCGGCGCTGCGCAAGTTCCTTCCGGACGGCGCGGACCCGGACGACTCGGGCAGGTCGTCATGAGGCGGGTCGCCCGGCTGCCGTCCGATGTGCTGATCTTCGTCATCGAGCTGTACCGGACCTACGTCTCCCCCACCCGTATGCCGGTGTGTCGATTCACTCCCACCTGTAGCGAGTACGCGGTGACGGCGTTGCGCACCCGGGGCCTGTTCGTCGGCCTCGGATTGACGGCCGTGCGATTGGTCAAATGTGCGCCCTGGCACCCTGGTGGGTGGGACCCCGTTCCGGAGCCGAAACGGAAAGGGGCAGCCGCCGATCAGCCGGCCGCGCAGCAGACTTGTAAGGGGTCGCCGCCCTCGGTGACCGGCGACACGACCGACGGGAGTGCATAGAGCCGTGCTCGATTTCATCTACTATCCGGTGTCCTGGATCTTGTGGTTCTGGCACCGAGTCTTCGGGTTCGCCCTGGGCAAGGACAATGGCCTCGCCTGGGCGCTGGCGGTGGTGTTCCTGGTGTTCACCCTGCGGCTGGTGCTCTACAAGCCGTTCGTCAAGCAGGTCCGCACGACCAAGCAGATGCAGGAGTTGCAGCCCCAGATCAAGGAGCTGCAGAAGAAGTACAAGAACGACCGCCAGAAGATGGCGCTCGAGATGCAGAAGCTCCAGAAGGACCACGGCTTCAACCCCCTGATGGGCTGTCTGCCGGTGCTGGCGCAGGTACCGGTCTTCATCGGTCTGTACCACGTATTGCGATCGTTCAACCGGACCGGCGGCAGTATCGGTGGCTTTGGCGGCGGCGGGAACATGTCCGCCTACGACAACGCGCACACGGCGAACTACGTCTTCAACGCCGACGATGTGCAGTCGTTCCTGCGGGCCCGCATTTTCGGGGCGCCCATCTCCGCGGCGATCACCTCGCCCAAGGCGCAGTTGGAGGCGTTCGCCGACTACGGCGGCATCCCGCACCTGGCGAACCTGGTGTACGTCGCGGTGCCACTGATGATCATCGCGGGCCTGGCGACCCACTTCAACGCGCGGGCGTCCGTCGCGCGGCAGAGCGCGGAGGCCGCGGCCAACCCGCAGGCCGCGATCATGAACAAACTGGCGCTGTGGGTGTTTCCGCTCGGCGTGATCGTCGGTGGTCCGTTCCTGCCCATCGCCATCCTGCTCTACTGGGTCGCCAACAACATCTGGACCTACGGGCAGCAGCACCTTGTCTTCGGCCGGATGGAGAAGGAAGAGGAGCAGAAGAAGCTGGAGGCCAAGGAGCGCCAGACCGCCAATGCTCCGAAGCCGGGCGCCAAGCCGAAGAAGAAGCAGCCGACCGCTCCGGCGGACGCGGCCGCCGACGCGCCCGTGGTCGAGGGCGAGACCGAAACGCCGCCCGCGACGCGCAACGGTTCGGGCGCGACCAAGCCGGGAAAGGCGACAGCTTCGTCCAAGCAAGGCGGACAAGGCAATCGGAAGCGATCCGGAAACCGCGGCCGCCCGAATCAGAAGCGACGTCGTTAGCGCACCCCGTCGGACGGGAGTGACGGATGCAGACGGCGTCGCCGGACACAGCTTCCCGGCGGGTGACCGCCGGACACGACGGATGACGCAGATTGAAGGAAACGACACACATGACTGTTGAAACCGACGGAGGGGACGCCACCGTGGCCCTCAGCGCAAACAGCACAACGATCGCGGACGAGCCCACGACCGACGAGTCGGATCCCGTCGCGGACGACGCGGCGGAGGGTGCGACCGACGCCGAGGAAGCGCTCATCGAGGAAGGCGAGATCGCCGGTGACTACCTCGAGCAACTGCTGGACGTCCTCGACTTCGACGGCGATATCGATCTGGACGTCGAGGGCGACCGCGCGGTGGTGAGCATCGACGGCGGCCGGGATCTGTCCAAGTTGGTGGGCCGCCGCGGCGAGGTGCTGGACGCGCTGCAGGAGCTGACCCGCCTGGCGGTGCAGCAGGCGACCGGTGTGCGCAGTCGGCTGATGCTGGACGTCGCCGGCTGGCGGGCGCAGCGCCGGGAGGAGTTGAGTTCGCTCGGCACCGATGCGGCGCAGCGTGTGCTGGATTCGGGTGAGCCGGAGTCGCTCCCCGCCATGACGCCGTTCGAGCGCAAGATCGTGCACGACGCGGTGGCGGAGATCGACGGCGTCGCCAGCGAGAGCGAGGGTGTCGAGCCGAACCGGCACGTGGTCGTGCTGCCGTCCTAGTGGCAATGGAATGTGTAGGGCCCCCGGTTCGCGGAACCGGGGGCCCTACCCTTGTGCGGGGTCGGGTTCTCGATCCGACGCCGAATCCGGAAGGATGTTTCACGTGGAACGAGGAAACGGTGTGACCGACCCGGAGTACTCCCCTCCCCCGGGCGCGGAGCCGGAACCGCCCGTCGCGGCGGAGCGGGTCTTCGGGGATCGACTGCCGCTGGCTCGGCGCTACTGCGCGGCGCTGGCGACCGCCGGTGTGGAGCGCGGCCTGATCGGCCCGCGCGAGGTGCCGCGGCTGTGGGATCGGCACATACTCAACTGTGCCGTGCTGGGCGAACTGATCCCCGCGTCCGCGACGGTCGTCGATATCGGCAGCGGCGCGGGCCTGCCCGGAATTCCGCTCGCGATCGCGCGGCCCGATCTGCGAATCACCTTGGTCGAGCCGCTGCTGCGCCGGACCATTTTCCTCGCCGAATTCATCGAGTCGGCGGGACTGAACGTGACGGTCGTGCGCGGCCGGGCCGAACAACCCGATGTGCGGAAGGTGGCCGGCGGGGCGGACGTCGTCACCTCGCGCGCGGTCGCTCCGCTCGCCAAGCTCGCCAAGTGGTCGCTGCCGTTGGTGCACGACCGTGGCCGCATGCTCGCGCTCAAGGGATCGAGCGCGGCGGAGGAACTCGAACGCGATCGCGATGATCTGGCTCGTGCGGGCGGCGGCAACGCGCAGGTGCTCGAGTGCGGCGCGGGGATCGTCGATCCGCCGACGGTCGTGCTGAGCGTCGAGCGTCTCCCCCGTGCCGAGCGCAGGGCTGAACGGAATCAGGCCAAGCGCCGACGGTGAACCCCACACTCAGTGCCTGACGATCGGGCTGTCGGCGCGCTGGCGCATGGGCGTTGTTTCACGTGAATCATTGTGCGGTTGTCGGGTTCGTCGGGTAGGGCCACTCGGCGATGAGTCGTTCTGCGGCGGTCGTTCTGTGATGAGTCGCTCTACGGCGGTCGTTCTGCGTCGAGTCGCTCTGCGGCGGTTGCTCTGCGTCGAGTCGCCCTGCGTCGAGTCGCCCTGCGGTACGCCTGCTCGGCAGTTGGCATCCGTGGGCTCGCCGCCGACCTTGGTTTCACATGAAACATGGCTGGCCTCATTGACAGAATCGCGAGCGATGTTCGTTCCCTCGTCAAGGACGGACCGGTGGTGCGGATGCTGTGCGCGAGAGACTGGCCCGGTGCGGATTCGGTGCGCGCGGGTCGTCGGCGAGCGCTTCATCGCCTGTCAGCCGGAAGACGGCTCGGCACACACCGTTTCGCTCGCACTCCTTGTTTCATGTGAAACATGGGCCGCGCCGGCCTCTGCGCTGGGTTCGTGTTTCATGTGAAACATGACGTCGACTCCCCCGCTGCAATCCGCCACGCCTCCCTGAGCGCCGCGCCATCCTCAGGTGTGTACGGACTTGGGGAGCAAGCCTTTCGGTCGTCTCGGGCGCGTTCGGGCCGCGCGATGGGATGTGAAACGTCTTCCGAGTAAGAAACTTTGCGTGTCGCGGTGTGATCGCAGCGGTTCAACTTCCGTATTGGGTCCGGTGCTGGCAAGCTAGGTGTCATCGAGCGTGAGCACAGATTTGCGGTGCCCGACAGGCTCGCCAGGATGGGCATCGGTCTCGATTCCGCTGTGCCGCGCTTCGTTTGCTCGAGCCGACGCGGCATCGATGCTGCTTGGGCACGTGTCTGAAGTTCTCGGGGTTAGGAGCCTGTATGTCGAACGGTCCAGCGAATGTTTCACGGGAAACAACGTCGCGGGTGCCCGGAATGCTGGACGGAAGTGGCTTCGATCTGGATCAGGCCCCGTTCGGAAGCATCTCCGCCGACACGCCCATAGCCGCTGAGGCGCAGCGCGCCAGTCAAGTACTGCATCCTGGTTCGATGACCATCCCCAAGCCGCGCGAACAACGCATCATCACCATCGCGAACCAGAAGGGTGGTGTCGGCAAGACCACGACCGCCGTGAATCTCGCCGCGGCGCTGGCGCTACAGGGGATGACCGTGCTGGTCATCGATCTCGACCCGCAGGGCAATGCCAGCACGGCGATGGGCGTCGAACACCACTCCGGTGTGCCCTCCAGCTATGAGCTGCTCATCGGCGAGGCGACCGTGCACCAGGCGATCCAGCGCAGCCCGCACAACGAACGGCTGCTGTGCATTCCGGCGACCATCGACCTGGCCGGCGCCGAGATCGAACTCGTGTCCATGGTGGCCCGCGAGGGCCGGCTGAAGGCCGCGATCCAGGAGGCGAACCTGGCGGGCTACGACATCGATTACGTGATGATCGACTGCCCGCCGTCGCTGGGCTTGCTCACCGTGAACGCGCTCGTGGCCGCCAAGGAGGTGCTGATCCCGATCCAGTGCGAGTACTACGCGCTGGAGGGCGTGGGTCAGCTGATCCGCAATATCAGTCTGGTGCAGGCGCATCTGAATCCGGAACTGCATGTGTCGACCGTCGTCCTCACGATGTACGACGGCCGCACCAAGCTCGCCGATCAGGTCGCCGAGGAGGTGCGCGGGCACTTCGGCGACGTGGTGCTGCGGTCGGTGATTCCCCGGAGCGTGAAGGTTTCCGAGGCGCCCGGCTACGGCATGACGGTGCTGGATTACGATCCGGGTTCCCGTGGTGCGATGAGCTATCTGGATGCCGGGCGGGAGATGGCCGCCCGGAGCGCTGTGGTGGGCACGGCTGGTGGAGTGAACGAGGAAAGGGGTCGGTAAGCCGATGAGTCAGGCGAAGAAGGGTGGACTGGGGCGCGGGCTGGCCGCGCTCATCCCGACCGGGCCGACCGACGTCCAGGGGCTCGGCAGCGCCGCCGCGAATGCCGTCATCGGCTTGGACCCGATCGGTCCGCATCCGGCCTCGGCGTATCTGCACCGGGTTCCCGACCCGGCCGGCGGATCCGACGCCGGAGCCGTCTATCGGGAGATTCCGCCGGACCAGATCGAGCCCAATCCCAAGCAGCCGCGCCAGGTCTTCGAGGAAGACGCGCTCGAGGAACTGATCCATTCGGTGCGCGAATTCGGCCTCATGCAGCCGATCGTGGTGCGCCAGTTGGAGTCCTCCCCTACCCCGCGCTACCAGATCGTCATGGGCGAGCGCCGCTGGCGCGCCTGCCAGGACGCGAAGCTGGAGACCATTCCGGCCATCGTCCGCGAGACCACCGACGACGCGATGCTGCGCGACGCCCTGCTGGAGAACATCCATCGGGTGCAACTGAATCCGCTCGAAGAGGCGGCCGCGTATCAGCAGCTGCTGGAAGAGTTCGGCGTCACCCACGAGGAACTGGCGAACCGGATCGGCCGATCCCGGCCGGTCGTCACGAATATGATCCGCCTGCTGAAGTTGCCGATCCCGGTGCAGCGGCGGGTCGCGGCGGGCGTGCTGTCCGCCGGGCACGCCCGTGCCCTCCTCGGGCTGGAGTCCGGCGCGGAGGCGCAGGAGAAGCTGGCGGAACGGATTGTCGCCGAAGGACTCTCGGTCCGGGCCACCGAGGAGGCGGTCACCCTCGCCAACCGGTACCCCGATGAGGAGAAGGAGCGGCGCCCCGCCGACCGCAAGCCCGTGCAGATGCCCGGTCTGGAGCGGTTGGCCGAGCGGCTCGCCGACTCCTTCGACACCCGCGTCACGGTGAGCATGGGCAAGAAGAAGGGCAAGATCGTCGTCGAGTTCGGCGATCTCGCCGATCTGGAACGCATCGTGAAAATGATGGAGCAGCAGAGCTAGGACGACGGGGTGTCACGGCCGAAAACCGCGCGATCAGCGGAGATACCGGACCCTGGCAGCGAAACGTCACTGTGACGGCGCCCTTCGCGGGCGCCGCGCTGCAATCCTGATGACAGCACAGCTATCGGAAATGAGGCGGTTCGCTTTGATCGCTTATTCTTGCTGGCGAGAAGATATTGATGCGGCGTGAGTGTGGATGAATCGGAAAGCTGGAGGCTGAGTAGAGCGGTGTCGACCAGCGTTACCGCACTTACCCTCGGCGGACTCGACAAGCTGCCCGCACACGCCCGGCGGTGCGTGTTCTGGGAGCTCGATCCCGCCGTGGCGGCGGACTCTCGTGAATTCAGCGACCCGGTCTTCGAGAAGGAGGCCTGGTTGTCCACCGTGCTGCTCGATTGGGGCTCGTGCGGTCAGATCGCATTGGTAGACGACCGGCCCGCCGGTTGCGCGCTGTACTCGCCGCCGAGCGCGGTGCCGCGGGCGACGTTGTTCCCGACGTCACCGGTCAGCCCGGACGCCGTGCTGCTGACCACGCTGCGGTCCGAACCGCCCTATCAGCACAACGACATCGCGACCAGGTTGATCAAGGCGGTGGTCGACGATCTGGTGCGGCGCGGCGTGCGGGCCATCGAGGCATTCGGTATTCGCCAGGACCCGTCCGCGACCGCGATGTCCACGCGATCGGTCACGTCCATGTTCCTGCTGGAGCGGATCGACTCTCCGGCGCAGGGCGTGCCGTCGTCGCCGCGGCGGCGATCCGATTCCGGGTGCTCCCCCGAGAGCTGCATGATCGACGCCGACTTCCTGGAGGACGTCGGATTCACCGTGGTGGCACAGCATCACCGCTTCCCGCGGCTGCGCCTGGAGCTCGACAGCGATCACTTCTGGAAGGAAGACGTGGAGCGGGCGCTGGATCAGCTGCTGGCGGCCGCGTCGGTGGAGTCGAAGTCGAGGGTGGGCTGCCCCTGAGACGAGCCGCGGCCGGCTACATCCGGTCGGCCGCGGCCAGCTCCTCGGCCAGCAGTTCGGCGAAAGTGTATGTGCCCGTGGGCTGATCGTCCTGGCCCAGCAGGTACAGCCGCTTGACCGAGATCAGGATCGCCTCGGCGATCACGTCGCGCATGCGCGGATTGGCCAGCACCGCCGCGTCGTATTCGTTGGTGAGGTAACCGATGTCGACCTGGACCGTCGGCATCTTGGTCAGCCGCAGCAGATCCCAGGTGCGCGGATGCGTCCGGCAGTCCTGCAGCGAGGTGCGGGCCACGATCTCGCGCTGGATGAAGCCGGCCAGCACCTGCCCGATCATCGACACCGAGCCGTGCGAATTGCCGAAGTGGAAGCTGGCGATGCCGTTGGCGAGCGGGCTGGGATTGTTCGCGCAACGCAGCGAGATCATCAGGTCGGCGTCGAAAGTGTTGGAGGTTTCGGCACGTTCGGCATCGGAGGGGTTGGCGCCCCACGGCCGGGACAGGAAGGTCTCCATGCCGGTGGCCGCCATCCGGCCTTCCAGGCGACTGGCCAGATCCCACAGGATCTCCGACTCGTAGACATCGCCGAACTCCGTGGGAACCGCGAAACCCTTGTCGGGCCCGCCCATTCCGGGATCGATGACGATCCGCTTGCCGGTCAGCTGCGGGCCCGCCCGGTGCACGACCTCCTCCTCCGCGATGCGGTGCGGGTTGCCGCCGGTGACGCGGGCGCCCAGCAGATCCAGCGAGCGTAGCGTGTCCGGACCGCAGATGCCGTCGGCGGACAGGCCGATCTCGCGCTGGAACGCGGTGAGGCCGTCGTGGGTGTGCGGGCCGAAATAGCCGTCTACCCGGTGCACATAGAAACCGAGATCCTGCAGGCGGCGCTGCAGCGTGGCCACGTCGTCGCCGTACAGCGGCGCCGACAACTGATAGATCAGCGTGCGCGCGCCGAGGCGGTAGGAGGCTTCCTTCAGCGCCCGGTACGTGGCCGGGCCGACGACGCCGTCCACGAGCAGCCCGCGATGTTGCTGGAAGGCGCGAACCGCGGAATCGAGATCGTGATCGAAGGCGGCGTCGGAATCCTTCCAGTACTCGCCGTTTCCGTCGGACCGGTCGGTCCCGTGGGGACGAAGGTGTAGAAACCCGAGACTTGCCAGAGTGCTCCGAACCTCAGCGACGGCTGGTCCACTATCGCCGTGACGAAGTCGGTGCATGCGTGAGAGCCCTTTCCTTCCGCCAATCCGGGTACCCACTCATACGACGGCTCACACCCTCGCACGACCGGAGCGTCGCTCGATTGTCTCAGACCCGGACCGAATTTCAGCAATCCTCCGAGTGCAGAGATCCTAACCCCCGACAGTGCGTCCGGGCCCGGAGACGGTAGCCCTGTGCAACTACCGAAAGCTGTTGTCAGCGCCGAAATACTACAGCGCCGATGCCGGGACTCGAAGGCGGACGCCCGCACCGCGGGTGAATACCGCCTCCGAAACCGGCCTACGTCGTCAGATGACGCCCTCGAGTTCGCGCAGCAGCGCGGCCTTGCCCTTGGCGCCGACGATGCGCTTGGTCTCCTGTCCGCCGGAGAACAGGATCAGCGTGGGCAGCGACAGGATGTTGTAGTCCTTCGCGGTGGTCGGGTTGGCGTCGGCGTCCACCTTGGCGATGGTGAGCTTGTCGCCGTGAGAGGCGGCGATCTCCTCCAGCACGGGGGCGACCATCTTGCACGGACCGCACCAGGACGCCCAGAAATCGACGAGGACCGGCTTGTCGCTGCCCAGCACGTCCTGCTGGAACGTGGCGTCGGTGACGGTCTTGGTGGCGGTGTCGGACATGGTGGTACTCCTCGGGCTTGCTATGACGAGAGTGATCAGTTGGCGGAGACTTCGACCGGCTGACCGGCGTGATCCAGGGTGTTGGAGGTGATGTCGCCCTTGTCGGCGAGCCAGCGCTCGGCATCGATGGCCGCGCGGCAGCCGGTGCCGGCGGCGGTGATGGCCTGGCGGTAGGTGTGGTCGACCAGGTCGCCGACGGCGAATACGCCCTCGACCGAGGTGGCCGTCGTGGGCTCCCGCACCAGCACGTAGCCCTCGCCGTCCAGGTCGACCTGGCCGCGCACCAGTTCGCTGCGCGGATCGTGGCCGATGGCGACGAACAGGCCGGTCGCGGCCAGCTCGGAGGTCTCGCCGGTCTTGGTGTCGCGCAGGGTGAGGCTGGTCACGCTGGTATCGCCGTGCACCCGGGTGACTTCGGCATTGGTGACGAAGCGGATCTTCTCGTTCGTCTTGGCGCGGTCCAGCATGATGCGCGAGGCGCGGAACTCCTCGCGGCGGTGCACGATGGTGACGCTGGCGGCGAACTTGGTGAGGAACGTCGCCTCCTCCATGGCCGAATCGCCGCCACCGACGACCACGATGTCCTGGCCCTTGAAGAAGAAGCCGTCGCAGGTGGCGCAGGCGCTCACGCCGCGGCCGAGCAGCTCCTGCTCCCCCGGCACATTCAGGTAGCGGGCCGCCGAACCCATGGCCAGGATGATCGCGTAGGCCTGGTAGGTCTCGCCGCCGACGGTGACGGACTTGATCGGACCGGACAGGTCGATCGCGTCGACGTCCTCGGTGCGGATATCGGCGCCGAAGCGTTTGGCCTGCTCGCGCATCTCCTCCATCAGGTCGGGGCCCATGATGCCGTCGCGGAAGCCGGGGAAGTTCTCCACCTCGGTGGTCGTCATCAGGGCGCCGCCGAACTGGGTGCCTTCGAACAGCAACGGTTCGAGTTCGGCCCGGGCCGCGTAGACCGCGGCGGTGTAGCCGGCGGGGCCGGAGCCGACGATGATCAGATCGCGAACAGGGGTGTTCATGGGGCCCTTCCGAGGAGTGTGTCAGCAGGCTTGTGGATCAACAACAGCCTAAACGCTGTTGTTCCCTGCCCCGCCTCAGCCGATGTCGCGCTGATCGAGCAGCTGCGCATCTCCAGGGCCGCAACCCGTTCCGACGACCAGGGCGGTGATCTTGGGCGGCTGCGGGCCGGTGAGGATGATCACTACCGCCGGAGCGCCGCGGAAGGTGACGTTCATCGAGCCCAGCACGGGCCGTTCGTATCCGGCCGCGGCGATGCAGCCCGTCATGGCGCCCGGGACGGCCAGCGGGCCCGTCACATCGTTGCGGCCGATGGCGCTCAGCAGTGTCGCGGTGGGGAGGTCCTCGTCGAGCGGGGGCGGTGTTTCGTTGGTGGGCAACGCTTTCGGGGCCTCGTCGGGGCCGCGGACCGCATCGATCGCGATCAGGGTGCCCGCCAGGACCGCCACGGCCGCGGCCGCCGCGGTGAGCCATTGCCAGCGCCGCGATCGCCGGGCGTCGAGTCGGATCGGCTCGAGCGGCTCGGACAACTCGGGCGACTCGGGCGCGTGCTCGTCGGACAGCGCGGGCATGGGGCGCGTCGACGGCGTGTCCGCGGGATCGGCCGATACTCGGCGCGGGGGCAGCGGGTGCACGGTGGCCAATTGCTCGGCGGAGGCGGGCTCGCCGGGTTGCTCGCCGCGGGAGAGATCGTCGAGCAGGCTGTCCAGGCGGGCGGTGACATCGGGCGGCATCTCGTGCAGGATGCGCGAATCCTGGCCCAGCGCTTGCAGTTCCGCGGTGACATCGTCGAGCGAGCGCAGGAAGCGCAGTGACTCGGGATCCTCGCGAACCTGGGGCCACAGCTGCTCGGACAGCTCCGGGGAGACATTGTCGGCATGGAGGTCGGCCAGCAGGTCGGTCGAGAAAGGCGGCTGCGGCACCGGGCGGGCTGCCATCGCGCCTCCTGTCTCTTCCTCACCGACTCGCGACCCGGGCCGGCGTCGCCGGTCGGCTTCGCCCTTGTCGTCCATCGCCTCTCCGGGTCGGGCCTGCTGCGGCCGGGTAAAGGGTTTTCGTTCGTCTCTAGTAATGACGCATCTCGACTACGTCCGGTTCCCCGGATCATGCAGGAATTCCAACTCTTGCTGCAGCCGCTTGCGCCCGCGGGAGCACCGGCTCTTGATGGTGCCCTCGGCGACGCCCAGCAACTGCGCGGCTTCCGCCACGGTATACCCTTCCATGTCTATCGCGACAAGTGCGGCGCGCTGGTCGTCGGGCAGTCGGAACAGCGCGGCGTCGACCACCATGGAGATCTCGCGGTGCGCCATGTCGTCGCGCTCGACCGCGGGCTCGGGCATCCCCTCCTCCGACAGCGAGACGCTGTAGCGAGCCTTGTTGCGGCGCATCCGGTCCAGGCAGGCGTTGACCACGATGCGGTGCAGCCAGCTGCGGACCTCCGCGTCACCGCGGAAGCGGGCGGCGTTGCGGTGGGCCGACAGCAGGGCGTCCTGGAGGCAGTCGGCGGCGTCCTCGGGCGTGCGGCAGGTGCGCAGCGCGAGCTGCCAGAGATGGTTGTAGTGGCGGCGGAACAGCACCCGGAAGGCGTCGCGGTCGCCGTCCACGTGTGCGCCGAGCAACTCGCGGTCGGTGGCCTCGTCGAGATCGAGCGGCCGGCGCCGGACGGCAGATGACTCGGACATCCCCCCGTTGGAGCGCTCGACCGCATCAAACGACAACACAAACCCCTCGGATCAGCGCTCACGATGCCCATGCCGGCTCACTGCGGCACCGCGCCCACGGGCGAGGCATCACCACAAATTCCGCGTCGTCCAGGACCGAGGAAACCAGATCCCGGGAAGCTCCCCTGCTGAGAGCGCGGTGTGAATCATATCGGCTGTCTGAGATGAGCAGCAAGCAGAGCGGGAAATGCGACGGCGGCGGCCGTCAGGGAGTCGCCTCGTAGCGGATATCGGCGATCGACGTCTGGAACTGGCCGCCGGAGTTGGCCAGGCTGGTGATCCAGATCAACACGTAGCGGGCCGGCTGGCCGTCGCGCAGCGGGATCTCGGTGGCGCCGTCGGCCAGGGTGGCCTGGCCGATCAGCTGCGTCTGGTCCAGCGTGGGCGTGGCGGTCGGCGAGGTGCGGACCTCCACCACCGTGCCGGGGCTGGGCGAATCGATGACCACCTGGTTCAGCTTGCTGGGGCTGCCGAGGGTGGTCATGACCCCGATGCCCTTCTTCAGCGCGGGGAACTGCTGGAAGTACTGGTCGGTGTGCCAGACGCTGGTCGGGTTACCGTCCAGCACCGAGTTGACGGCCGCCGGACTGTCCGGCGTGCCCTCGGGTGAGAACACCGTCGCCGCGGTGGGCCGCACCGGGACGGTGCCACCCGGCGCCGCCGGTGCCTCCGGCGCGCCCGCACTCGGATTCACCGGCGCCACACTGGCGGTGGTGAGCCCGAGTTTGCGCTGCTCGTTGAGTGGCGCCTCGGCGTCGCCGGGCGCGAAGATGCTCAGCAGCCACCAGATGATGACGCCGACCACGAGCGCCGCGAGGACGCCGAGCCCGACGAGAATCCACATCATCCGCTGCGACCGCTCCTTCTCCGCGGCGAGCAGTTCCGGATCGGCCAGCGACTCGTCCGGCGCGCTCGTCGCCCGCTGGCCCAGCCGCAGCACCGGGATGAAATCGGTCTTCTGATCCACCACCGAGGCCTGCTCCAGCACGTGCTGGACGGTGGCCGCCGTGCGCACGCCCTTGTTCGACTCCAGCGAGCGCACCGCGACCGCGGAGATCTCGAACGGGGTCTCGGGGCGGATCTGGCGCGGCTCCACCGGGGTGCCGTCGGCCCCGAAATCGGCGAGCCGCAGTCCGCCGACCGTGGCCGCCGCGCCGCTGACACCGCCGGAGCGGATCGGCCAGCGAGCGGTGATCAGGGCGTACAGCATCGCGCCGAGACCGCGCACGTCGGACTGGGCGTCGGCATCGGACAGCGTGCCCGGGAAGGCCAGTACGGCGTCGCCGGAGGCGCTGATCCGGACCCGGTCGGGATGGTCGATGGATAGCGAGCCACCGCCGCGGTGGGCGAGTTCTGCCGCGGCGGCCAGGGCGCGGATCGAGCGCGCGGCGCCGATCGGCGACGGCCGCGTTTCGGCCATCTCGCGCAGCGACCGGCCGGGTGTCCACTCGGCCACCACGATGCCGCCGGAACTGCCGCGGACCACGTCGAGCACGCGCGCCAGACCGGGCGAATTGATCCGCCCCAGACGCAGCGTGCGGGACAGGATGGCCTGCGGTCCGTCGTGACCGGAGTTGTCGGACGCCGTCTGATCGGCGTCGACGAAGGTCAGCGCGACCTCGCGGTCCAGCTTCACATCCAGCGCCTGCCAGAACCGCAGGCCGCGGGCCCCGCCGTGGTCGGCGAGCAGGCGGTAGCGGCCACCGGCCACCGAGGCGCCCGGCATCAGCTTCGGACCGCGCTGAGCGCGCCGCGACGGCGGCTCGACCCGCATCGGCGGCATCTCGGGAGAGCCGACCGGGGCCATCATGCCGGTGTCGTAGGCGGGATCGCGCGGCGGCAGCGACTGCTCGCCGCCTACCTCCGATACCTCCGACTCCGCATCGGGCGGCTGGGCCGCGGCTCGCTCGGCGTCGCCGGGGTCCGCAGCGCGACCGGCCGGGGCCTGCCCGGGCGGGACATCGTCGGTGCGCACTGCGCCTGCCGGATCGGCAGGGTCGGCGGCCGGGACGCCGCCCGCCGCGTCGTCGCTCACCCTCGTGCCTCCTTCGCCCTGGTGTGTCGAAGTTCGATAAGTCGGCGTCGCACCGGGGACGTCGCCGACTCGACCGGCCTCCGACTCCGCACGGGTACCGGCCTCGCCGGCCCCGCGGGTGCCGGTACCGGCGTTTGCGTTTCTCTGCGGAACAGGGTACGGGAACTCACTCCCGCCGGTGCGGTCAACGGCCCCTGGCCGGATAACAGGTAGGACCATGGTCTGCTGGCTGTCCAGATATGGGTCGTACCGGTAGTAGTAGTGCGCGTCGAAATCGGGCCGCGGCAGCACCGTGGTGTCGTGCATATCCGCGTCGCCGTCTTCCAAACCGAGGTCCGGGGCGGGCGGCGTGAGGCCGAGTCGCCGCGAGATCGCGACGGTGATGGCCACGATCTCCGGGATGCCCGCCAGGCGCATCAGCCCGAAGGCGATGCCGAACATGACGATGGCGTCCACGGCCACGCGGAACAGCGCGCCGATGCCGTGATGCAGGTTCGACAAGCCGATCACCTGATCGATGATCAGCGCCACCGCGGCGCCGGCCACCGAGGCCAGCACCACGCGGGTCACGGTGCGGCCGACATTGGCCATCCGCAGATCGCCCAGGCTCTGGTGCAGCAGGTAACCGCCGATCACGGCCCCGACGGCGTATCCGAGACCGGTGGCGACGCCCAGCACGATCACGACCTGCTCGGCCGAACTCGCGATCATCGGCGCCAGCGCCGAGAACAGCACCTTGACCGTGGTGATGCCGAGGACGATCCAGGTCGGCGTCCACACCTGCTCGCGGGCGTAGAACACCCGCAGATGGATCAGCACCAGCGCGTACGGGATGAGCGTGAACGCCGACCAGCTGACCGCCTGTCCGAGCCGCTCGGCATCCTCGGCGAAACGCGCGTAGCCGAACAGCGCCTCGCCGACCTGCGGACCGGCCATCGTCAGGAAGGTGACGACCGGGATCAGGGCGATCATGGTCAGGCGGGTCGCCACGGACAGGTCGTCCACCACGGCCGGCGTGTCGTCGGCGGCGGCATTGCGGCTCAGCCGCGGCATGATCGCGGTGAGCAGGGTGACGCCGAGAACGCCGTATGGCAATTGCAGTAGCAGCCAGGCGTTCTGGTAGATGGTCGGACCGGCGGCGTCGGCGTGCGAGGAGATGTTGTTGGCGATGATCATGCCGACCTGGCTGATCAGCACGTAGATGATGATCGCGGCGGCCATCGCGCCGAACTGCTTGAGCCGGGCGTCGAGTCCCCACAGCGGGCGCAGGTCGATATTGTTTCGGCGGATGGCGGGTAGCAGGCTCACGGCCTGTGTGATGACGCCGAGCGTCACGCCGACGCCCAGCAGCAGCAGCTTCGGATCGCTCATCCGCACCGGGTCGAGGGTGATTTCGCCCGGTGAGAGGGCGTAGAGCGCCAGCACCACCAGCACGACGATGTTGTTCATGACCGGCGCCCAGGCGCCCGGCTTGAACGCGCCTCGGGTGTTGAGCACGGCCGTCAGCAGGGCCGACAGACCGTAGAACAGGATTGCGGGCAACAGCAGATATGTCAGCGCCGTGGTGAGCGTGGTATTCACCTTGCCGTCCGACGAGACGAATACGTGCGTCGCCAGAATCGGCGCGGCCGCCACGGCGAGCACCGTCGCGAACAGCAGGATGGTGGCCGCCGCGGTGACCAGGCGGCGGACGAAGGCCGCGCCCCCGTCGGCGTCCTCCTGTTCCGCGCGGACCAGGGTCGGCACCACGATCGCCGTCAGCACCGCGCCGAGCACCAGCTCGGCGATCATGTTCGGCATCAGGCTCGCCGACGCGAAGGCGCTGGCGATCGCCGGACCGAGCACGGTCACCAGCAGCAACTGCTTGCCGAAACCGGTGATCCGGCTGATCAACGTGGCGATCGCGATGGAGCCGGAATCGCGGACCAGACGGCTGTTGGAACTCTCCCGCCGCGCGACCGGCTGCGGCGCGGTGCGCGGCGGAGCCGAGCGGGCGGGCCGGGATTCGCGACCCGGCGGCGCGGACGAGCGCCGGACCGGCGGACGCGCGTCGGGATGCCGGGCGGCCGGGTGCCGGGTGTCGGGGCGCCCGGAGCCGGGATGCCGTGGATCGGCGTACCCGGAGTCGGGGTGTCGCGGATCGGCGTGTCCGGATTCGAGGTGCCGGGCGTCCGCGTGCCGGGCGTCGGCCGGTAGGTCGCGTCGCGGGATCTTGTGGGTGGGTCCGTCGATCGGGTCGACGGGTTGCGGCCGCCGACCGGGCGGCGGCACAGGACGTCCCGAGCCCGGCGGCATGTTCCGGCGCGGCGGCTGCCCCGATTGCGGTGCGACAGGACGGCCGTCGGGCGTCGGCTGATGCGCGGCGGGGCGTCGTCCGTCGACAGGCGGTTGTTGCGTGGCGGGTCGTCCGTCGTGCGGCGGTTGTTGCGTGGCTGGGCGGCCCTCGTGAGGCGGCTGCTGTGGGACGGGTCGGCCGTCGTGCGGCGGTTGTTGTGCGGCTGGGCGGCCGTCGGGGGGTGGCATTCGGCGCGACGGGCCGTTCGGGGGGATCCGGCCGTTGGGTCCGTTGGGTGGCGGCGCCGGGCGTGCGGGGTTGCCCGGGGGCACGCGGCGCGCCTGGTCGTTCGGCGGGACTCGCCGCATCGGACCGCTGGGCGGCAGCTGCGGGTTCTGGCCCGGGGGTACCGGCGGGATCGGACCGCTCAGCGGCACCGGACGGCGCGGAGCCGGCCGACCGGGATGTCGCGGATCGGCCGGTGGGCCGTCGGCCGGCGGGGCCGGGTGCGGCCGGTTGCGCTCCCACGGCGCCGCGGGAGCGCGCCGGGGCGGCGGGTCGTCGTCGGCGGGACCTGTTGCGCGAGGGCGGTTGTCGTATTCACTCACCGCGCCCCCAGGGTCGACGGGACCCGCGCGGGTAGCCGGCGAACGGCACCCGGCCGAAGGTGCGACGGAATGCCCCGTGCGGCGGTGCTCGGGTAGTCCGAGCCGGCGTCGCTCATGGTCCCTCCTGTCGCTGCAGCACCCGCTTCCGCGCGCGCAGGTATCGGTTCAGCCTGCGCCGCTTCCCCGGGTCCAACCCCTCGTCGGCCGGATCGGGCTTTCCCCGGAACCGGCGCCACAGACGGCGACCGGCCAACAGGAACAGCAGTGCACCGGCACATGCGGTAATTATCGCCAACGCTTGACCGTATGCGTTGGACCGCACCGAGACCGACGTGGCGTTGCCGAGCGGGATACCGTCCGGTGTGGTAATGGAGATCGGGATCACCAGATTACGGCTGTCGCTCACCTGCGTGGGGATCTGGAACGACCGAGTCCCCTCCGCCGGCAATTGCTGCTCGCCGATGTCGGTGATGTTCGTCTCGGCGGGCGCGCCGATCCGGAACCGGATCCGGATCGCGACCGGAAGTTCGTTGCGCGCCACCAGCAACAGCGGACTCTGCTCGGAGGCGAGCGTGTACACGCCGCCCGGCGGCAGCACGGTGACCGAACGATAGAGATTGTCCATCGTGCGGGTGACCTGGTCGACGCGGCGCTGCGCGGCGGTATCGGCCTGGGTGCCGGTCGCGGTCCGGTCCGACATGGTCAGCGCCCGCACCAGATCGTTGCGCAGCGGCGTGACGAAGGTGCGCGGCGTCGGCTCCTGCTGCGGCACCTCGACCAGCGCGCCCATCAGATCGGTGATGCGCCGCGCCTGCTCCTGAATCGGCGCGATGAACTGGTCGGGCACCGCGGCCGCGGCGGCCCCGGCACGGTAGTGCACCTCGAACGGCTGCGGATCCGGCGGCAGCGCCAGCACGTCCTGGAACGAGCGCGGCGTCGCGAGCCCGCCGCGGAACAGCAGATCCAGCTGGCCGAGCAGGGCGGTCGCCTCGTCGCGACCGGCGCCCCACTGCTGCGGCGGCATGAACAGCACCGACCGTGGCCGCTCGGCCTGCGGGTTCAGGGCCGACCACGACACCGCGCCGAGCGCGTCCTGCAAACGGGCCGCCCGGGAGTCGTTGGTCACCTCGTAGCGCACGCCGTCGGGAGTGAACGGCGGCGTCGGCGGATTGGAGCCGACCGCGGCGAGCGCAGTGGCCGACCAGGTATCGAATGTGACTGCCCGCAAGCCGCCTTCGGCCTGCGTCGCGGCCGGGCCGCTCGCCGGTGCCGTAATGCCCGGCAGGCGAACGAGTTCCGGGCTCGGCACGTCGGTCTCCGCGGTCACCGACGCGGTGCTGCGGACCCGCGCGCTCTCGGAGCGCGACAGCTCCGAACCCGTTGCGGTGTCGAGCGAACCGGCCGGCGCCACGGCGTTGTCGGCGAGCACCGCGGTGTTGTAGCCATGCCCGGCGAGCAGGGTCGCGCCGTCGCCGTCGAGGCTGCCCGACGCCGGCAGGCTCACTCCGCGCACCGATTTCACCGACAGCAGCGAATCCACGATGTCGGCCGGCGCATCGATCGCGCGGGTGGTCAGTTCGGGATCGTGCACCGCGGCCAGCGCGCCGATATCGACCTGCGCGAACGGCAGCGCGACCGTGCACATCGACGGCGCCAGCGTGCGCAGCCGGTCCAGCCAGGACTGGGCGGCGCCGGAACCGGCGCCGTCGCGCGTCGGACCGTCCGGATCCGACGGGCTCGCCAGCACCCGGTAGCCATCGATCATGTCGGACACCGTCAGCAGCAGATCGGGATCGACGGCCAGGCAGATCGCGCCCGTGAGGCCCGGCCCCGACCGCGCCGGATCGCGCGCCGAATCCGGGCGCAGCGTCGACTCCAGCGCGGACAGCAGCTGATCCAGCCGCCCGCCCGGCGCCAGCTCGCCGGCCAATTCGTCGTCGGTCAGCAGATCCTCGCCGTCGACCGAGCCGGGAATGCCGCCGACCCGCCGCGGCCGATCGGCCAGCGGCCACACCATGGTGGTCGCCACCGGCGCGTCGGTCGTCGGCGGAACCGCCTGTGCCCCGCCGTCTTTCGTATCGGTCGAGGTCGGCGGCAACCCCACCACGGGCAGCAGGAAACGGGCGTCGTCGAGCCGGGCCTGATTGCCGTACGCCGGTTCGCCGTTGACGTTCAACAACAGCGGATACACCCCGGGGTCGGTGATATCCAGCGAGGACGTGATCGGTGCGGCGCTACTGCCGCCGGTGCCCTCCCGCACCCCGACTCGCAGCGTGAACTGCTTGCGCTGACCCGGACTCAGCCGCTCGGTGACATCCTGGAACGGGCCGACGAGGTCGTAGTTGATCTGATCCAGCCGCAACGTCGAACGCAGCCCGCTGGGCGCGGTGATGGCGCCCGCGCGCTGGATGCGCACACTCACGTCGTCGACGGCGCGGTCGCCGATATTGGTGACCGTACCGGTCACCGTCAATACCGAATCACTGCTCGTGGTCACGGTATTCGGCGCCACCGAATCGAGAGTCAACTTGACGAACTTCGGCGCCGCGGTCGCCGAGCCGCCGCTGTCCGACGGCTGCGCCCCCGCCGGCCCGGTCGACGGTGCGGCGAGCACCCCCAGCGCCAGCGCGATGAGCATCGGCACCCAACGGCGTCGATTGTTGCCCGCACGCGTCATTGTCTGCCGTTCTCCATCCGGTCGATCAGGCGGTTCGCGACCTCCGCCAGCCGGCGCTCGTCGGCATAGGCGAGCCGGGTGTCGAGTTCGCTCAGCGGCACCCACGCCACCTTGGTGACCTCGACGTCGGCATCGGACAGCTCACCGCCCACCGACCTCATCAGATAGTGGTGCACGGTCTTGTGTACCCGGCGACCGTCGGTGACGAACCAGTAGTCGATACTGCCCAGCTCGGCGACGACCACCCCGTTGATGCCGGTCTCCTCCTGGACCTCGCGCACGGCCGTCTGCTCGGCGGTCTCCCCCTCCTCGATATGTCCTTTCGGCAGCGACCACAGTAACCGACCCCGCCGGTCGGTGCGCCCGATCAGTGCCGCGCAGCGCTGGTCACCCGGGCCGTCCAGACCGTCGACGACCAAGCCGCCCGCGGAGGTTTCCCGGACCGTGCGCATGCGTGGTTTGCCCCTGCGGGGGTCCGCCGCATTGCCGGCCGAACCGCGGCGCCGGGGCTGGCGACGTCGACTGTTCGCGCGATCGGCCGGAGACACTGCGTCAGTCTAGCTGGGTCTAATTGCGCCGCCTTCGGCGTCGCGGGGTTTGCGGCGCCCTGTGGCTCGGTTTTCGGCGGCCTCCGCTCGCTCCTTCGTCG
>NZ_JARWOP010000107.1 GCF_029868745.1 Nocardia wallacei | reverse complement strand
GGTGAGGTGGCGGCGGCGTGTGTGGCGGGGGTGTTGTCGTTGGAGGAGGGGGCGCGGATCGTCGCGGCGCGGTCGAAGTTGCTGGTGAACCTCACCGGCAGCGGGGGCATGGTCGCGGTCGGTGCGTCGGAGGGTGCGGTGAGTGGTTGGCTGCGCGGTGGATTGGGTGTGGCCGCGGTGAACGGCCCGGAGTCGGTGGTGGTTTCGGGTCCGGAGGACGAGCTGGACGTATTCGTCGAGGCGTGTGCGGGTTCGGGGGTCTCGGTGCGGCGGTTGCCGGTGGGTTACGCGAGTCATTCGGCGGCGGTGGAGGGGATACGGGCGGAACTCGTTGCGGCACTGGCCGATATCCGGCCTCGCGCGGGCCACGTGGACTTCTATTCGTCGGTCACCGGTGAGCGCATCGACGGCACCCTGTTGGACGCCGAGTACTGGTTCCGCAATCTGCGGTCGACCGTGCGCTTCGAGGACGCCACGCGCGCGGTACTGGGCCAGGGGTGCACGACGTTCGTGGAGGTCAGTCCGCATCCGGTACTGCTCGCGGCGGTGCAGGAGACATTCGACTCGATCACCGACGAGGTGGTGCGTGATCGTGGCCTGGTGACCGTGCCCTCATTGCGGCGCGACGACGGCAGCTGGCGACAGTTGCTCGGCAATGCGGCAACGGCCTGGTCGAGCGGTGTGCCGGTGGATTGGCGGACGCTGTTCGAAGGGGTGGGGGCACGTCGTGTGCCATTGCCCACCTACGCATTTCAGCATGAGCGGTACTGGCTCGACGCCGCCGCGGGGGCACCCGGGCTCGGTGCGGCCGGGATTCGCGCGGCCGACCATCCGATGCTGGCGGCGGCCGTTCATGTCCCGGAGACCGGCGGGATCCGGCTCACCGGTCGACTGTCGGCGACGAATCCGCCCTGGGCGGCCGATCACTTGGTGTTCGGTCGGACGCTTTTGCCGGGAACGGCGCTGGTGGAGTTGGCGATCCGGGCCGGTGACGAAATCGGCTTCCCGGTCGTGGACGAACTCACCCTCACCGCGCCGCTGCCGCTCGATGCGGGTGCGGTCGACGTGCACGTCGCCGTCGGCGCGGAGGAGACCCCCGGCTACCGTCCGGTGCGCGTCTACTCCCGTGTGGCCGTGGCCGATTCCGGCGTCTGGCAGTTGCATGCCGAGGGTCGGCTGGCACAGCATCGCACGGTCTCCGCGTCGCAGCGCGAGCTGGGCTGGCCGCCCCGAGCCGACCTCGTGCCGCTCGATAATCCGTACGACTCGCTGCGCGAACGCGGATACGACTACGGCCCGCACTTCGCCGGACTGCGACGGGTATGGCGGCGCGACGACCATCGCTACGCGGAAGCGGAACTGCCGGAAGGACTGGACAGCACCGGATACGGCATCCACCCCGCCCTGCTCGACGCGGCCCTGCACGCGGTGCTGGTGACCGAGGCTGCGGACCGGACGCCGCTGCCGTACCGGTGGTCGAACGCGGTCCTGCACGCCACGGGGGCCACCCGCGTCCGCGCGGTGATCATCGGCGCGAGCGACAGCTACGATGTCCGGCTCACCGACCCGGCCGGGCAGCCGGTATTCAGTGGAACACTCGAAACCCGCGCCACGACAGCCGAACAACTCCGGACCGGCGACGCCGATGTTCTACCGCTCTACGAACTCGGCTGGATACCACTGGAAATGCCCGACACCGGTCCCGCGACGATCGCGGAGTGGGGATCGGACGACCAACAAGCCGCCGACATAATCCTCCTGCGATGCACGCCGTCGGGCACCGACCCGGCCGAAAAGGCCCGGACCGCAACCACAACCATGCTGGCCGCCCTGCAGAGCTGGCTCGGCGACCCACGCTTCGCCCGATCCCGCCTCCTGATAACCACCACCAACGCAGTAGATGTCACCGGCAACGACCCCGTCGACCCCGCCGCCGCAGCAGTCTGGGGCCTGGTACACGCGGCCCAGTCCGAACACCCACACCGCATCGTCCTACTCGACAGCCCCACCACTCCCACCCCCACCCAACTCACAGCCATCGCCGCAGCCACCGAACCCGAAATAGCAATCCGCCAATCCCACCCTTGGGCCCCCCGCCTCCGCCCCATCCCCGTCCCACCCCCCACCGCGACTCCCACACCCACCCTCGCCCCCGCTCCCACGTCCGCCCTCGTGCCCCCACCGCCATCCGCGCTTGCCCTCGCGTCTGCGCCTGAGCCCGCGTCCGCGCCTGCTTCCACGTCCGAGTCCGCATTTGCGTCGGAGGCCGGATCTGTTGCTGCACCTGCTCCCGCGCCCGCGTCTGCTTCCACATCCGCGTCGGTGTCTGATGCCATGTCAGCGGCTGTGGCCGCGCCCGGCTCGGACCTGGAGTCCATGTCCGCGTCGGCGGTTGCGCTTACTTCCGCGCGGGCGTCCGGTTCGGCTGCGGTTGCCGGGTTTGGTGGGACGGTGTTGATTACCGGGGGGACCGGGGGGTTGGGGGCTGTTGTTGCGCGGCATTTGGTTCGGCGTTATGGGGTGGGGCGGCTGGTGTTGTTGAGCCGGCGTGGGGTGGGGGCGGCTGGTGCGCGTGCGTTGGTGGAGGAGTTGGCTGGGGTGGGGGCCGCGGTGGAGGTTGTCGAGTGTGATGTGACGGATCGGGGCGCGTTGGCGCGGGTGGTGGAGCCGTTGCGGTTGTCGGCGGTGGTGCATCTGGCCGGTGTGCTCGATGACGGGGTGGTGCAGGCGCTTGACGCGGAGCGGCTTGCGGATGTGTTGGCGCCCAAGGTGAATGGGGCCTGGCATCTGCACGAATTGACTGCGGACAAGGAGTTGTCGACCTTCGTCGTGTTTTCTTCGACGGCGGGTGTGCTGGGGGGCGCGGGGCAGGCCAATTATGCGGCTGCCAATAGATTTCTCGACGGGCTGATCGCGCACCGGCGCCGCCTCGGGCTGGCGGGCGTGGCCGTGGCGTGGGGGTTGTGGGACGAGACGACCGCGATGACCGCGCACCTGACGGGTGCCGAGGCCGGGGGCTCGGGTATCGGGCGACTGTCGACCGGGCAGGCGCTGCGGCTGCTGGACGACGCCTTGGCCGTGGACGCACCGCTGGCCGTGGCGGCGCGGCTGGACACCGTTGCCCTGCGTGCGCGGGCCGCGGAA
Source organism: Nocardia wallacei (assembly GCF_029868745.1). Taxonomy (GTDB): domain Bacteria; phylum Actinomycetota; class Actinomycetes; order Mycobacteriales; family Mycobacteriaceae; genus Nocardia; species Nocardia wallacei_B. The sequence continues at coordinate 2,040 of NZ_JARWOP010000107.1, read as the reverse complement.
GGCACGCTGCCGCCGGTGTTCTCGGCGCTCGTGCCGAGCCGCCGGACAGCCGTGGCCGGTCCGCCCGCCGAAAGTCTGCGTGATCGGCTGCGGGATCTCGACGCGGAGCAGCGATTCGAGACGGTGCTCGGTATCTGCCGGAGTCAGGCCGCCGCGGTGCTGGGGCACAGTGGTCCCGCCGCGATCGATGCGAGCCACGCCTTCCGGGACCTCGGGTTCGACTCCCTCGCGGCGGTGCGCTTCCGCAACGGACTCGGCGCGGCAACGGGTTTGACGCTGCCCTCGACGGTGGTCTTCGACCACCCGACGCCACGCGCCCTCACCCGGTTTCTGCTCACCGAACTCACCGGCGACGACTCGCCCGCGCCCCGGCCCGCCCCCGTCACTGCCGGAACGGACGAACCCTTGGCGGTGGTGGGCATGGGATGCCGGTTCCCCGGCGGGGTCGCGTCGCCGGACGACCTGTGGCACATGGTGGCCGAGGGACGCGACGTGGTGACCGACTTCCCGGCCGACCGGGGATGGGATATCGAGCGGCTGTACGACCCGCAACCCGGCGTGGCCGGTAAGTCGTCGACCCGATCGGGCGGATTCCTCGACGGCGCCGCGGAATTCGACGCGGCATTCTTCGGCATCGGCCCGCGCGAAGCCGCGGAGACCGACCCGCAGCAGCGGCTGCTGCTCGAAGTCGTGTGGGAGGCGCTGGAGGCCGCGGGTATCGACCCGAAGTCGTTGCACGGCAGCGACACCGGCGTGTTCACCGGCCTGATGTATCACGACTACCCGGCCGGCGACGGCAAAGGATCCATCGCCTCGGGTCGGGTGTCGTATGTGCTGGGTTTGGAAGGTCCTGCGGTGACGGTGGATACGGCGTGTTCGTCGTCGTTGGTGGCGTTGCATCAGGCGGGGTTGTCGTTGCGGGCGGGAGAGTGCTCGCTGGCGCTGGTGGGCGGGGTGACCGTCATGGCTTCCCCGGCGGTGTTCGTGGAGTTCTCCGCACAGCGCGGTTTGTCGGGGGACGGCCGCTGCAAGTCGTTCGCGGCGGCCGCCGACGGAACCGGCTGGGCGGAGGGCGTGGGTGTCGTTGTGGTGGAGCGTCTGTCGGACGCGATACGCAACGGCCACGAAATCTTGGCAGTGGTCAAGGGTTCGGCGGTGAATCAGGATGGCGCGTCGAACGGCTTGACCGCGCCGAACGGTCCTTCGCAGCAGCGCGTCATCCGCGCGGCCCTGGCGAGCGCGAATTTGTCGGTGAGCGATGTCGATGCCGTCGAAGCCCACGGCACCGGAACAACTCTCGGCGATCCCATCGAAGCGCAAGCGCTCGTGGCGACCTACGGGCAGCGTGCCGCGGACGGTGAGCCGCTGTGGCTCGGTTCGGTGAAATCGAACATGGGACATGCCCAGGCGGCGGCCGGTGTGGCGGGCGTGATCAAGATGGTCCAGGCCATGCGGCATGGCGTTCTGCCGAAGACCCTGCATGTGGATGAGCCGTCGCCGCACGTGGATTGGCCCGCGGGGCATGTCGAACTGCTGACCGAGCGGCGGCCGTGGCCGGATCTGGGTCGTCCGCGGCGGGCGGCGGTGTCGTCGTTCGGCATCTCGGGGACCAACGCCCACGTCATCCTCGAACAGGCCCCGCAACCGGAACCGGTCGAAAGCCCTGCGCGAGAACAGATGCCGGTGATCCCGTGGCTCGTCTCCGCCCGAACCCGCCCAGCACTCGCGGCGCACACCGCCCGGCTGGCCGAATTCGTCACCGCGCGACCGGAATTGGCCGCCGCGGACATCGGAGCATCGCTGACCTACCGCTCCGCACTCGAATACCGCACGGCCGTAGTCGGCCGCGACCGCGACGAACTGCTCGCCGCGTTGGCGCAGGCGGCCGCGACACCTGCGGCGGTGTCGGGTGGTGTGGTGTTGGTTTTTCCTGGTCAGGGTTCGCAGTGGGTGGGTATGGGTCGGGTGTTGTTGGGGGAGTCGGTGGTGTTTGCGGAGCGTTTTGGTGAGTGTGAGGTGGCGTTGTCGGGTTTGGTGGGG
>NZ_JARWOP010000106.1 GCF_029868745.1 Nocardia wallacei | reverse complement strand
CCTGTTTGTTGTCCGCCCCGCTCGCGCGGGGGGCCGCCGCCGCGGCCGGCGGGGGCCGCGGGGGGGGGTGGGTCAGAATTCGCTGCCGAACAGGCCGCCCGGACCATACGAACCGGTGGGCGGCGGGGGGCGCCCATGGGGGGGCGGCGCCGCCCCCGCCGCCGCGCGAGGCTGGCAAATTGCCCGCATCCACCGTGGTTCGCGGCCGCGAATCCCGCGCGACCGCGATCTTCCTCGCGGTGTGTCGAACCGCCACCGGGGCTTCGGTGATGTTCAATCGGTGCCGTTGAGGTTCCAGCGAACGAGCGAAAGGTAGTAGACATGGCACTTCCCACCATGACCGCCGAGCAACGCAACGCTGCGCTGGCCAAGGCGGCCGCGGTCCGCAAGGCCCGGTCGGAACTGATCGAGGAGGTCCGCAAGGGCAAGATCTCGCTGTCGAAGGTGCTCGAGCGCGCCGACAAGGAAGACCTGGTCAAGAAGACCAAGGTCGCGGCCGTGATCAAGGCGCTGCCCGGCATCGGCCCAGTGAAGGCCGCCAAGCTGATGGACGAAGCGGAGATCCCCGCCGACCGTCGGATCGGCGGACTGGGCTCGCGCCAGCGGGCCGCGCTGCTCGAGGCCGTCAAGAACTAGAACTCGCGGCGGCGCTCAGCAATCGAATCCCCGAGGACCTGCACGAACAACCGTGATTTGGACCTCGCGACCGGATCCGATAACCTTGCTGAGCACCACCGGTCCGGGTGGCGGAATGGCAGACGCGCTAGCTTGAGGTGCTAGTGCCCTATTAATGGGCGTGGGGGTTCAAGTCCCCCTCCGGACACAGTGTTTGTGACTCAGAGTTACAGATAAACCTCCGACCTCGGTCGGAGGTTTTCTCGTTTCCGGCAGCAGCTGGGGTCGCCAGTCCGTCAGGGGATCATGCCGCCACTCTCGTCCATCAGCAAAAGGGATGCCGCTTCGAGGTGCACCATGCACTCATCCGGATGATGAGATCGGTGGATACGCCTAAGCTCCCACGCCCGCGCCGGTGTCAGATCCATCAGGTACACCTGGCACATGAATTCGGCGAGCTTGCCATCGGCGTGCACAAAGGTCTTATGAGGCACGGGATCCGGGACGTATTTCGACATCGCTCTCCTCACATATCCGGCGGCAAGCGCCGGCCCGTCGCCAGCTCCACCACCAAGCGGTTGTAGGCATCGCTCATTCGGGCCACCCGGTGCGCGTCTTCGTGGTTCTGGCTGTCGAGGTAGTCGAGCCACAACTCCGCCATGCGCGACACGACCAAACCGACTGTCTCCGTGTGCCATACGCCGGACACATGGTTCCGGCCTCGGAGCGCCCGGGATACGCTGTCGTCGACGATTGATACCAACGCGGCCAGCGAAACCTCTGCCGCCGTGAAATCCCCAACAGCTCGGCGCAATTCCCTGCTGGACACCCCGTCCGGCTCGCGCATCCGCCGAATGGCCTCCCGGCGCTTGTCCTGAATCGGGATCATGCGGGCGGCAGCGTCGATGATGCCCATGGGCTGGACAGCCTTTACCTCGCCACGGAAGGCTTTGTGCAGGTTTGCGGCGTCCGGGAGGAACGGCTCGTCGGTCATTGCTCGTATCACCGCGGATGTGTGATGGATGGCCTCAGGGCGTCGGCCTCGGCGAGTGCCCGCAGCGCCGCTGCCTTTCCAGGACATGGTCTGACCCGGCAGGCAATGTGGAACTGGGTAATGGTGTGCGCCTGCGGCACGGTGAAGGGGGTATTCGATGCGTGGTGGGTTTCCTGGTCGATCAGCGTGTTCAACTGGTGAATGGCGAGTGAATGCATGGGCGAACACCTTTCGTGTCGGCTTACCGTGAAATCTGGGCGCCCGGCTCTCGGGAGCCGGTACGGGCCTCTGAGGAGTAGTGCCCGGTACCGAGGCACCGACTCGACCGTAAGGCGGTTCCAAGACCTTTCACCGGCCCGAATAGCCCAAAGTTGTAGAAATATAACGAGACACGTATAGAGTGCACCTAGGGACGAAAGCCCTTGCCGTGCAATATGTCTGAGCGAGCCATCGATCTTGCAATGCATGTTCATCCGAAGAGCGGAGACAGCGGGATGCATCTGACGACCGGCGAGATCATCCGCCGAATACGTAAGTCGCTCGGCATGACACAAACCGAACTGGGAGCCGTTCTCGGTTACACCCAGCCCGCGATTTCACAGCTCGAACGTGGCAGTGCCCTCGTGCACGATGTGCGGGTACTACGCCGCGTAGCCAAGGCGCTTCACGTACCGCTTGCCATACTGGTAGTGGAGTCAGATGAGGAGGCGGATGTGAACCGTCGCAACTTCCTGCGAACCGGGGCCATCGGCGCTGGTGCCGCCGTTACGGCCGGTGCTGCCGGGCAAGCAATGGCCGCCGGCTCATCAGCCGGAGGAATCCGGGTCGGTGCCGGTGATGTGGCCGAGATCAACGCCAGTGCCAACCAGATTCACGAACTCGACCTGATCGTCGGTGGTGATCGGCTCTGCCGGGTGGCTGCCAACGAGGTGCGCTACGTCGAGCGGCTGCTCGACACCGCTACCTATACCGATGAAGTCGGCCGTACCCTGACCAGCGCCGCTGCTGAGATGATGACTGCCGCGGGCTGGGTTCACTACGACGCCGGTCGTTTGGACCAGTGCCGGCGCTACTACGCCGATGCCGCCCAAGCCGCCACCGCGGCCGGTGATGGTATTGCGGTGGCACATGCCCTCGGTAACGCCAGTTCACTGTTGACCGAATGGAACGGCGGTACGCCTGCCGGTACCAGGCAAGCGGTGCAGTATGCCCAAACCGCCTCCCGAGCCACCATGAGTCATGGCGGCCCAAAGCTGCGTGCGCTCATGGCCATTCGCGAAGCCGATGCCCTGGGAATGCAAGACCCGAGCGGCAACAAGTCTGCGGTCACCGATGCCTTGAGCCGGGCATATCGGGCATACGAATCCAGCCGAGGATTCGATCCGGAATGGGTCTATCTGCCCGATGCCTTGCTGAGCGGTATGACCGGCATCATGCACATGTACGTCGGCGAACATAAGGCGGCGTCGGACAAGATTCAGGTAGCAATTGACGGGTCGGCGGCTTGGCCGCGTGAGCAAGCCGAATGGTACGTCCAGTGTGGTCGCAACCTGGTGCGGGCCGGCGAGATTGCCGAGGGGTGCCAAGTTCTCACCGAGAACTTCGAGGCAATCCGGCAGATCGGGTCGACGCGTATTCGCCAGAAGCTCGATGGCGTCGCCACAACGGTTCGGCCGCATACCGGGGTACCGGAGGTACGTGAGTTCTTGGGAACGTGGGCGGCGAACTGAGCTGGACGCAGAGAAACCGCACCTCTACTTGGCGTGCGGTCGCCGTCTATCCATCGCCTTGCCGATCAGCACCCGCGCCGCTTCGCCGACCACGGCCTGCCCGAGAAGCGTCTGGAATACTTGCTCGTACAGCATCAGCTCCCGCGGTTGCGTGATCGTCAGTTCCGCCGAGATTGTCTCGACGTGGGCGACTTTGCGGTCGAAGATGGCGAAGTTCGTCGTCGGTACCTCATAGTCCGACATCTGCGGGATGACACTCACCACCACGTTTGGCAGACGCATCACGTTCAGTAAGTGATCGAGCTGGTCGATCATGATGTCGTCAGATCCCACGGTGGTGTAGAGAACCTGTTCGGCCAGAACGAAATTGAACCGATGGTTGCCGTGACGGAGCACCTGCTGCCGTTCGAGCCGGGCTGCGATACCTTCATCAACCGGTTCGTCGTGGCCGTAGAAGGCCGACACCCGGCCGAGCATCGCACGCATGTAATCCAGGGTTTGCAACAGTCCCGGCATGATCACCGGTTCGAACCAGCGGGTCAACCGCGTGCCGTCTTCCAGTGCGTGCAGTTGCTGCTGCTTGCGCCTGATGCCGGCGATGCGTTTCCATTCGACATAGGCGGCCTCGACGTTACGCAGCGTTGCGATGAGATCAGGTACTTGCTGGTTGGTCTTGCAGTGGCGGCACCAGATGCGGATGTCGGCCTCGGAGGGCGTCTGCTTGCCGTTTTCGATCTTCGAGACCTTCGACGAGTGCCACCCGGTAAGCTCGGCCAGCTGGATGCCAGAGAGACCCGCATCTTTGCGGATGTCGCGTAGACGACCGCCTAACGCCTCCCTGGCATCACGAACGCTGGAGCTGGTCACTTGGCAGCAGCGTAGTCGCTCTCTGCGTACTCAGCGTGCGGGATACCAAGCTCCCACACCTTGTTTCGAACGGCGACGCAGTGAGCAGCGATCACCGGGTCCTCGGTCACCGCGAACCCGCCGAAATCACCATCTCGACGGAAAGCGACGAAGACGACCAAGCGATCATCGAACAACCAGTAATCGTCACCGGCCAGCTCGGTCGCGTCGATCAGTGACCGCGGCAGCCACCTGATCTCTTCGCCCGCTTCGATATTCAGCGGGGCGATGGTGAGGCCGAACCGGGTGTAGTCCACGTGCGGCACGCTGACCACCCGCAACCGATGGACCTGCTTGCCTGTCGATGTCTCCTCCTTGATCAGTTCATCCCAGGAACGGCACCACTCGTAGTCGTCGGGTTCTCCGGCCAGGAACTTGCGGAAAGGCTCGTGTTCCTCGGCGACGAGATACTCGTCCTGAGTCTCCAGGTGAAAGGCTCGCTTCCACCTTCCGTGGAAGAGTTCGATGAACTCCTCGTCCTGGATCAACTTCATACCGGGCGGATTTCCTTTCCCATCGGCACCTCGATGCCGCTCTCGTGGTTGGGCAGGTCCAGTTGCCGGAGGGCTTCCGCATCGGTGACCGGCGTGCCGCTGAGCGTAAAGGTACCGCGGCCGGTATCGGTCAGCTGGGCGCCGAGGAAGGTCCCCGGCTCCAGAAATTTCAGCAGGGCGTGGGGGATCTCGATCGCGGATCCGTCGAGTCCGGTGCGCCACCCCTGGACGACGTAAGTCCCGCTGTCCGAGGCGAAAAATGTTGGGCAAGTGCCGTTCTGGCTATCAGTACCGAGGAATCGTAAACGCATGGCGACCGTCCTGGATCTCATGACGCACGGATTTGCTTGAACGTCGTCATCGTGGCTCGTAGTCGGACTGCCGGTCAATGGTCCCGGCATGCTCGAAGCAAATCCGAGCAAAGGCATGGCACCGTACCGACCTGCCGCTCTAGCGTCGATGACCAGGCGCTCGGCACCGGCGAAAGCCCGCTCGGGACAGCACTACAGGATTCTTTCTCCCTGGTCCCGAGTCGCCCCCACCACTGCGATGAGGGGAGTGAATGGCATTGCGTCGGTACCTGGTGAAGGTGCATTGTTGCGGCAGCCGGTGGCTGATCGAAGTGCCGGCACTTGCGCGCTGGACGCCGGTCGATGAGAAGAACGCCATCGCCGACACAGCCAAGGCGATGATCACTGCGGTCACCGGAACCGTCGCCGATTCCTTCGGCGTCGATCTCATCGAGGACCGAGTCATCACCAGCCTTCCGGAATACACAGCGACCGCCACCACATTGCAACGCTGGAATGGGCCGGTCGTGGGTCCGTCGGATGCGGCGTAGAGGTTCGAGTCCCGCTCGCCCGAAAAGCGTTACGCCACAACTGAACCATAACCTCATGGCGTCTGTCTCTTGGTCGGACGCCATGTTCACTCTGGGGGATTTCATGCTTACGCTCGTGTTTCGGCTCGGCTGCATGGTTACAGTTGCTGCCCTCGCGACTGCCGCATCGTCTACCAGCGCTTAGGCTGACGCCATCGGATTCCGGCTCCCCGGCTGAACTATCAGGTAAGTGCTGAATGCTCACCTGGGTTATGGCGGATCACTGCCCACGTGACCGGTAGCTGGCAGAGCAATCCGTTCGACTTCACCGGTCACTCCCGTCAGCGCGCGGTCAGCGCATCCGAATGCCCGAGAGGATGAAATTCATTGGGACGCTATGCCGAAGTGCCAGCCGGTTCCATCCCGCGCCGTGCTGCTGCCACAGCGTTCGTCCGCCGGCGGTGGCGTCGACTGCGGACGCCTCGCCTACACCCGGGGGACCTCGGTGGCGGCTACACCATGCACCGTGAGTGGGGCTGGCGGACACTCCGCCCGGTCAGCGGCTGGCGGTCATGGCGCTGGGTGACGGTGCCGCCTTATGCGACGAGGGGAGTGCCCAATGGAGATCGGGAGGCGGCGCTCGACTGGATGGCACGGACGTTGGGCTTGTGACCGCGCGGGCCGCATTCCGTATCGGGAGTCAGCACGAACGGGAATTGTCGTGAGCATCGATCGTGAAGAAGGCGGCAAGGTCTTTCGTGAGGCGTGGATCGAGGGCGTCACCACGCACTATGCGGGTACACCGAAGGACAGCTTCATCACGCCGTGGGAGGACACACCGGACTGGGAGAAGGCCAGTGCGGCGGCGGTGTACCAGCAGGTAGCGGAGTTCATCCGGGTGACGAATGGGGCGGCAACACGCCTCAGCCCGGAGACCAAGGGCCAGTTCGTCGCCATCTGCTGGGTCGGACAGATCTATGCCCGTATCCCCGATCCGAAGCCTGGGTATGTGGCGCCGTGGGAGCAGCTGCCGGAGTGGCAGCAGAGGACGGATATCGGAATCTTCGAGGCGGTGGAGAGAGACGTGGCCGGGGCGGAGGCTTTCCCACTCAATCCTGACCCTCGGCCAACGTCGGAGTCGTGAACGCTGGGACCCCAGGCTCCTTACCCCCACGACTGGAAGTACCACTTCCCGTTGTTCTCGTAGCAGTGATCGGTATTGCTGTAGGAGGAGCGTTGTGCTTCGCAGTTCTGCGGGGTTGTGAATGGGCCGTGCAAGTTGCTGGGTCTCGCCGATGCGGTTCCCGCGGATCCCAGGGCGAATGCTGCCGCGAGGGCGATCGATACTATGAACTTTTCCATGTCTGTTCCTCCTGATACTCGGAAGTGCTCTGGCACTGGCGAACTCGCCGAGTGTCGCAAGGAGAAGCCGGGTGGGGTCCCGTGCTGTACGGGGACACTGCTCCGTGGGCGGTCCCCATCACCGTCCGAGCACCACACACGGAGCTGCCCGTTCACACTTCGAGGAGCATCACATGACTTTGCGATCCATTGCTGTCGGCGTATTTCTGTCCATTGCCGGTCTCGCCTTTTCGAGCACGGCCTCGGCCGCTGCGGGAGCCGAGGCAACAGTCGCGTGGTCCGACACCGTAGTTACTCTGCGGGCTCCGGCGACGCCCACGCCCCCATCTACGCCGTGTACCGAAGCCACTGTCGGAAAGCGACTCACATCGCAGGGCCACCTCTGGGAGTGTGATGGCGATCCTGACGCCGGTATCTACACCTGGTACATGGTGCCCTGAGCCGGGATCGCGAATAGGTCGCGCCTCGTGCGGGACCGGTCCCGCACGAGGTGTCGTCTACTGTCCGCCATGAACAGTCACTCAGTCGTCCGTCGCCGAATCACTTCTATATGTACAGCTTTCGCCGCCGCCGGTGCGGCCGTCGCGGTCATGGCCGCACCGGCATCGGCGGGCAATCCCGGTGAATGTCTGAGCCCCGCCTTCGGCGTCTTGGCGTGCGGGATCATCCAAAATTCCGGCGCGATGCCGATCGGGATATTCAACAACTGGGACCGGCCGGTTCCCGGCCGACCGGATACGGACAACTGGAATCAGTACGCCCAGAGTCATCCGCAGACAGCCTCGGCGATCTGGGACTACTGGTCCGACCCCGAGAACGAGTCCGAGCCCGACCATAAGGACGGGATGACGGCCGCGCTGTTGCCGCCGGGTGCCGCGTCCCAATCTCTCGGCCCCAAATTCCAAGACTCCGACGGTTTCTACATCGGTGAGGGGATGCGGGCGCTCGTCGATATCGGCCCGTCACATTTCTGTCTCATCGGCCCGATCTACTACCAGATCCACAACGACTGGCCGCGGGTCGACGTTGCCGCAGGCCCGAGCATCTGCTGACCCGATGAGTCGCGCGGCCGAGCCGATGTGACGACCTTCCGGCTGTCGGGCTCTGCTGGTATGAATTCGGCATGATCATGGGATTGGTCCAGCTCGGTGTGGTCGCCTTCGCCGTTCTGGCGCGCTGGACCTCGGCGGGCTGGTTTTTGCTGATCGGCGTCCTGGGCTCGCTGGGGCTGGCGCCGTTGATCCTGTTCGGGCCGTTGGTGTTCGCCGGATTCTGCGCGCCGCACGACGCCCGGCCCCTGCTCATAGTTGCCGACGTGCTGCTGGTGGTCGCCGCGCTGACCCTGGCCGATGGCGGCGACAACGGGCTACTGATCCCGATCCTCGATGACAAGGCAGCCGGCTCACGCACGGGCGACTGGGTGCACCGTCTCGGAATCCTCACCGGCGCAGCCTATCTCGTCGCGCTCGCGGCGCTGGTGATCTGGATGCTGGCGGCCTAGCTGGTCCGTGGCCCAACCGGTAGGCTTGTCTTTGGGCGCGCCGGGCGCAGCGTCCGTGTGTTACTCCTGTGCGGCCTCGTCCACCGCGACGGAGGCACGATGTTCGACGACTTCGACGAGTTCACTATCACCACGGGCCGCGGCACGGTCTTCGGTCGGCGGGGCGGCTCGGGCCCGGCAGTGCTACTCCTGCACGGGATTCCGCAAACTCATCTGATGTGGCGACTGGTCGCTCCCGTGCTGGCACGGGAGTTCACCGTCGTGGTCACAGACCTTCGTGGATACGGTGCGTCCAGTCGGGGCGGCGGCGGACACGCGATGCGTGAGCTCGCTCGCGACCAGATCGAGGTGATGGACCGGCTCGGGTACGAGCGATTCTCCGTGGTCGGGCACGATCGCGGCGCGCGGTGCGCCTACCGCGCCGCCCTGGATCATCCGGAACGAGTCGACGCGCTGGCGGTGCTGGACATCATTCCCACGGCGGACGCATTCGCCCGTGCGGACCGCGAATTCGCCCTCGGATATTGGGTGTGGTCGTTTCTTGCCGCTCCCGCACCGATTCCGGAGCGCCTCATCCTCGGGGCGCCCGATACCTTCGTCGACCACATGCTCGATGAATGGTCCGACAGCCCCGACGTTTTCACCGATGACATCAGAGCGGTGTATCGGCAGCAGTTCCACGACCCCGAGCGGGTACACGCCATCTGCGAGCAGTACCGGGCCGCCGCCACACACGACATCGCCCACGACGAAGTCGACCGTGACCGCGGCTTGGCCTGCCCCGTCCTGGTTCTCTGGAGCGACAGTGGAGCCGTCGCGCACTGGTACGACCCGCTCGAGGTCTGGCGCGGCTGGGCACGGCACGTCACCGGCGCCCCGGTCAGGTCGGGTCACTTCCTCGCGGAGGAAGCACCCGACGACACGACACGCTTGCTTGCGGACTTTCTCCGGTCCTAGACAGCGAATATCGCTGACAGCACGCCTGATCGACGGCGCTTCCGTGCACGGTGAGCAGTTGCTGGCCGAGCGGTTCGAGGAGCACCACGCCCCTCATGGTCGGTCGCCTACCGGATGCTCGGCTCACTCGTCGAAGCCGGCGACGCGGTCCAGGGAGGCCTGGCCGCGACCGCCCGCGGTCCTGGGATAACCGCGGAGATATTGCTACGGCCACTCCACGCCTTTTCGGACCTGACGGCGTCATATCGACGAACCGCATCGCAGAAATAGCCGCTGCGTAGCGAGGGACGCCGGGGGAGTGCGGAAAAGGCAGCGCCGGAAATGCGCTACGACTCGCCGTGAAGTCGAGGACTCTTGACGAACCCCCTAGTTGTTACACCGATATTTCCTATTCATTGTGTTTGCGTGCCGACCGGAGCGCATAATCCTTTTGCCCGCTTCATCGACGCAGGGGGATCATCCGAAAAACCGGTAGCACAGGAGATTTCGATATGACACAAGAAGCTCCCGAGACGCGTACCGACATGCTCACCGTGCGGGAGATCGAGGAACTCCGCGCAAATGTCGATCAAGCTCGGCAAGAAGCCCAGAACGCACGCCAGTACGCGCAGCAGGCCCAAACGCTGGCGAGACAGGCGCAGCAGCAGGCCCGTCAGGTTCAGCATCAGGCGAATACCGCGCAGAACGAGGCCAACCAGGCCAGTCAGCAGGCACAACAGGCCCGCCAGCAGGCCGTGCAGGCGCAGAACCAGGCGCAGCAGGCACAGAACGACGCCGACCGGGCCCAGAGCCAGGCGCAGCAGGCGCAGGGCGAGGCCGGCCAGTCCCAGCAGCGCGCGCAGACCGCCCAGGATCAGGCCGACCAGGCCAATCAGCTGGCCCAGCAGGCCGACGACCAGGCCAACCGCACCCAGGACAACACCGGCCGCTGGGAGATGCAACTGCAGCAGCTCCGGCAGCAGACGCGGATGAGCCAGTCCCGATAGGAGATACGAGCCGGTGCCGGATGAGTCGCCGCTGCGGGCGACCCATTCGGCGCCGCGTCGTCAGGGGTGCCCATGAGCGAAATCGGTCCGCCGCCCGTGAACGTCGAAGTGATCGTGCCCGAGGCAATGAGCATCGGTGCCTACGCCAATGGTTTCACCTGCTGGTACAACCGCACCGATTTCACCCTGGATTTTCTCGTGCACCTGCCGGCCGACCCCGGCCTCGACGAGGCGGGCGAACCTGTATTACGTCAGCCGGTCCAAGTAGTCGCCCGAGTGAAGTTCCCGCCGTCGATGATCTTTCGCCTCATGCAGACCTTGAACGACAGCATGAGCAATTACGAGCAACAATTCGGCCCGATCGTGCCGCTGGGTGAATAGGAGAAAATGAAATGCTCGAATCGAGTGCGATCAGAATTCTCGCGGGCAGTCCCCACGAGTGGATCGTGGTGACCGACCCGGTCGTGCACTACCGGCCCGACCGGGTCGCGGGGGGGCGCGGCCCCCGGCGCCCCCCCCAGGCCCGGCCCCCGCCCCGGGGGGGGGCGGGCCGCCCCCCCCCCCCGCCGG
>NZ_JARWOP010000105.1 GCF_029868745.1 Nocardia wallacei | reverse complement strand
GACGATGGCCGAAGCTGATCCGCTGCGAGCGGTGTCGTTGCTGATGCTGTTCGGGGAAGCCAGCTTCCACGCGAACCTGCCCATCGAGTGGGCACATGTCGGAGCCATCGCCGAGAGATTGCCGATGTCCGGGGACCACGCCGCCGACACACTGGTGATGCTGTTGCGAGGAGCATGCCGGCGTTGTCGGGATTCTCATCCAGACCACGGTTGGCCTCCACCACGTGCCTGGCCAAGAGGGCAAAGAATGGCTATTTCCCCGCATCGGTCCCGGACTACTGCTGGTCCCGGTCCCGATCGATTGCGGTGGTGTCGTGGTATTCATTGCCGCCCCCAGGGCCGTCCACCGCCCAGTGATCGGCCGGTGGGATCGCCTCCGCTGCGGCCTTGTCGATACGGTCGGGGGCCGTGTCCGAGACCTCCAGCGTACGGTCCTGATCGGCCGCGGTGGCAATCGGGTCGACAACTGTCCCTGTCGGCAACAAGGCTGCGGGTTCGGGAGTTGATTCTTCTGCGGCCGTATCAGGTTCGGGCGACTGCCGATCAGGGATGCCGTCCGGCGTTCGAAGTGCGTTGTGTTCTTCTCGCACCGGCGATGTTCGCACCCGTGCGATGAATTCTCGAACATAGTTCGATACTCCACGGTCCGCCATGAGCGTCTGCCAGTTGTTGAACTGCCGGAAGTAGGTGGATATGGTCTTCCGTGCTTCGGTAGCGATTCTCTCGGCATCGATCAAAGCGTATATGTTATGCGCGTGTAGTTCACCGAATCGGCGGTGTGGATCGGCGAAGACCTCTTTCCAGACCGTTACCGATGCTTTGGCGTTCTGGTCACACAGCGCGGCGGCTCGGGCCACCACGGTTGACCAATCACCGGCGGGGACCCGTCGGAGGGCTTGCTCCAGCGATTTCTGGACGACCATTCCCACTTGCTGCATGAGCGCTGTTCGCCATCGTATGTGTTTGTCGTCCCCGGTGTGCAAGGGTTTGAATGGCGCCACTTCTATCCGGTGTCCACACGCTTGCAGTATTGCGACATAGGCGACGTCTTCGTTGTAGTAATGGGGGATCGGCGCCAGGCGCACACCCTCGTAATCTACGAGTAGGAATGCTCCACTGAGCGGATTTTCTCCGCCCAGTGGTTCTTTTTCTACGACTCCGAAATGTACTGATTTGGATCCGGGACGCCCGAAAAGCCAGGGTTCACTGGTGGACGCGGCAAGCTCGAGTTGGACGTGCTCCACATCATAGATGTCGGGTCTGCCGACATACTCGGCACCCAAGACGATTCCCGGCCGGGGTGGCCCTGCCAGAAGTTCTTTTATCGCTTCCGAGTCGACAGGATGCATTTTTCCCTGGAAAATATCGCCCATCAGCCTGATGTCGTCGTCGAGGAAAAGTATCTTGCTACCCGGGGACGCGTTGACTGCCGCGACGAAATGCGCCAACGCCCTGACACCCGCCGGGTCCCACTCGGGCTTCCCCAGCTCCTTGAATGCGTAATCAGCGAACGGCATCGTATCCGGCGGCCACGGCAGGTCTTGCAGCAACTCACGGCGACGAGATTCGTCGATACAGACCGTATGGAACGGCATGCTCTGCATGGCCGAGCGATTACGAGCTCTGTTGATCCAATCCACCGAGTCGTCATAAACGAAGACGGTATCTATCGCAGGGACCACCGATGCGATATCAGCGAGTAGCTTGCTGAGGCGATCCGGTCGATCTTTGGTGCAAATATGGATAGTGAACGATGGGTCCGCATCCAGAAGCATTTCCGGAATCCCGCGAGCAGCGTCCGGGGTATTCGTGACGGCAGAAACACGCCGAATTGTTGCCATACCGGAGATCGGATTCACCGATTGTGTGGCATTCTCGAGCTGCCCTCGACCGAGCGGAGGTGCCTTCTCTGCGGAGGTGTCCGGTTCGTGGCGGACGATTCGCACCACCGTGGTGGGGAATGGGAGAACGATTTCGACGGTTCGGGACCCGGGATCGCCGGTGACCGTGATGGTGAGTCCGTCGGGCGCAAGTGGAGCCACTTCGGTTGCCAGTGTTTCTGCGAACAGAGGTGCGTCCGGCAACAGTGCGGTCAGCACCGCGAGCGTCTCGTCGGACTCACCGATCGAACCCTCTTTCAGTGCGAGTGTGAATCGCACTCGGGCTGTGGTGGGGGTCTGCTCCGCAGTGGCCGCTAGGGCGAGGTCCCATTCTCCGCCGCGCATGCCAACGAGAAACGTGTGGCCGAAAGAATCGTTTCGGCCGCTGGTTTCGACTGCGATGTCTGTCTTCGCGCATCGTTTGATCAGTTCGCCGACAATGGGCGCGAATCGTTCGGTGTACTCGCGTCCGCCCAGCGCGCCCTCGATCAGGAAGCGTGCCCGACGGTCGACGGCGCCGTTGTCCGTGCCGACGGTGATCGGCACCGTTACCGGGTCGTCCCAGTCGTCGTCCGTGAAGCCGGTGCGGTCGCGCTCGTCATCGGCGATCGGATCGGCGAAATCGAGCAGTATTCGACAGTGCGGATAGTGCTCGGTCAATGAGAGCGGGATTGCGTCCTCGATCGATATCCGGCAGTTCACGCCCGTCAACGCCCGCTGTAGCGCGCTTCGAATCGGCGGCTTCCCCCGTACGCTGTAATCGAGTTGAGCGCGCAATCGGGCAGACCCGTCGGCGTCCTCGCACATCGTCACCACGATCGCCGCGTCGGCCTTACCGTCCGGGCTCGGATGTGCGTCCGCGGCGTCGGCGGCGACGAGTTCGGCTACTCGGATCACCCCATCGATGACTTCCCGAGTCCGGCCGGGACGGTCTCCCCCCGGCAGCCGACGCGCCAGGCTGTCGGCGATGGCGGCCGGGTCCCATGGCTGTTCGCCCGGGCGGAACACCTGCTGCCATCGGAAACCTCGATACTTCACGCGCATGGCGCCGGCGTGATCCTCCGCCTCGCGGAGAGCGTCCTGGGGAGTGTATTCACCATCGGTCTCGAGTTTGTGCGCTATTTGCCTGAGCAGTACGGCGTGGTCACGGCGCATATCGCGATTGCCGAGCACCCAGCCGTCGGGATAGCGATAGCCCTTGCTGGAATCGGGATCGATGAATTCCGCATTTCCACGCAGTCGAGCGGCGAAAGCCTCACCCAGCGTCATGCCGGCGCTGCCCGGTCCTTCGACGCGCATATCGCGATAAACGTGGATCAGCCGCAGCGCTTCGGCCAGGTAATTGGCCCGAGTACCGAGTTTGGCCAGGACGCGGCCGAATGTTCGTGCTTTGTCGAAGCGGCTGGACAGGAGATCTTCGGCCGCCAGCCGGACGCAATCGATCACCGCTTCCGGGGTGGACAGGCTGTGCAAGTCCTCACCGGCGACCCATTGGCCGATGCCTCGTCGAGCCCCCTGGTCGATGAGTCTCCGTTGCTGCTGCACGTTGTCGTTGAACGCGACAGCCTGCGTGCCGACGCCCTCCACGAACGTCGTGGCAAGGACGGCGTCTTCCACCATCCGTGCCTCGTACACATCCAAGCCGTGCGCCATGGTGAGGTGCCGGACCAGCTCCCCCGACCGCTTTTCGTCATGGCCGTCCGGATTGTCTCTTTTCCGGCCTTCGCCGTAGACGCTGTCGCTCCACGCCGCGGCGGCCATGGCCAGCAGAATGTCACCGAGTCTGCCGTTCTGCCGGAGCCCGTTCTCCACAATGCTGCGCAGGCCCGCCGCGATATCGCCGTCGTGGTAGAACGCGGCAACCTGGAATTCACGCAATTCGACCGAACCGTGCAAGTGATTCGACCGCCCGATACGAGGGTCGCCGTAGAGTGTCCGGGCAACATACAAACCCTCGGCGATCAGCCGGATAGCACGCTGGGTGTCCGCAGCGGCGAGGTCCGGCAGACTATTCCCCTCGGCGGCGTAGGTCGAGTGCAGGATGTCGATCACCTCTTCGGCCTCGCGGGCCAGGACCTGTTCCGGCAACCGTGGGCGTGCCGGGTTCAACAAGGCGTCCTTCATCCATCGGGCGGTATCGATATCCGCCGGCAGATCTCGTTCCTGTGTCCACGCCATCACATCCGGCAATCCCGCCACCCGGATGCCCCGTTCCGTCCGCCATGCTCGCTCGCGCAGCGCATCGTGCGACACCAACTCCCGCATCTCGCCACCCGGTTCCGCGCTGCGCCGATCCGGCACAGGCACCAGACCAGGCCATCCCACCGACACCCGCAGATGACCGCACTCGAGGACGGGACTGGCCGCGCTCCGCCGCGGCCAGCGATCCGCAGGAAATCCGCCCACCGACCGCTGACCCTCGTCATGATCGGACGATCGGACAGTCCATGCGGGCAGCCCGGCAATCCGCCGATACAGCCACTCCGGCACCGACCACTCGACAACGGTAGAACGCCCACCCAACGCCGCCGCCGCAGCAGCACGGCCGACGACAACACCGTGCTCCCGCACCGCCTTTCCGAGTTCACCGAATGCGCTCATCTCTTCGGGAGAATCGAGGCCCGGCAGAACCTCAGTTGTGCCCGCGTCCCCGGCACCGAGTCTTTCGTCTCCGGGTGGCTTGGCACCGATCGGGTAATCCGGGCCGGGAACCGAGTCTTCGGATACCGGCCGCGGCGCCTGGACAGGCCGCGTCCCGGCGTCTGGCGGGTTGTCCGCGGAACGGCTATTCACCGTTCTCCTGTCGACTCGGCCGATGGCATCGCGGTTGCTGCCCCGGTCCGACGTGGACCTTGCTGATAGCTGTGCTGCTGACGGATAGTCCGGTGCGAGAATGGCACCGTGCTGCACGCCGACCACCGTCGCCCAGATTCGCCACGGCGTTGTATGAGGCAAGAGGCCGGGACCACGATAACTCACCCTCGTGATTTCACAGATCAGGTTTCGAGGGAACAGGATCTCTCGCTGCCGCGGATATCGACTTTTCCGGCCGATCCAGAGAGCCGGTGTCCCCTTCGGCGCGTCCAGAGTCATATGCGCGACGTACGCACGGGTGGGCATGTCGAAGGTATCGAGCCGTTTCCCCAGGGAAGCCGCCCGGTAACCGGGATACATAAACTGTCTGCCAACCAGCTCGTATGGGCTCGAAACAACCTTCAAAAGGTCCCAGTTCCGAAATCCACATTCAACCCGCAAGCCCTCCGGGAGGGGATTGTTGACGGATTCATCCAGCAGGTGCGTCCGCTGTATGATCTCCTCCGCTGTCGGCCACTTACCGTATGAAACCGTGAGAACCGGCTTCATGGACGCATTCTTCGGGAAGACCCGCGAGAGTTCCCTTGCCGGATTCTCGGAGGAGAGCACCCGAGATACGACTCGAGCCTGGGCCGGAGACAGGTCCGTTCGACCTTCGAGCGCATAGACCTCTTCCAAGGTCGGCACGGCGCCCACGATCAGCCCTCGAACCCGCCACTCGTCGGCTGGGTTCTCGTACCAGTCGTTCAGACGCCTCGCCAGCTCCGCCGGCTCCGGCAGCCCATCAGGACGAAGCAATTCGTTGAACGCGCGCGACCCGACAGTCCACTGTATGGCCACTTCTTGCTGGGCCGGCGAGAGATTTTTGAACATGTAACCAAGGTGCTGCTCACCGTACAGTTCGCCTTCTCGGTCCGTATCGAAACGCCGGATTCCACCAGCAACGTAGCCGAACGGTGAATAGATACGGCCGCCAGTAGTCATCGGCTTCTCGCCTTCGGGTGGCCGGGTACCGATCGGTCCAGCGGGGCCTTCGAGGTCAGCCGCACCCTGTGCGGTGTTCGACTGCTTCAGGTGGTCGAGAGCGTCGGGACGCCTCGATTCCCCGGTCGAATTCGGGCGGCCGACAGGGTCGTTGGTTGTGGGCGTCATCTGCGACCAAGGTGTCGACGGCCGGTGCAAGCCTTCTTCGACTACGGATTCCACGTCGGCGCGTGGTGGACCTCTGATCGCTTGTTGCGACGGGTGCACTGCGTCGAGGGCGCTATCGGAGTCCGCGCTGCGCGCGGCGGATTCCTCGCCCGAGGCAGGGTCGGGACGGGCGTGCGCCTCGATTTCCGCGAGCCGGGCCATCGCCACGTCGTGCCAGTCGGCGCGGCCGAGCCGTTCGAAGTCGGGCCGCAGTTTCTCGGCCCGGTCACGGAACCACTCGAGTTCGGAGCGTGGGACATCGTGAGCGATGAATTCGACGGTGCCGTCGGCCCGTGCTCGCAGGAATCGCTGCGCGAACCGGCTGACCGTCTCGGGCGTAAGGGCCGCGGATTCGAACGCACGGTGGTGATTACTCCAGGCGACCTGGTCGCTACGCTCGACCACTACGCGGTCGGCCGAATCCGGGAAGCCGACCAGCGCGTCGTGCAGACCGAGACCGGTCGATCCGAATCCGGGCCTGCCCAGCTCGACAGGCAGGGCCCAGGATGTCGGCTCGAAGTACAACACGTCGCCGTCCGCGACGACACGGGGCATCGGCACATCGAACGCCCTGCCCAGCAGGGACGACAGCACCGCGGCGTGCCGAGAACGGGAATCGTGCAGTGCCATACGCACATACACGGCACCGTCGTTGTAGGAAACCAATTCGACGTTCCGCACACCGGGAACGCCGCCGCCGAGTGCTCGCACCGTCCGTTCACCGCTCCTGCGGGCGGCTTGGACCTGCTCGGCGAAGGGCTGGACGCCCTGGGCGGCGTCCCATGCCCGGCCGTAGAGATCCTGGTAGGACTCCACATGCGCTTCGACTTCCGGCCGCAGCGCCGCCAGCCCGGCGTCGTTCGCCATCCGATCCAGCACCGGCAGCAACCGGTCGGGAACAGGTTGCCCGGCCCGGACCAGGTCCTCGACCAGGCTCGCCCGTGCCCGGTAGTAGGCGTCGGTGTAGGCACGCATGCCCATCGGCTCCGGAACGTCGTATCCTGCGGCTCGAAGTTGCAGCGCGGCAACGATTTCCATGGCGTGCGCACGAGTTTCCTCATCTATTCGCGCGTCGATATACGCCTCGCGCGGCGAGGTCAGCTGTTCGCGGACGGCCTCGATCGCCTCCCGACCCCGGGCCACCGCGACATGAATCGCCTGGTGTACCAGGTGAGCCATATGGTGTTCGTCCGACATCCCGGCGTCGAGGACCAACCGGCGCCGGACCGGCTTGTAGCCTGCCTCGGCGGGATTCGCTGTCTGCACGATCTCCACGTCGTGCAATACCTCGAGTGCCCATCCGCCGACCTGCGTTGTGCCCAGTTCGGCGCGAATGCGCTCCATACGTTGCCGAGTCGCCCGCTCAGCAAGGTGTAGCGATCTCAACGGCGTCGGTCGCAGCACCGCGGTCGGTGCGATCAACGTCCACACGTGCGGCTCCCCGCCCGGTTGCACCTGCACATGGCAGTACTCGACCTGTGCGCCACGCCTCGCCGCGGCCACACGAGGATCGGCCAGCACGGCCTGGTGTTCTCCCGGCCCGCCGACGATCACCAGCCGCCTCGGTGTGCCCGGCACCAATACCGCGCGGTCCGAAATGCGTTGCGCGCCAGAGGCAGTGCTCGCCATCCGGTCGACGACATCGGCGGCGAGGACATCCTCCATCTCCCTCACCCGATCCCAGCGAATCGACGCATCGAGCCTGCCGTACTCATCGGCCAGGTCGGACAGTTCGCGCCAACGATGCTGCCGACGCCGCAACTCCGGCAGCCGATCCGGTGACCCGGTCGCCAATTCTGCGTCCAGCGCGGCGATTTCGCGCGCCACCCGCGCTCTGGTCACCGACCTGGGCCCTCCGATGACGCCGAGTTCGGCTGCCATCTCGGCCAACCGCCGGGACAGATCGTCTGCCGATACGACGTCGTGGTCGTAACGCAAGGCGGCTCGGCGCATCCGTCTCGCACCCTCCGGCGTGAGATCGTAGCGGCGGGGATGCCTTGCGGCGGTGACCGTTCCGTCCGGCGAACGAGTGTGGCCCGCCTTCTCCCACGCTCGATAGTCATCACGGTAGAACCTGCGGTAGCTGCGACCGTCAGCCCACTCGAAGGTGGCGACTTCCTGTTCGGCCGCCTTCAAAGCCGACGCGTGCGCCTGCTGGTGGACCTGTTCCGGGGTCAGCGCGGCGCTGGTGCGGCGTCTTACTGCCTTGTCATATGCCACGTCGTACGCGGCTTCCGTGACCTGCAGCGGTATGTCGAGCCCGAGCGACCGAAGCTCGGGAGCCAGCTCCGCCATGATACGGAAACACGCGGTCTCCTCCGCGACCCTGGCCCGCACATACTCGTCGACCGACATCGATAACGGATCACGCACCGTGCGATCGTCGACGAAGAACTCGGCGTGCACGACCTCGTGCGCCAAGCTCAGCGCCTGCACCGCATAATCGTTACCGGACGTGAAAACCGTGGCAGCAAGCGCACTGTCGACCCACTCCCCACCGCGATGACCGCCCTCACCCATCAACTCGAAACGCTCCCGCACCGGCATCGACTCCAGCGCCGCCAGCACCCGGCGGCCGACCCCGGTATGCCGCAGCAACTCCTTGACGTGGTCCGGTACCGCGTCCACCGCATGCCCACCGAGCACAGCCCGACCAACGCCGCCGGAATCCGGGCCGACGCGGTGAGATCCACCGCCAGTCGGTGTGAACGCGGGAAGCGAGGGCGGCGGGGAGCGCGAATCGTCCGACAGCGGCCGCTGAACGAGGTCCTTGACCAGCACGCGGGCCTGCTCGGGATCCGGCACTCGAACCCGGCTCCCGTCCTCCCTTTCCACGACGTCGTAGCACTGCACGGTCCCCTGACCCCAATCGACATATCCCAATCTCTCGTACAGGCGTACCGCGCCGGTGTTGCTGGGAAGGACAGCCAGGGCGATCCGATCACGCCCCGCTTCCACACGCGCAAACCGTTCCATGCGCGCGATCAGCTCGCTACCGATATGGCGGCCCCGGAGACCTTCAGCCACTTCCAGATGGTTGATCAACGCGACACCCGGAAGACCGGATCGAATCTCCGGTTCCTCGGCATCCTCGAGCCAGAGATACCCGTGCGCCACCGGCCTGCCGCCATGACGCGCTACGAACAAGACACCGTCTCCCCGGTCCTGGCGAAGCAGGCGGTCCTCGAGAATCCAGGACTCGCCGAAGTGCTCGGACAGGGGCTCGATATCCGCGGGCGTAGCCGCTTCGATCGTGAGGTCGGCGACGGCCTCGCCCTCGGTAGGCGATGCCGCACCGGATTCATCATCCAGTTCGCCGTCAGCCGCCGACACCACAGCTTTTGGCGTCCGCCCGGTTCGGTCGGCTACTCGCAGCGCCCCCGGGATCGTTGCGAGTATGAATTCCAGTTGCATGCCGGCGGTGGAACGCAATGGCCGCCAGACCGGGTTCTGATCATCGCGTTGAAACTGCACCCATTCCAGGAACTTGCTGTTCAGGTCCGTCCTGATCGCTTCCAGATCAGAAATTCCCGGATTAGACAATGATGCCCCGTCGATATGACGTAGCAGTTGTCCGCAATTACGTAGCGTCCACACGTGCACCAAGTGCGGAGAAAAAGGCGAATTCGGATCACTGTGCCATACATCGATATTTCCACGTAGCATTGCCGCGTACGTATCGGCGGAGCGGCTGAACACACTGGGACGACTCTCCGCGTAAAGACGGCCGGTCAATTCATCGAGAATAGAAATACGACGCTTGAGTAGGTCGATAGCCTCCCTCCTGCCGAGCGACGACGGCCGCGTTATCCACTCGGGCACTTCGATCGTCATCGGCAACCCACCGTAATAACCGACAAATGTACCCGAAAAGGCTTCGCCGGGCACACGCCTATTAGCGTGCACGCCGTTTCCGATATTCTCGTACCATGATGGAAGCAAAGCTACATCGATGGGGGCCGATTCGACGGGGATACCGTGCCGCACGGCGATATCGGCAAAAAGATCGGGGATCCGTGGACCTAGTTCACCTATCCAGCCGTCTCCGGAAATACCGAAGTACAGGAAAGCGCCACCCGAATCGATATTGTGCAGCGACGGCGACAGGAGAAGCGGACGCAACGCCTTGATCACGCCCATCTGAGCCAGCGTCTCCGGCAACGGAACCTCCGAGTTCAATCGCATTCCCGGCACCGGCACCGCCGAGAGGAAACTCCATTCGGGATGTCGAACCGGACGGGCGATGCCGGTGTAGTACTTCGCCAGATCGACCGGTCCGACCGTCCGAGCCGGTGGCGCGTTCATCACCGCAGTGTCAGGATCGGAACACACGATGAAGTGATACGACACCTCGGACCGCAGACCCGGCTCCGTCAGGACGTGCTGGGCGATCGCCAGCGCGGTCGCGCGACCTACCGACTCCATCGGGTGCGGATCGACAACCAGCAAGACATTGCGCGGACCGCCGTATACCGACAGCAACTCCATCGGCCGACCTTCGCGAGTACGCCCGATCTCACTGAACCTGGCCACATCGTCGGGATACCGGTCGGCGAGATCACGCAACCGCCGCCGCAATTCCTCATACGTGGGCGAAGTATCACCCACATGCTCATCGATCAACCGCGCGCCGTCGACCCTCCACACCGAATCGACCACATCGTCCCCGGCGCGCGGCTTCGCATTCGGCGTGTGCTGGTCCACGGCCGTCCACGGTGTCGGCAGCGGCCCCGAGTGCCGACGGCCGGGATTCGAATCGTCCCTCCGGGTACCTATCGGCGCATCGGGCCTGCTTTCGTCGCCGGGCCCGCGACCCTCGTCCGCAGCCGATTCGATCGAGATGTCCGGCCGAGAATCGGAGGACACCTGCCCCGGCGAGCCGATCGCGACGGAGCCCGGCCGTTCCGGACGTTCGACCCGAGCATCCACCGCAGACCCCACTCGAGACCACGGCGTCGACGCCCCTTGCGGCACTTCCGTTTCCACAGACTGCGTATGGTCACGCTGCGAGGTCACGGGCTCGGGCGTAGACGCATCGGCACGGGCCGCTCGCGCCATGGGGACGAGTGCGAACAGGAATTCCAGTTGCATACCGGCGGTGGACCGCAATGGCCGCCACACCGGGTTCTGGTCATCGCGCTGGAACTGAACCCAGTCGAGGAAATGCCTGTTCACATCCTCCCGCAGCAACCGCAACTCGCCGTGGTCAGGGTGGGAAAGCAGCGCCTCGTCGATATGTCGCAGCAAACCACCCATACGACGCACGGACGACCGGTGCACAATCCCGGGTTCGAATACCTTGTCCGGATCACGCCGCAGAGCCTCGGCTTGATCCCGCGCATACCGGGCTCCACTCTCGGCGGCGCGGCTGAATGTGCTCGGGGCAATATCCGGCGGTAAGCGCCGGAGCAGTTCCTCGAGTACCTCGGCGCGTTGCTCCAGCAAATCGATGGCCTCAGACCTGGTCACACTCGACGGCCGAGTCTCCCACTCCGGCACTTCGATCGTGACCGGCAAACCACCGTAATATCCGGCAAATGTGCCTGAAAAGGCTTGGCCGTGTACCCGCCTATTGGCATACACGCCGTTGCCGATCTTCTCGAACCACGATGAGAGCTCAGCGACATCGCCGGGGATCGACTCCACTGGGATATCGTGCCGCACGGCGATATCGGCAAGAAGGTCCGGGATCTGCGGGCCTAGTTCACCTATCCAGCCGTCTCCGGAAATACCGAAGAACAGATGAACGCCACCCGAGTCGATATTGTGCAGCGACGACGAAATAAGAAGCGAGCGCAGAGACTTGATCACGCCCATCTGAGCTAATGTCTCCGGCAACGGAACCGCCGAATTGAATCGCATCCCCAGCTGTGGCGCCGCCGACGGAAATCTCCATTCGGGTTGGTCGATAACCGCAGCACGATGGATTCCGGTGTGATAAGAGGCGAGATCTACCGGTCCGTCCGCCCGGGCGGGTGGCGCGTTCAGTACCGCACTGTCGGGATCCGAGCTCACGACAATGTGCAGGGAATACACTGCGCGCAGATCGGAACGCGAACAGAAATGCTCGGCGAACGCCAACGCCGTCGCGCGGCCCACCGGCTCCATCGGATGCGGATCGACAATGAGCAAGATGTTGTGCGGGCCACCTTCTATCGACAACAACTCCATCGGCCGGTCTTCCCGCGAACGGCCGATCTCCCTGAAGAATGCCTCTTCCGGGTACCGATCAACCAGTTCACGCAACCGCATCCGCAACTGTTCATAACTCGGCGGGGTATCGCCCACATACCTGTCGATCAACTCGGCCGTATCCACCCGCCATCCCGACACCGGCTCGTCCGCAAGGATCCCGCCTCGGCT
The DNA here is from genome assembly GCF_029868745.1 of Nocardia wallacei. GTDB lineage: Bacteria > Actinomycetota > Actinomycetes > Mycobacteriales > Mycobacteriaceae > Nocardia > Nocardia wallacei_B. The sequence continues at coordinate 26,030 of NZ_JARWOP010000105.1, read as the reverse complement.
CGAGGCATCGGCCCCCCGGTCGCCGTCCGCAGCCTCCGGCAGTTCGTCTTCGTTCTCCGGCGGCCGGGCGCCGATCGGATACTCGGGTCCGTCGAATGGGCCATCGGTTCTGCTGGAATGTTTCAGCAGTGCGAGATCGGTGCGTAGTTGCTGCTCCGCTGTTTCGCGCAAACTCGGCACCAGTCGATCCAGGAAACGACGTTGCAGATCCAGCAGGGCATATGCCCGCAGTTCGTCGGTCGACCAGTCGTCCAACCCCATAAGGAACGGCCGAACCGACTTGGTGGCAGCGTCGATCATGGCGGGCAGGGTCTGCAGATTCTCCGGCAAGAGTGCGGTGCCGACATACTCCCGCACGCCGCCCACGAATTCTTCGAGGCTCCCGTGTGGTGGTGGCGATGCCGGGTAGCGCGCATCGACGGCACCGGCCAGTGCCCTGCGAATCTCGTCGCAGCGGTGCAGCAACATTCGGCAGGTCGCCGCGTCGACGCCAGGCAGGACGGTCTTCGCGTACTCCATGCGGAACTCCGCCAGGATGGCATCCTCGAAGGAATCGGCGCCTATCGCCGTGCGCCACAGGCCGATCACGGTCGCCAACTGCTTCAGGACATCGTCGCCGGGCCGAACGGCCGATTCCCCTCCAGTGAGTTCGTCGGCCGCGGTCAGCAACCGATGCAGGTGCAGCCATCGGCTGCCGATCGCATGCTGCTGGGGCGTGGCGAGCGTATCGGAGTCCAGTTGCGCGACAGCTTGTTCCGCTTCCTGGGGTGTCAGAATCGAGTCGGGATCGGCGGTGAGGCGGGGATCGCCCGCGCTTCGCCGCAGCCGGCTGAATTCGCCAAGGTAAGCGTCGCAGTGTTCGTCCAACCGGTGCCGTTCGGCAGCATCGGGCATCGCAGAGGCCGGATCGACACCGACCAGCCCTGCGGAGAGGAACATCTGCGCGCGCAGAGAATCATCCCGACTGCCGGGTTCCTCTGGCGGCCTGCTGCCGATTTGGCCTCCGGGCGCGAATTTCTCGGAACCCGCGCCGATGTGTCCGTCCAGACCTGTTTCCGTACTGTCGGCGAGGGTCGTGCTGGCGTCGACGGCGTCGTCCGGGTTCTCGTGGGATTCGAGCGGCGCGTGTGTGTCTTCGGGTGGGCTGTGACCCGTCGGTCCAATTTCGTCCAGCCGGACTTGCAACGAAGCACCATCATGGGGCTGTCTTGGCTGGTGAGGTATTTGCTCGCTCTGGTTGGTGGCGATCAGCCCAGCGTAACGCAGCGAGTCCACCTGTTCCCCGGTATCGGGGTCGGCCTCGTTGAAATAGTAGCCATGGGCTGGAAACCTCTTATTGAAGGGGTAGCGGTCGGGAAATTGTATCGGCAGGATCGTGGCCCCGAAATCTTTGCCGTCTGTGCGGTACGCAGGTATGTAGGTTGGACCGACTCCCATCCCTGATTTCTTCGTGACCGCGATTTTGTAGAATCTGCCGTAATGGTCGTCGGCGGTGGCGCCGAAAGTCGGTACCGGATCACTGGGCGAATACATCGCAATGGTATCGATTCCGGTTTGGGACACATGTTCGTTGTCTCCGGTGGCTGGCACCCCATACATGATGTGTTTGGCCACAATTCCGCTCAGCTCGGCATCTCGCATGGCGAAGTTCGCGGTGACGCCACCGTAACTGTGGCTGTGCACAGTGAAGTAGGGCATAGCCGAGCCCCCGCTCTCGGCGATGGCGGCACGTTTGGCATGCCAGGCCACCAGGTCACGGCGTACGATCTGTCCGGCGGATTTCGCGATATCGGTCCGCACGGTTTCCAGTACCGCCCGCTTTCCGCTGGGCGCGTCATGTCCCAGCCGCAGTCGCACCGCGACCTCGACGCCCGGCCTTGCGCCGACCATGGACTCATACAGATTGCGCGCCATCGCCACCAGCCGGGGCAGGGTCTGAGCATCCGACATCATGCCCGGGATGAGGTCGGCCACATAGTCGGCGGTATCGGTGTCGCCGAAGTGGACGATCGCCTTACCGTCGTTGTCGAATGCTGCCGCGTCCCAATCCGTCACACATACCGGTGGCTGCTCGATACCGGGACGTACCGCGGTGGCGACGCCCAACGCTTCTTCCATGCCCAAGACGTTGCGCAGCTGTCGGACCTCGGCTTCGGTCCAGCGGGGTCGATCGTCAGCCGCGGGTACCAGCCGGGCTCGGTCCTGTTCCAGCTGCCGGGCACAGGCCAGACCTTGGGCGCGCAGGGGCAGGCCCGGAAGCCCGCTCATCTGTGCGGGATACCGCCGGAGAAGGGCGCACTGGGTCGGTGACAGTTCGCCGGGACGGGCGGGATCACCCAGCGAGTTCCACCAGTGGTAGTTCGCGGTGGCCAACTCGGCCGCCCGGGTCCAATCATCGGGCAGACCCTGGTGGCAGAGATCGTCGATGGTGACATCGGATCCCCGCATCGACAGCGCTTCCTGGACCAGAGCACGGTCATCGGCACCCGGGTGTTCCGGGATATCCGCTGTGGAGGGCTTGTACAGCCGCACCCGTCGTCCGGCCTCCGGATCGCCCTGCACTGTCCGCATCGGCGCCGTCTGGACATCGTCGCCTCGTCCCGCCGATATCAGGCCGATCGCGGTCAGACCTTCGGTGAACGTGCGGGCATGGGGATTGGCGAACCAGTAACACTGGTCGCGTACCGGAGCGTCCACACTGAACGGATGGGCTGGATAGTCCAGCAATTCGAGGACTCGTCTCGCGATGGGATGCGCCTCTTGAAACGCGCGTTCCACCGGAATCTCCGCGCGGACCCGAGTCACCTGCGGACCCTCGACCGGGTCAGAGCCGACTGGACGCACCGGAGTAAAACGGGAAGGGCTCAACGCATAAACCTTGACATCCGGTCCGTAGTCGGTGACCGACCCTTGACCTTCCGAATGCAGATGGACCAGGTTGGTGATAATCCCGTTCAACCGCTGCCCGGCGGCGGCTTCGCTCAGCGCGGTTGCCGCCGAACCGAATCCGTATGCGTCCAGTTGACACAGTGTCGGCGTGTTGGGCTCATTCCGCACCATGCTGAACTCAGCGAGGAAACGAGCAAGGTATCCACCACTACGCTGTGCCGGTTGCAGCCGGATCCGTCGCATCCGCGGCAGGACGGCGGGTAGATCGTGATCGAGGTACATGATGGCCGAAGCGTTGTGGGCGCCGGCCCTGAGCGTGGACTCGTAGGCGTTGCGCACCGCGACGACCGGGTCCGCGGGGACGTCCGGGGCACCACTGAAGAAGTGACAGGCCACCCGTTCGGTGACATCAGGATTGTCGAAAGCAAGAATCGTCCGGCCGCCGTTCCGCCCGAGCGGAGTATCCAGCAGATACACCACAGGCCCGCCCCCGGGAACAGCACCGGCTCGCCGGTCCGCCTCCTGCAGCCTGACACGCTCCGCCCAAAGCCTGCCCAGCGCACCATAGCCACTCAGCGCCGCCGGATCTATTTCCGCCGTCGTCAAACCGGCCCGGGCGACAGCTGATTCGAGCGAGCGGCGCAGAGCGAGCCGCAGGGCGATATCCCGTATCCGCACGGGAACACCAGCAAGACGGCCGATCACCTCCGGATACACGACAACGACCGCGCGCTGCTCCGCATCCGCGAGCGACCGCCAGCAGCGTTCGACAGCAACGGGATCCGTGCCAGCGATTGCGGGATCGGCTGCCGAGACGTCGCCCGGTCCCGCCGAATCGGCCTCCACACCGCGAGACGCCAGCAGTTTCTGCAAGGCAGCTACTGCCAGTGGGGGATCACCCGGTTGTGCCGCAATGTCCGCGACCAGGCCGTCGGATCCCCGCACGAACTCCTCGATCTCCGCTGAAACGACCGTCTCGTCACTGGACGACACCCCGTCGGTGTCGTCGGGCACGTCTGATTCAGGGCCAGTCGGCGCGGCGCGCAACTCCTCAACTCCGGCAAGCACATCGGCGGGCAGTGCGGCCGTCCCAGGCCGGATCTCCTCGCCGGACGCTCCACGCTCATCCGCCGACATATGGCCATCGGTGGACTCTGTCTGGCGAATGGAATTCGCTGTGGGGGTATCAGCTTTCACATCGCTGGCAGCCCATTCGATCCAGCCCGACGGAAGACCGGCAGTCGCCAGTGCCAGCCCTGATCCCGTGATAATGCCCGGCCATGCCTCGCCGGTGATCTTTCCCCTTTTTCGGATCTCCTGCAAGCGCTCGAGCGCACCGTGTATCGCCTTGTCGCGGAGACCGGCATCCAGCCAGGCCGCGCGTAGCATGTCCGTATCGATGGCACGAATACTTTTCAGGATCTCGGCACTGAGTCCGACGCTCCGGAACGCCGTCACGAAGTCGGAGAGGATTCCGAAACGCGAGTCCGGCGATTCCGGGAACGTAAAGGAGTGATCGATCGCGACGACTCCACCATCAATACCTGTGAGGTAATTACGAAAATGACGATCGGTATTTCCGATGACGTAGTCGATCACCGCCATCTGCTCGAGATGCAGCCGCGGGTAACGGAGGGTATCTTCTACGAGTTTTACCTTTTCATCCCTGGACAGGGTGCGCCATCCAGGGTGGTGCTCGAGTACCCTCGCCAAATGGCTGGGGCCCGCGGCCACCATCAGCTGATTGGAAGCCGGGCCGAAAGGACTGTCGGCGATGCCGGTGGGCGGTACCCGCCCGAATCCTGCGGCTTCATCGAATCGATATGTGGCGACCTCACGGGCGGCAAGCTGCCCGCCGCCTCGCGGAATCCCATAACGTAGGCGCGTCGGTCCGCGACTATCCAAATTTGCTCGGATCTCCGGCCGCCATATGGCCTCGGACTTTGCCGGGAACAGCTGGATGTTTTCGAGGTAAATCGGCTTGAGCACCGAGGTTTTACCCGAAGCCGTCCGTGCGCGATACGTCGCCGTAGCGCCCCCGCCCAACGGCTCCGGCTTGCCCGGTGCCAGCGTTTCCATCGCCCGTTCGGCTTCGCTCGGCCGGAACGCGGGCCCATCGCCTGCGATCGCGCCGGCCGGGCCGGTGACTTCTGGCGGATCGCTGTCCTCGGGTGGGCGGTGGCCTGCGAGCGCGAATTGGTCCCTGGATTCGGGTTGTGCCGATGCGGAGCGCGGCACCGAGACCGGAGGGGGGACGTCCGAGTGCTGTGGCGCGAAAGCATTCGAGTTCGGCGGTTCGGAATCGCGGTCGACAGCTATGCCTTCGCTGGTGAATTTGAGGATCCAGGCCCGGCTACCCTTTTGACCGAGTCGCTGGAATCGATCCTCTTGCTCTTTCTTCCAGTCGTGAAAACGGACAGCCTTCTTCAGGAGTGCGTCCGGGCCGGAAAGATCCTCGGGCAGCGTGGCCGAGCGGGTATTACCGGCATTGATGTCCAGTACGACCAGGTCCGGTTGGTCGGGCCGGTCGCTTCTGTTGTGCAGTAACCGCAAATGGGATCGGACTATCCCGTCGTACTCTCGGTCGGGGTTCTGGTCCGGTAGCTTCGGCAGGTCCGACATCGCGTGCCGCAGATCGGTGTACTCGGTGGCGGTGCGCACTCGCGCTATGCGCTGGCGGTAGTCGGTGAGGTGGAGGCGTCCGGCGTCGAGGTGGCGGGTCAGCTGTTCGGCTGCCCGCCTACGGTCGGTGTCGGTGACATGGGTGTCCATCCATTCGTCGACGAGCCAGATTGCGCTTCTCGGTCGATTCTCGAGCCACTCGGCGGCCTTGTCCAGGCTGTCGATTTTCTCGAAGGAGCCTCCGCCGGAGGCGAACTGGACGTCGGCGCTGCCGTGGCCTGCCAGCGGTGTGTGTTCCGGCATTCGGTACGAGTGCTGATTGTCCGGGTAGAGCACTCGCATCATCGTCACGGCGTTGTTCACGCAGCCGTTCGGGGTCCGCTGGTGGATGCTGACGACGAGGTCGAGCAGGGCGGTGAGAGCGAGATAGTTGGATGCTGCGGCGAGCACGTGCTCGGCGGGCGGCTCGGTGGTGGTGGAGGTCTGCGAGAGTTGCGCGACCGCGTCGGCGATCACCGCGCGGGCGATGGCGGCATCGACCTCGGCGGGTGGCCGTGGCAGTGTCTCCAACGCATCAGCGAGCTCTCGACGGGCCTGGTCCACCTTTGTTCCGACCTCGCGTATACCTTCCGCACCTGCGACCTGATCGGGCCGCAGGCCGAGCTCGTCGGCCAGACGATTCCGCCGATCCTCGAGGTGGTGCAGCGCTTGTTCGTCGGAAAGGGTCACATCGCGGACCACCGCGGCGGGTGCCGGGTGGTCGAGGTGCTGGTTCAGCGTTTCCGCGGCGGCGGGTGGGAGACCTGCTTGCAGCCGGTCGAGGGCCTGCGCGGCCGCCGTTGTGCTTGCTTGTTCCAGCGGCCGGCTCAGCGGATCGTCGTCTAGGTCCTCGTCCTGGTCGTCGCCGATCGGGGTCGCGATGGCACCCGGGATCGTCGGGGGGATCCCCAGCCACCCGGCGAGCCGCGCGAATCGATCCCCCGGATGTTCCGGGCCGACAGTGTCGGTGGCGCTGTGGGTTCCGGGTGTCGGCAGGGCGGAGTGCACCGGTTCGGCGGCGAAGGTGCCGTCCATGGCCGGGCCGGGTGCGACCGCCTGGACAGGTGCGGCGGCGTGGGGAGGGATGTTGGTGTGAGGAGCGACGTTGGTGTGCCGGGTGCGGCCGGAGCTCAGAAGGTGGTGTTCGACCGCGCGCATCTGGGCCGGTGCCGCGTCTTCCCGCAGGACGCGCTCGGCCGCCGCGACAGCCTGGTTTGCCTGGTCGAGTGCGGCGCGGCTGTCGGGAGTGTTCTCGACCGCGTGCGTGGCGGCCGCGTCGCGTTGGGCGGTGACGGCGTCGGTGAACATGACGACCTGGTCGGTGACGCCGTGGTTGGCGACGGTGCCGTGGTAGTCCTCGGGCGAGAGGTACTGCATGAAGGTACCCGGTGTGCCGCCTTCTTCGCGGTCGGTGGTCGTGCCGCCGCGGGACGCGCGGCCGACGCCCTGCTCGAACGCCCGTTCACCCCGTGACGGTCCACCGTCCATCCGGGCCAGGGTTCCGCCCAGCGCGATCGATTCCGGTGTGGGTTCCCAGTCGGTGCCGCGCAGATATTCCTTGTTGACGAACGCGACGGTGCCCGGCGCCCCCCACTCGTTCTTGATCTGATCGTTGGCCCACCGTTTCGCCGCCTCGCCGGTGCCGTGCTCGTCGGAGGTGCGGGCGTCGAGCACCAGATACTCGACTCCGGCCCCGTCCGCGACCTCCAGCCCGTGGACCGAATCGAATCGCTCGGCGACGCCGTAATGGACGGCGGCCGCGTCGAGCATGGACCGGACCACCTCGACCGGCGGCGCTTGCGCGATCCGCTGCCGCAGCGCCGCCACCTCACCGGGCGAGGCGCCGGCACGCTCGAACGCCTCGAGCATCGGATACGCCCGCGACAACGCCCGCACATGGTCGTGGGTGATCTGATCGACCCAGTCGACCAAGCCCTTCTCGTGGTCGAACTTGTCCCGCCACCCGCGCAGCCGGATCTTTTCCCCGTTCTCGGCTTCGCGAACATCGTCACCGCGGATGTTGCGGTTGTCCATGTGCTCGTTGAGCTGCGGGCGTCCGTGCTGCTCGACCCCGACGATCACACCGTTGTCGTCGAGGATCGGTGTCAGCGTCAGCTCGCCGACCACGTCGCGGGCCATCTGCGCGAGCTTGCCGTGCCGGGTGTCGTCGTTGAGTGGGTAGTGCCGTTCCAGTTGCGACACGTAGTAGGGCGGATTCTGCGCCACGCCCGCGATACCGTAGCGGTCGTACAGTTCGGCTTCGACGATCTTGAGCGTGCCGGAATATCCCGTCGGCCGCCCCAGATAGCTACTGCCGATGAGCTGATCCACCGAGATGTACAGGGCCTCCTCCGGCAGGTTGGCCCGCACCGGCACCCCCTCCTTGAGGTCCATGAACTGGCCCACCAGCCCCTGGGTCCGGGTTTCGGTCCCCTCCTCCCGATTCGCCTGCAACTGATCGTTGGTGTCCGACGCCAACAGCAGGACCTTCCCCCGGCCCGCGCGGGCGTCACCGCGGCCTTCGACGGCAGCGCCGGCAGCGTCCACACCGCCCGGATCGGCCCCGCGCGGCCCGATATCACCACGGCTTTCGATGTAGTCGCTGTTACGCACCCGCGCCCACTCGGCCAGCGCCGCACTGGTGTACATCTCGGCATCGGCCACCGTCACCGGTTCCCCGCCCACCCGGTTGAGCTTGGCGATCGCTTCCGGGGTGAGCACCGCCCGCCAGAACCCGCGAGTGCCCTCGGGCCTGCCGAAGTCCCGCGCGGTCAACCCGTCGGGCAGCCCCTGCGCGGCCTTGAACCGCTGCCAGACCTCCGCCAGCCGCGCCACCGTCTCGGGATCCTCGTCCCCACCGGCGCCGGGCGACAGCACGGCCTCGCGGCCGTCGACCACCGTGTCCATCTCATCGAGCGTGTGGACCTTGTCCCCCCGCCCGCCGGGCAGCGGCTCGAACCGCTCGTCCAGACCGTAGTGCTCCGCCGCCTCGTCCAGCGCGTCTGTGATCTCGTCGAGCGACAGCCGTTTTTCCCGCAATCGGGGGAACAACCGCTCCCGCAACGCCGTGATCGCCTCGTCCGGCGCGCCCGCCGCGTTCAGGCGATCGAGGAACGCCTTGCCCCGGCGCAGCACCAGGAACTCGGCGTTCTCCGGTGTGCCGACGAACATCTGCCCGCGCCCCGGGGTCGCCGCCGGGAAATCTCCGTCCTGGGTCATGTCTGCCAGCCGGTAGGTGTCCACCGGCAGCTCTCCATGCTCGGACCTGGTGACCTGCTGTACCGACGCGATCGTTTCCAGCACCAACGAATCGCTGCTCGTCCATACGTTGGCGACACCGTGCTGGATGGCGTCATCGATCGTTTTCACGGTGGTCAGCAACGTCTTGCCCTCACCGGTCTTCATATCCGCCAGCTCCAGCCCCCACGCGATACGCTGCGTCACCCGCATGTCCTTACCGGTGGTGAGCTCGGCCCACTTCCGCATCGCCAGATAACGCTCCGCGCGCGTCCCCTCCACAATCCCCCGCAGCAACGCCTCCGGCGACACCGCCACCGCCACCGGATCCGACGAATCCCCCTCGTACAGCATCTCCTCGTAATAGTCGGTCGCCAACTCGTCGGTCGCCATCATCGCCCGCAGGCGCTTGTCCGACGCGGCACCGAACGCCGTATCACGATCGGCCACCCCCGCCTCGTACGCCGCGATATCCGCCCTCCCCGCCTCCGACGCCGCCCGGAACCGCTCATCGATCGCCCGCACCCCCTCCGACATCAGACCCTCCCGCGCCGACCGATACACGCGCGCGCACCGCCGCAACTCCTCCTCCGCCGCCCGCAGCTTCGCCTTCGCCACCCCCTCGTGCTCGGCCAGCGCCCGCCGCCAGTACTGCTCCCGCGCGGCCACCTCGGACCGGAAAGCCCTTCTCCCCCACCGCGATACCACTTCATTACGGGCGGTCTCGGCCGCCCTCAACTCGGTGGCGTGCTCCCCCGGCAGAGCCCGCAACAACGCCTCCCGCTCCGCCATCGCCCCCCGCAACCGATCCCTGGCCCGCTCGACACCGCGCTCCAGCCGAGCGATGTGCGCGGTCTCCGGCTCCGTCCCCCGCACGTAGTCCCGGTACTTCTGCTTGCTCTGCTCCACCGCGGCCCCCGCCGCCTCGACCTTCTCCTGAACCGACCGGATGCTCTCCTCCACATGACCGCGCACACTCGCCTCGTAGACGGTGACCGCCGCCTCGTGCGCATCACGACTCGCCGCCCACTCCGCACGCGCCGCCACCACCGCCTCACGGCCCGCTCGCATCCGCTCACCGGTCTCCGCCTCGACCCGCAACCGCTGTTCATCGGCCGCCGCGATCGCGGCCTCCTCCTCCGCCCGTCGCGCCTCGAACCGCTCCTCCACCGCCTCACCGACCGCAGCCTCATACGACGACTGCGCGGCCTCCACCTCACGCCGAGCGATCTCCGAATCGAGCGCCGTCCCGCTCTCTTCCACCCCTGCCAACGCCCGATCCAGCTGCTTGCGAGCATCGATCACCCGCTGGTCGTCGACAGCCACTCGGTCGGCCAGCTCCGCCCGCAGCCTCGCCTCGCGCGTCTCGGTCACCGAGGACGCGGTACCAGCACCGGCCGAACGAACATCAGCCGAAACCGCGGGGTGTTCGTGCTTCGCCGTCCGCACGACGTCCGAACCGCCGTGCTCACGCGTCACAGCCCGAGTGGCAGCCCCCGAGCCTCCGTTATCCCCCGCCATACCCAGCGATTCGACGCCGCCAGGCTGCCCACCCGTATCGACGCGGACCGGAAGCCGGTCCACCGACCGGTCATTCCCACCCGAGGTCGCGTCCGTCCTCGTGTGGCTGCGCGCACCTGGTTCCAATCCGCGGCCGGTGTCCTCGGCATGTCTGCCGACAGGCACCTCTGGCGGGGTGAAGCGGGCGCTCCCGTCGACCACCGCCGGTGGTGGTGCATCGGATCGTGCGCGTGCACCGGCATGGGCGGCCATCGCTCCGCCGACCGCGCCGTTGAGCAACTCCGCGACCATCTGATCGGCATGTTGCGGCCAGCCGGTGATCAACGCCGCCGCGCCCAGGCCCGACACCGCACCTGCGGTCCCGTGGACCAATCCCAGCAGCAACGGCCTGGACTCCATCCGAGGAAAGACCCTGGAGACGATCCGGCCCGCCACCAGACCACCGACCGCACCACCGGCACCCCCTGCACCCATTGCGGCGATCGAGGTCAGGTCCATGCCGTTCGGATTCTCACCGTTTTCACCGATCAGCGACATTTCGCGGTGTCCCCGCGCCCACTGCAGCAGTTGCACGCCGCCGTCGACGGCCGCAGGGAGCGCGGCCGATTTCCCCACGACGGCAGCGAGTTGCAACGGTCCCAGCCCCGTGATCCTGGCCACGGCGTTCGCCGCGTGCTGCGCGAAACCTTGCTTCAGGCCCGTACGCATCATTTCGGCCTCAGCGCGGCCCTTGACCAGCATGGATTCCACGGTCGACGCGGCTGCGACCTGCCCGACGGGACCGGCCGCCGCTGCCACCGCCAGTGTCCGGTAGATCTGCCACGCCAGCTGGATGCCGAACGCGAACATCACGCACAGCGTCTTCTCCGCCTCGTTGGCCGCCCCGTCCGCCTGATCGGCCAGGATCAGCGCCTCGTCGTGCAGCCTGACCGCGCCCTTGTCGTGCAGGCGCAGCATCTCGCGCGCCTGGTCACCGAAAGCGCCTATCGAATCATGCTGTGCCAGGAGGGCTCTCGCGTCCTCGGCACGACCGCTCAGAGCTGCGGCCTGCTCCCGGAACTGTGCGGCCAGCCACCGCATACGAGACACATCGGCCCGCGGCAAGTCCCCACCGAACACCACCATTTCGATCGGGCGCCGCACGAATTCGGGCAAGCACTCGAACAACTCCCGCGCCTGCACCGCCGGATTCGACGACAACAACTCAGTCACCGCCGCGCCCCTGCGGTAAGGACACCGCGTCCATCAACGCCTCGTACACCACCCTCGCTTGAACACTCGCCGACCCACCGTGCAGTACGACATCGGCGAACGCACGGCCCAAGGCCCGACGGACGTCGAAACCATTCACGTCGCCGGTGTCGCCGGTCAGCTCGGCACGCCAGCGCCGGTATCCGCGAACGACCTCACCGAGCGTCGTGTACCGCCCCGCTATCGAGCGCAAGTATTCGGCGATCAAAATCCGCTGCACGCTCCGCCCGACAACACCACCACCGGCCGAGTCGAGCGCTGAGGCGAATTCGCGCACCGTCGCCGCATAGATCGGCAGATCCGCTGGTGGCCAGTCGTCCCGTTCGACATCGAGTCCGGACGTCGCAGCGACGGTGCGCCTGGGTTCGCGGGCCACCCCCTCGTCCAGCGTGATCGACCGCACGGCGGGCGACCGACCGGCGCCCGGCCGGCGCTCCCATCGCGCGATGGCCCCGTCGCCGCCGAGGTCTGCGACCGCGACAAGGTCGACGACGATGGCCGGGTAGTCGGTGAGAACACGATCGACAGCCGCCACGAACTCACGCACGGCCGACTCGTCCAAACCGGGGAGATCGAACCCGGACACCTCGACACCGTGCCGATCGGTCAAGGTCCGCGCCAGCCACCCGAGCACCGCCGACCCACCATGCCTGCCGACCGGCCTCTCTGCGCGCCGGTCGCGACCGGGCCGACCCTGTTCTCCCTTCCCCGGTGTCAGCGGGGCGTTGGACGCAGGGCCCGGGGGGCGACTGTCACTTCCCGCGGGCCCGCTGATCGGGGTGCTCGGCGGGGTGGTCCAGGGTGTGAGCTTCCGTCCCGCACTGACCGCACGATCGGAATCTTTGGCGGGCACACCGTCTCGCGTACGCCGGGAGTTCTTTTCCGCGAGCGGAGGCGGTACCGCGGAGGCCGAGCCGCGAGGTTCCCCGGCTCGTCCAGCGCCGTCGCGTCGGCTCGCGGCCCCGGAGATCGGCTGTGCGGGCTCGGGGACGTGCCGAGCAGCGGGCTGTCCTCCCAACTCTTCCGGTGCCGCCGGCTCTCGGGACGGCTGCTCGGCACCGGCTCCCTGGACAGCAGGTTGAGTGAGCGGCGTACCGGAAGAGCCCGCGACCCCACCGGTTGCGATGTCCGGCGGTGCCGACTGGGAGGGCGTGGAAGCCGGCGTCGCCGAAGGCGACACGTGGGTGTGGGGACTCTGAGACAACGGGACATGTGTCGGCTGCGGTGTGCTCACTGCGGGGCTCAGGTCCCTGTGGATCGGCTCGTCAGTGTTTCGGACTATCCGGTCGGCGCTGCTCTGGTCTGCGTTTCGGAAGTTGTGGGTAGCTTCGATAAAACCCTGGGCGGTGTCCCGTAGGCTCTCCTGCATCGCCTGAATGTTTGCCAGCAGCTGAGCGGCGTTCGGTTCGAAATTCGCCGCGAACGCAGCGCCGAGGTCGTCATCACCCCAGCACCCTTCGGCCTGGGTGAGGTCGTCCCGCAAGCTGGCGTGGATATCGCCGATCAGGTCACCGAGAGCGGCCAGCAACCCGCCCTGCTGCCGAATACGGTCGGGATCGACCTGGAATTCGCCGTCTACCATTGCGCCGCTTTTCGATCAGAATCGGTCGTCGCGGCGAAGCCAGAACCGTTGCTCGAAACCAGCCGAGTATTCCGAGGTCGAGACCGACTCGGTCGACTGCTCCACCACACCGTCATCGGCGACATAGAACACCGCACGATCCACAGCGAACCCGTCGTCGCGCACCGGCGAATGCACCATCCACCCGACACCGAGCCGGTCGGCCGTCAACGTCGACAGCGGGAATTCCGTCGTGTCGAAGCCTTCGCGACGAATGTGATCCCGCACCACAGCGATCGCGTCCACCTCGGGGAGGAAACCACTGTCGACCCCCACCAAGCCTGCGATGACGAACTGGAAGAACGCCGCATCGAGGTCGATCCCGTCACCGTCACCGAAGACGCTGCCTATCTGCTGGCGAGTCACCGCGCCTGCCCGCGCTGCGGAGATCAACAGCTCGGTCGACTCCGGCGCAGCACTCACCGGGTCGGCGAGAACGCCTACCATGGCCTCTACCGTCCAGCCGCGGGCATCGCCCACGCGCACTCGGTCATCGGCGCCGACTCGCCTCGGAACCACTGCTCTCCGTCCCACCAGTAACAAAACGACAGCGAGCCAGTGGCCACCCGTGCGTTGAGTACCGGATCCGCTACCCAATACGATGCGCCCGCAAAGAGTTTCGGCATCGCGGCGCCGTCGTTGTAAGCAGCCTTCAGAGTCGGCGCGTTGCACACACCACCCGACAGCACCGCCTGCCCGCGGGGCAACAGCGCCAGTGTGGAACCACTGCGGCCCATACCTTCGAACACCCCCACCGACGGGCACACCCGCGGCCCCCACTTCGACCCCACCGCCACAAAAGCCGCCGACAACACCGCCCACCGCGCCCACAGCTCCCTCAACTCCAACAGCTCACCAGTGACCGGCACCCCCGCACACCCGCAGCCCTGTCCGCTCGCGCGTCGACGGCAGCGCGCCGGGGCGGCCGCGACAAGGAGTTCTCGGGTCTGATGTACGCCGCCAACCACACTGGAAGCTGGCTCCGTGGGTAGCTTTCCAAGTCAGCGCGATATGCGTCAGGGGTGAACAGCTGCTCGCTCGGGAACGGCTCCTCGTCACGATCACACACCACCTCGACGCCAGCCTCATCCACCCGCACCAGCAGTCGCCGCCACGGGCCCTCCTCGGACCGGGCCGAAAACTCACGATGCCGACGCCCCGCATTCCACACTTTGCGCGGGACCTGGCACCGAACCAGCCTCGTCGATTCGGCGACAGCCCACATCCGCAACGTCACGACCCGCTCTCCCAGCCCGAAAGTCCACGGTATGAGGATGAGGCTCGCCATTTCGCACAGCCGGAACCGCCAGCAACGAACGACACCCACCACACTCCGAACAATCCGACCCCCAGCCCTCGCCAGACCCAGCTCTCTCGTTTGGATCATGGCGGAACCCACCGCCGCTGCGTAAGACGAAAATCGCCAGTTATCGCCCAGCTCGCCGGATAGATCTCCGGTCGCCAGTTCGACAGTGGCCCGAGAGCGGGCCGTACAGGCCTCTTCGCGCCGTCGAGACCGCTCACGGCGTCACAGCCGGACCCGGGAAACGATCTCGTATTGCCCGCCCACAGGCCAGGCAGGCAGCGCCCCGATCGGCGAAATTCCCACAGCTCAGGCAATGCCTGACACACGGACGCTCCTATCGGCAGTAGCAGTAGTAGCCGCCATATCGGTCCGACTTCCAAATGGGCGTCATACCAAAGGCTTTCGCCCTGACACAGCGTGCTTGCTCCTCACACTTGCGACGCTCCTGGCCGCCGGTAAAGGCCACGGACCGCCGCTCGATACGAGAGAATCGAATTCCGTGTGGATTTCAAGGGCCGCGGTCGCGGGCACTGCGGAGCCTCTGCCCTCCACCAGTTTACGCAAATCGGCGAAATCGCCAGTCTGGCGGCGAGATGGTGCGCCTCCGACCGCCACGAACCGGTCCGCATCGATACGGTGCCGACGCCCGCACATACCACCACTGGCGAATTCACCGATATGGGCATTGCGCGGCCGGTGATAGCCTCCGAATGCTCCTGCCCGTACACGAGGCAAGGAGAAAGAGTATGCCAACCGAATCGGCGGGAATCGACCGATATCCGGGTATCGGAAATGAGATGTACGGGTAATGTCGTTGTGGGATACCGATCCGCTCCGCGCCATCGAGCAGGCCATCGCCCACGACGGTCATATCTTCACCGTGCACCGTCCCGGTAAACCGCCGCGGGTGCACGTGAGCAGCCCGCTGTCCCTGCGGGAAGTGTTTCTCGAACTCGACGGCGAGCTGCGGGCGTGTGGGTCGCGCCTGCTCGCGCCCTTGGTCGGTGAACAGTCGCTCGGGTCGTTGAACGGCTCGCGGCACAAAAGCGTACGTAGAGCACTCGGACCAAGCCTGCACGGCGCCGCGCTGCGCCGACACCGCGACGACATCAGCGCCATAGCGCGCGAAGAAATCCGGCGCGTCGCGCCGGGGACCGCGCTGGCCCTGTCGGCGATCGCATCGGCGATCACCACGCGAGTGCTGCTTCTCTACTGCTTCGGCGTGCTGCCCGACGACCGGGCCGCGGAACTGTCGGCAGCGTTCGACGACGCCTTCGGCGCCCTGCACGCGGAATCGACGGACCCACATCGATTCGGTGTCGCCCGCCGCAGGCTGGACGCCGCGGTGGCGGCGGAGATCCGCCACGCAGCACATTCCGTCGACGGCGAGGACTGCGCACTCGGCCGGCTACTGAACGCGAAGGCTATAGCGGGCAGCGAATCGTGCCATCGCGTCGTGCGTGACCAGCTCGTTACCCTGCTGGTCGCCGGGCGGGAATCCACGCCCAACGCGATCGTGCACGCGGTGTACCAGGCCTACAGCTCTCCCGCGGTGCGACAGGCACTGACCGACGAATTGACTGACAGCGCGGCCGATATCGAGTCCCTCCGCTACCTGGACGCGTTCCACAACGAGGTCTTACGTGTCGCGTCCGTGGTACCGACCGGCATCACACGACGATGCGTCGGCAACTTCGTTTCACAGGGACGAGAATTCCTCTGCGGTGTGGAGGTCGTGCCCGGTATCCACGGTGTGCATCGCAGAGCGGAACTCTACCCGGATCCCGAACGGTTCGATCCCGACAGGTTTCTGCGGCGGAAATTCTCTGCCACCGAATTCCTGCCGTACGGCCTCGGCGCTCGCCGATGTCTCGGTGCCGCCCTGGCCACTTTGGAGATCAAGAGCGTCCTGGCAGCAATCCTCACCGACCCGACTGTCGAGGTACGTATCAACCGCCACGACCGAACGGCGCCACAGCGGCCCGGGCCGGTCGTCGCGGCGCCCGGCGGTGTCGAACTCGCCAGGACCGGGCAGCGATGATCGCCATCGACTGGGCGCGACTTATCGCCACCGAGTTTCCCAGCGCCGACGCCTATGCCTCGCCGACCCAGCACGCCCGCTTCGACCTCTACACCCGAGTCCTCGCCGATACCGGCGCCTGGAGTGCCCGCCACGGGCTGGAATCGCTGTGGCCCAGCCCGACATTGTCGTTCCACGCGTATCTCGACGCGAGTTCTTACCATGCCGCGTGCCGCACGCTGGATCCGCGGCATCACGTGCACGCCGCAGTGCTCTCCCGGTACATCATGTGGCTGTCGGCCGTCGATGTCTTGTTCGACGACATCCTGCTATCCCGGTTGACGGCTTCGGGCTGGTCACCGGAACAGCAAGAGGCATACCTGCACGCGGTGTTGTGGGAAATCGCCGCGCCACTGCGGGAGCGCTACGACGGCTCGACCGCACAGATCAGCAGGCTACTCGGCGTGCGCCCGCCGGGCGACGTCCGCACCACCGAGGACGACCGCCGGCAGCTGCGGCGGCTGGTCGGGTGCCTGGAGGATCTCTTGCGCGGATTACCTTCCCAGACAACCGATTCCGGACGACAGCTGCTGGTCACAGAGCTGGCGAACGCGTTGGGCGCGCAGCGCGGAGAACTCGAGTTCGCACTCGCGTTCGGCCGCACGGGCACCGTGCCGGACCTGGACAGTTACCTGGCCTCGAGCTGGAACTACATTCGAACGCTGCTGGCACCGTCGTTCGCGGTTGTCCCCGGCATCGACGAGGCCGGCTCTTTCACGGCGTGGCTACCGGCCGCTACCGCGTGCGGCAGGGCGGCACGAATCGCCAACGACAATGGGACCTTCATTCGCGAACAGGAGGAGGGCAAGCCCAGTTCGATGACCATCACGCTGGCCTCGCTGGGTTATCCCGTCGACGTGCGCTACACCCGCGACAGCCCGGCTTTCCGCCATGCCCTGCAGGTGCAGCGCGAACTACTCGACCGAGAAATCACCGCCTTTCTCCACACCCTGGACGAAACGCGGCCACTCACGTCCCCGCCGGTGCAGCAGAACCATTTCATGCTCGTCGTATCAGGTTTCTACCTCGCCGCCTACGAACACGGCGATTTCGACCTCGGCACCGATCGCGACGCGGACGCCACCGAAGGTCTGGTCTCATGACTCCGGCCGACAACGGCAATGCCGACACCGCGCTGCGGATCCTGGGGGACAGCTTGGCCGATCCGAACGGATCGATCACACCCGCGATCTACGACACCGCGCACGCAGCACTCTTGGCCGAGGAAATTCGCCCGCCGGGCGGTATCGAGTTCATGCTCGCCGCGCAAAATCCCGATGGCAGTTGGGGGAGCTCCGCGGCTCCCGTCGCATACCGGGTAGTGCCGACTCTCGCGGCGACGACGGCATTGCTGACTATCGCCCGACGTCGGCCCGGCCCCGCGGTGCGACGTGCCGCGGTCGACGGCGTCCAGTTCCTGATCGGCAGTCGCTGCCTGGAACAGCCATCGTCGCTGCCCGACACCGTAGCGATCGAGACCATCGTGCCGGCCCAGTTGGCACTGCTCGCCGAGCTGCTTTCCACGCCAGGCGCCGACACGACGAGGGGCACGCCTGCCGCGCTGGGACGCGCCGTTGCGGGGTGCGCGACGTGGACCTCCGGGTTACACCGACTCCGTACTGCCGCGCGTTCGGGATCTCCGCTGCCACCGCACATCGAGCACACGATGGAGGTCCTCGGGCCGACATTGGCAGCGAGCATCAGCAGGCACAGCGAGGACGGTCCAGTGGCTTGTTCTCCCGCCGCGACAGCGGCAGTGCTGGCCGGAACAACTCTGAAATTACCCGCGGCGCAACGCTATCTGCGCGATCTGGCGCTGTGGCACGGCGGTGGCCTGCCGAACCTGTCCCCGATTGTGAACTTCGAACGGGTATGGATAGCCGCACAACTGACCACAGCCGGAATCGCGCTACCCCGGGCGCTACGAACCGCGATCGCCGCGCTCGGCCACGGCTTGTCGCGCAACGGTGGTTTGGGGATGGCCCCGGGCTTCCCGCCCGATTGTGATATCACTGCCACTACCGTGACCGTGTTGCGCCGCTGCGGATTCGACACCGACGCCCAGATACTGAGCCGGTACGAATCCGACTCGGCTTGCTTCACCTACTATGCCGGCGAGCGACACCCCTCCCCCACGGTAAATGCGCACGTCCTCGACGCTCTCGGCGATCTGAGCGATTCCCCGGTGACGCGGCGCATCGCCGACAAGTCCGTCGCATTCCTGATCGACAGCCACGACGACTCGGGTTCCTGGACCGACAAATGGCACGCATCGCCGTACTATTCGGCGTCGCGCTGCGCGCCCGCGTTGGCCCGCCGCGCCGAAGACGCGGCCGGACACGTCATCGACCGCACCGTGCGCTGGGTACTGGACACTCAACACCCGGATGGCTCCTGGGGCGTGTGGGCGGGAACCATGGAGGAAACCGCCTACGCCATCCAGACCCTGATCTGGGCCGCAAAGGATCTCCCAGCCCGCGACCGGGCGATCCGCACCGGCACTCGGTATCTGCGCGACCGTCTGCACGACCTGCAGGGTTCCGGCGACTCATCTCACCCGCCACTGTGGCACGGCAAAGAACTGTTCACCCCACACCGAATCGTGAACGCGACAATCCACGCCACCCTCCACTCCGCGGCCCGCTGGAGCAACTATCCATCCAGTGCCCCGTCCAGGTAGGCCGCGTTGTTGGCGGTGTTCCACGACACCGCCAGTCCTTCGGCGACCGGGCCATGCTCAGGTGCTGACAGACAAGGGCTTCCCGTGCCCAGCGCGACACCAAGCGAAGGTAGCGTCAGGCAGGTCTGGATTTGCTCATCGATTCGGGAGTCGTTGGAGCAGCCGATGTCTCGTGGAATTCGGGAGTCATTGCGTTCGACTGATGTGGTCCCAATGGATCTGCTGGGCTATGAATGGACCTGTCTGCGAACTTGCCGCGAGCGAGGTGAGCGCGAGGGAGTTGCCGTCGGGAAGGCCAGCGTAGTACAGCCCGGGTATCGATCCCACAATCCCTTTGTCTGCTATGGGATGCCATTCTTCGTCTAATGCGTTTGCCGGGAGGATTCGGTAGTCGGGACCGAATCCGGTGCACCAGATGATGGTTCCGACTCCGTGTGCTACCAGGTCGAACTCCGGGCCGAAGTTCTTCACACGGTCCGTGTTCACACGTGGCGGCGGCGACTGAACGGGTGCGACGAAGCCTCGCTGGCCTATACCAGCGTCGATCTTGTCGAGGATGCGTTGGAACGAGCGGGCTGATTGTTCGGCGATCTCGACGACGTTGTCGGCAAGGCCGAGTATGTGGCCGTGTGCTGCCCGTATCGAGCCGATCAGGGTGGCGCCTTTGTCGGCCAGGGTGCCTAGGTTCAGTTCGCTGCCGTTGAGGCCGTTGACGGGAAGGCCCGGCAGCCGGGCGGGGTCACGTCCTTCGGCCAGCTCCGGCTCCGGCGTGACGAAGTCGTCGAACAGGGAGAATACGCGGATCCATTCGTGGATGTCGTGGCCTCGGTAGAAACCTGGCCAGGCACGGTGCCGACCCACCGCCACGAAGACGTCGCGTCCGGCGTCGACCAATTCGTCTGCGATCTGCTGACCGCTGATGCCTGCTCCCACCACGAGTACTGATCCGTCGGGGAGGGTTCGGGGGTTGCGATAGTAGCGTGAGTGCAGTTGATGGACCGACGGGTCGATCGTGGAGGCCAGGTCAGGGATACGCGGGCGGGCGTAGCCGCCGGTCGCGGCGACGACGTTGCGCGACTCGATAATCGAGCCGCCGTCCACGTGGGTCCTGAACCTGACCGGCTCGCCGTCCCAGGTCGGGGCGGGCGCTTCGACGAGATGTACCGGGGTGTGCTGCAGCACCCGTAGATCGCGCGTCGCGACGTAACGGCGCAAATAATCAGCGACCTGCGGGCCCGACGGCAATCCGAGAGGGTCGTCGCCGTCGTAGTCCCAGCCCGGGAGCCGGATCGATTGGTTCCCGCTTCCCACACGCAGGCTGTCCCACCGTTCGTGAGCCCACGCCTGCCCGATATCGGCTCGCTCCACCACGACGGCGTCACAGCCCCATTGCTGAAGAGCACCAGCAACACCGCAACCCTGGTGACCAGCGCCAATAATCACGGTCTCTACGTACTCAGCATCCATGGTGTCCAAGTCCTCCTCCAACAGCCTCGAGTTAGTTAGGGTGTCCTAACCACAGCATTTGAAGTCGGGTTCAGATCAAGGCAGCACAACAGAACGGCAGGTGACATGGACCACACATTCGACACAACGGTGACGAACCGAATCGGCCCGTACGTCACCATCGGCGCGGCGGCCCGCCGTTTCGGCCTCGCTGAGTCGACTCTGCGATATTGGGAACGGCGGGGGCTGCTGAGACCAGCGGCGCGCAGATCGCGGTGGCGCCAGTACGGGCCAGATGAGCTGCACCGCATCGGGCTAATCCAGATGTGGCGGGAAACGGGTCTGATGAGCCTCGACGAGATCGCTCACATCCTCACCGATCACAGTCATAACTGGCGCAGTGCGGTGGTCGAGCGGGTCCGCGCGATCGAGTCGCAGCAGGATCGTTTGGTGCTGGCCAGAAAGCATCTCGAGCATTTGCTGTTGTGCCCGGATGAAAACCCCGCGGAAAACTGCCCCTACCTACGCGAGATGACGACCAACACGGAATCCACTGCATAAGACTCATCGACACATTGGATCGCGCCTCTTCCTTCACAGCAGGACGCCGCGATCCCTGGCCTCCAGGGCAAGTGCACGGCGGCCGACTCGCAAATCAACGACACCGACATGCCGACCTCCCCACATGCTCAACTGCGAAGAGCCGGTTTTGCTCGTGCGGGTCAGCTGGCAATGCCGGCTGTTCATCGTCGATGACGCACTGCGTACAGAGAGTCGATCAGCACCCCCAAATCCACTGGCATCCCCGCCGCATTCGCCGCGTAGCGACCTGGATCGTTGAAGTAGGCGTTTCCCCAGTTTCCGCACGTGTCGGCAGTCAACAAACGTTCCATCGGGTAGAGACCCAGTATCGGCGCCGATGGGGCTCGGAGGCCGGCCTGACGTATTCGGTCCAGGAACCGATGGACGCCGTGGAGGATTCGCCATTCGCTGTAGTTGTCGAATTGTATGACCAGATCTGCAGGACCGGTTTCACTGCGAGTAGACGAGCGCAGCACGTCGAGGACGTAGCTGGACCGGGACAGTTCGGTCATCGACTTCGGTCGGTCGAGCGTCATCATGGTTTGCCACCACGAATCGTCGGATTCGCTGACAGCCTGCAGAAGCGCATCGATATCCGGGATCTCGTGGCAGGTGACGAGATCGCGGACTGTCGTCCGGAGCATGTCGAGCGCGTTCGATTGCACGAGTGCGAAGTCGACACGCTCCCGGCGCAGTTCACGCCGCAACTGCTCGCTGTAGTGTTCGACGACCTGATGATGCCTACGATCGACGGCATCGAACCAGCGCAGCAACAGGGATGTATCGATGAGGTCCTGCGCATAGGCGGTGAGGAGATAGAAGTAGTACTGCACCTGCGGTATGTTGACCGTTACCGTCACGGTAGCGTCCGGTTGCGCCAACGCGACGGTCCGGGCCAGCGAGCGACTCAACCTGATAGCGGATTCACGCTCATAAGTCGATAAATCGTCATCCACGTACAGGTCTATTAGCGCACGGGTTGGCCCCTTGCTTCGTGGTCCCAGCATATTCACCCGGTCACCGCGATCATCGATGAACCAGCATCCCTGGCTGCCGAACAGGCAGATTCCTGTGACCACCGATATCCGGCTGCGGCCCTCCGTGAACCCGGCAGCCCCATTCCTGACTCCGCGAACATGTAGAAATTGAATTCCATCGTCAGCGACGATCCCGGTGAACGGTACCGGTTGCCCCTTGCCGATATCGAGCAGGAGGCAGCAATCGGACGCAATGCGCCCGGCCGCGCCGAGAATACGGTCTAGATGTAGCGCCGCCTCCACGGCACGGCGGACCGCTCGGCTACCGACCGGTGCCGCGCGACTATCGACACGGTGGAGCGTTATGCCGGGTATCGCAGAACTGGTGCAACCGTCATCCCACGGCAGCACATGGAGTTCGACCCGCGGAAGATCCGCTGACTGCGCACTCGCTCGCAGGGTAGCGATATTGACAGCGGGTTTCGCGGTTGCTTCCTCCGACAACGTTAGATTCCTCCGAACGACCGTCGCCGGTGCCGCAGACAGTCCCGAAGTGGAGAATAGTTGGATAAGCCAGAGCGCCGTATCCGCCGAATCGCCAGTTTGAGACCGACCGATCGGCATCCTTCGGCCTTTGTCACCTCGCACAGTCGCTGCCTCGGCCCGCACCCCGGGCAACCGCGATCGGCTCCAGAGCGTGTTCCGCGGTGGCGTCAGAGGAGCCACTCAGCAAGACGGCAGCGCTCCGCTCCTCATGCATCCAACCGACGTCGATCTGACTGGCGCGGATCTGTCCCACGCGAACTTGTCCCAGGCAGACCTGTCTGGCGCAAATCTCACCGACGCGGATCTGACCGGCACCAACCTAGCCAGAGCGCGCTTGTTTCGCGCGGACTTGTCCAGAGCGAACCTCGTCAAAGGTGAAGCTGGCCATGGTGAGTTACGACGGCTCCACCCGGTGGCCAGTGGGGCTCGTGCCACCTCCTCAGCAGTGAGCGATCGGACCACGAGCGCGGCACGGTCGGGATCATGGCGTGACATCGAATTCGACCACATCCGGTGAGCTACTGCACCGTTCGAGCCAACACGCTCCGGTGCCGCTCTGTCGACTATCCGCCATGGAGAATTTCATGACCGACGAACAATTCTGCGACATGGTCGCCGCACACCCGGTCGCCCTGCCCACCGTGCAAGCGGTCACACTCGGCGGCTCCCGCGCCATCGGCACCCACACCCCCGACAGCGACTGGGATTTCGCCATCTACTACCGCGGCCGCTTCTCTCCGGTGGGCATTTCTTCCTTGATCGGTCGGGGGTCAATGGAAGCTGGCGCGGAACGATTTCAGTCCTTGCAGGCAGTTGTTGTGCAGGGGCCGGGGGTCGGAGACGGAGATACGGCCGACTCGCGGGACCATCGCGTGGAGCAGGGTCTGCATTTCGAGCTTGGCCAGTTGCATGCCGACACAGGTGTGTATGCCGTGCCCCCAGCCCAGATTGCTGCCGCGGCGGTTCAGGCAGAACTGGTCGGGCCGGTCGAAGTGGCGCTCGTCGCTGTTGGCCGCGGCGTAGACCAGGGCTACGCGCTCACCGGCCCGCAATGCGATCTCGCCGATCGTGGTGTCGACGGCGACGGTCCGGGTGAAGGCGCGCACCGGGGAGGCCAGCCGCACCGCCTCGGTCACCGCTCGGGGGATCAGAGCGGGATCGACGCGGATCTGTTCCCATACGCCGGGTTGGGTACCCAGGCTCCACAACAGTTGCCCGGTCGCCAGGATGGTGGTGTCCAGACTCGGCGCGACGAAGTCGATGATCATGTTCTTGGCTTCGAGCCGGCTGATCCGGCCGCGGTCTGCGGCGTCGAAGACACTGGCGGCCCATCCGTGCGGTGTGACGTGTTTCCTGCGCAGCCGCAGGGTGTAGAGGTAAAGCCCCAGGGCACCGGTGGCGGCCGTGACCGCGCGCGGGTTCGTCGGTCCCAGCCCGTCGAAGGTGGCGCGGCCCCATGTCAGCATCTTCGCCGCGCTCACCTGGACCCCGACGAGATCGGCGACCACTCGGACTGGAAGTCGTGTCGCGAAATCCGCGATCCCGTCGAAGGATTGCCGTTGGCGCAGCCGCGCAACGGTAGCGCCGGCTTCCTGCTCCATCGCCGGCAGGGCGGGGCGGATCGCCCGTGCGGCCAGTGACTGCATGAGGATCGCGCGACGGTCGGTGTGGGCTCGGTCGTCGCTGGCCAGGGTGGTGTAGTGGCCCAACGTGTTGGCGATCGGGTTGGCGGCCACGCCTTTCCCGCTGCGGAAGGTGTGATCGTCGCGCAACGCCGCGCGGACATCGTCGAATCTGCCCATGGCCCAGAGTCGGTGGCGCGGCAGCCACACCAACGGCCCGGCGTCGCGGATACGCCGGTAGACCGACCGCGGGTCGGTGACGGTCTGCCTACCGTAGAGATCGACGTCGACGACGGGCGCGCCACGGTATGTCGAGGACCGCGACACGCGGGTGCGCAGTCCGCTCATCGGATTCACTGTCATCACTGCCCTCCTAGACCACTGAGGAAATATTCAGCAATGACGAGAGTGTCCGTCAATGACATTCAGAGCTGGAATGCACTCAGAGTTGACGAGACAGCCGGGAGAACACGACCGTGGGGAGCTGGACCAGGGATGTCAGCGCGCGACACGCACTGCCGAACACAGGCCAGGAGGCAGAGCCGGCTCAGCGTCCGGCGGTCGCCCGGAATCTCGGCAGGGCAGCGACCGCCTGAGCGAGGAGGTCATCGACTGCTTCGCCATCGATGGCGTCGGCCGACTCGACAGTGATCCGCCGGACGAATTTCGCGGTGGACTTGTCGAAGACGTGTCGGTGGTCCTCGAGCAGGGCGCCGAAATGAAACGCCACACCGACACGTTTCGCGGTCGCCGCCACGGCGCAGATCCAGTGGTCGAAGTCGTTGTCTACAGCGAAAGTCAGCTGCCGCCAACGGATCCCGGCGTCGAACCGGCGATGCGCGGTAATGATCGCGACAGCACGTTCAGCTACCGGCCGCGTCCGCGGGGACAGGCCATCGAGGTAGGTCTTGATCGGGTCCTGATCCATCATCGGCCACGATAACGCGGCCCACCGACACCTAGTGATGCCCTTCCCGGGCGAGGTGCTGGGGCACCGGCGGTCCGAACAAGGTGCGCGGTGACAACAGCGTGGGGGTGGAACGATGGCAGGGGTGACGGAACCGTACGCACACGGACTGCTCGATGTGAGAACGGCAACCACATCTATTGGGAGGCGTGCGGCAATCCGGACGGCAAACCGCTGGTGCTGCTCCACGGCGGTCCCGGCCAGGGCTGCAACGACCACATGCGCGATGGCTACGACCGGGTCTGGTCAACCGTGACTTCTCCGCGGACGTCCCGGACCGGTTGTGGGTGGCGGACGCGACGCGGATCCCGACCGGCGAGGGCGTGTTCTGGCTGGCGGCGGTCCGTGACGCGTTCTCCAACCGGATCGTGGCTGGAAATGCTCGGACCGCTGTGACACCGAGCTGGTATTGGGGCGCTCGAGTATGCGGTGTGGTGCGGGACGTGCGTGCCGGGCAGCTGGTCCATCACTCCGACCACGGCTCGACCTACACGGCTATTCGTTTCGCGAACCGGTTGGCCGACAACGGGATTGCGCAGTCGATGGGCTCGGTCGGAGACAGCTACGACAATGCGCTCATGGAGAATTTCTTCTCTACGTTGAAGACCGAGCTGGTGTACCGGAACTCTTGGCGCACAAGGGAA
>NZ_JARWOP010000104.1 GCF_029868745.1 Nocardia wallacei | reverse complement strand
GATCGCCTGCGGCACCACCGGGGTATATCTGCGCGGGGGGTGGTCTGCCTCCGGTGTTCTATATTGTAACCATTGCCCCCCTCCCACCCCGCGGCCTTCCCAACCGCCACGCCGGAGAGCCCGGCGGCGCGTCGTAGCTCCCGCAGCCTGGCACCGAGTGCTCGGCGTGCGTCGTCGGGTGGTCCTGTCACTGCCGCCCGGCGTACTCGGTTCGTATGTAGTCCTCGTGCTTTATCGCCTGTTTCCAGGCCCGGAGGTAGATATCCCGGTAGAGCTGGACTTGCCGTTCCTCGGTGGTGATCGCGATCCCGGCGGGTCCACCGCTCTCGCTGAACAGGGTGTAGGCGACAAGACGCCCGTCGATCAGCCAGCAATCGTCCGCCGCCTGATCTTGCGGGCCGGCAAGGTGCCGGGGCAACCAGCGGATGTCTTCGCCGTTGGCGATGGCGCTGCCGGTCCGCGACAGCAACCACTCGACATAGGCGCTGTGCGGCGTAGTGACGATGCGGGTCCGCTGAATCTGAACCCCACGTGCCACAGTGGCTTGCACCAGCGGCGACCACGGGTCATAACTCGCGCCCTCAGCAGCGCCGTAATCGTCCTGGGTCTCCAGGTGCCAGGCGTAGGTATGTGCTTCGGCGAACAGTCGCGTGAAGATGTCCGGTGTATTCCGATGAATCATGCCGCGTCGCGCCTCACCTGCCGACCGATCGGCACCTCCACCGCTGATTCGTGGCTCGGAAGCTTATGCGTTCCAGCGCTTCGGCATCCGTGACTGGTTTACCGGAGAGCAGGAACGTCCCGCGCCCGGTGTCATGCAGCAACGCACCCAGACAGGTTCGAGACTGGAGGTAGGACAGCAGACCGTGCGGAATCTCGATGGTGTCCGGCCGGTCCGTGCTCCACCCCTGGACGATGTACAACGGCGGATTCGTGTCGCTGACGAAGAGCGTTGGCGAATGCCCTACTTCGGAATCTCCGCCCA
The DNA here is from genome assembly GCF_029868745.1 of Nocardia wallacei. Taxonomy (GTDB): domain Bacteria; phylum Actinomycetota; class Actinomycetes; order Mycobacteriales; family Mycobacteriaceae; genus Nocardia; species Nocardia wallacei_B. Next base: position 19,053 of record NZ_JARWOP010000104.1, on the reverse strand, counting down.
AGCGCGTGAGTCTCATGTGCCCGCCTCCTGATTTGCTCAGCCTCTCATGATGCCGTCAATCGTCGCTGGTCATACGAGACAGGGTCAATATCGGAAGCAAGATGGAGCAAGAAACTAGGTTGGGCGAACTTCGCACTCGTAGCGTGCTTTTCAGGCTCCCGCCGATGAATCCGTTGCCGATCGACTCCCGATTTCCGGCACCTCTTCAAAGACGGTGGGAGCGCCAGCACACGACGGAGGGGCACGCGATGCGACACCAGCCGACCGCGCTCGGATGGGCCGATCCTGCGGTGAGTTCCTGGCTCGAATGGGATGCGACGCAAGTCCGGCGGCTGGCGCGCCGCCTCGGCTACATGCTGGTGTGGCCGCCCGAACTGAGCCTGATTCCGTTGGTGGATCAGGTGCGAGCGGTGGACGCCGATGCGGTGATCACACCGGCACCGAACCATCTGGACGCAATCCAGTTGCACGCGGTGATGTGTGTTGCGGATGTCGAAACCGTCTGTCCTCGAATGAGTTTCGCTCGCTGGGCGGCCACTCCGTATCGAGGGGTTCGAGTGTGAAGAGCCACCTGGCCAGGACGTGTTGGCGACAGCCACGGGGGAGGCGGTAGCAGTGGGCGGTGATGGCTGGCTCATCCTCGGGTTCGTGATCGCGATCGGGCTGCCGCTGGCGCTGCTGGTGGCGGCGATCTTCTGGCCTGAGCGAGTCCCGAAGAGCCGCACGGTGAATGCGATCCGGCAGCGGATCGAGGACGAGGACGGGCCGTAACCGACCACCTTCGGACATTGCCTACACCCGCCGAGTGACGACACCACAGCCGGGAGAGCGCCCCGGATGTTGTTCTCCAGCTGGTTGCCCGGAGGGCCAGCTGTCGACCACCTATGCAGGGACACGCGCCGCCCCTGTACGCACCGCCAAGTGCAGCATTGCCCGGACGCACGTGGTCGACACCCCACCGCCAGCAACCCGACCGCGATCCGCCCCGAGCCCGCCGCCCCCGGCCTGCCGTCCGTCGAATTGTGTCCGTCCAACCCTATGCGGCGGAGCCGTCGCGCGGTGCATGAAGGCTGACAAGACCTTCCCTCGGGTCACGGCTCACGACTTGCGGCACACCGCCGCAAGCCTTGCGGTGTCTGCGGGCGCGAACGTGAAGGCAATCCAGCGCATGATGGGCCACCAGTCGGCAGCGATGACACTGGACGTTTACGCCGATTTGTTCGATGACGATCTCGATACCGTGGCCGACCGCTTGGAACAGAGTGTGTCCAATATGGGTCCAAACGCCGGTTTGAAGGTAGTGGCTAGCGCGTGAAAACGGCTCCGACCTGGGCCGGAACCGTTCTCTCGTGCTGAGCCCCCTGTCAGGATTGAACTGACGACCTTTCGCTTACAAGGCGAGTGCTCTACCACTGAGCTAAGGAGGCGGAAAGCGGTGACATCATAACCGGCCGGACGCGGCGGCTGTGTGGCGCCCGTTCACGGGTGCCGCACAGCCGCCGAGCCGGTTGTCCGTTTGCGCAGTATCTATCGGGTACTGCGGGTCAGGACTGGGCGGCCTGCCGAGCCGCGTCATCGGCGGCCATCGCGTCACGCAGGCTCTTGGGCCGCATATCGGTCCAATTCTTCTCGACGTATTCGACGCAGGCAGCGCGGCTGTCCTCGCCGAACACCACTCGCCAGCCGGCCGGGACCTCCGCGAAGGCCGGCCACAGGGAATGCTGCTCCTCGTCGTTGACCAGAACGAAGAAGCGGCCGTCCTCATCGTCGAACGGGTTGGTGCTCATTTCACCTCACTGGATACGTGCGCTGTGTACGGGAACGCTGACGGGGTTCGGAAAATCCCCCCGGGCGTTGTGTCGACCCTAGCAAGGCCGGCGTTACGGTTGGCCAGTTACCTCGAGCCACCGAAGAAGTCGAGCAAAACCTTGTTCACCGCCTCCGGTCGTTCCAGGTAGCCGTAGTGCCCGGCGTCCGGAATCTCCTGGTAGCGCGCGCCGGGGATGACGTCGGCGACCTCGCGGGTGAGGTATGCCGGAATCATCCGGTCGTCGGCGAAGCCCACGGCCAGGCTCGGCACCTTGATGCCGCGGTAGGCATGGAGACGGTCGAAGTCGTGGTCCATCCGGCGCTGCGCGCGGATGCCGGGAGTGACCGGGCCACCGGTGAATTCGAACAGATCCAGCCAGTCCCGCGCCGAATTCGGATCGGCCATGGTGGCGGGCGACAGGTTCATCACCGCGGTGAGCGCGGCCTCGTACTTGGGCGGCAGCTTCACCCCGGACGCGTCGAGTTCGTGCTCGCCCAGCGACAGCGTCTTCTGGAACTGGTCCAGGCGTCCGTGCCCAGCCATGTAGACGGCCTTGCGGACCAGGTCGGGACGGGCCAGCGCCAGCTCCTGCGCCACCCGCGCGCCCATCGAGGTGCCCGCCACCAGTGCGGGGCCCTCGTCGAGCAGCTCGATCAGGCCCGCGGTGTCGCGCACCATGTCGTCGATGGTGATGCCGTGCGCGGACTCGCCGGACGGGGCGATGCCGCGATTGTCGAAGGTGCACACCCGATATCCGGCCGCCAGCAGCGCCGGTACCTGATGCAGCTCCCACACCCGCCCCGGACTCCCGGTGCCCATGATCAGCACGACCAGCGGCGCCGCGCCCTTGGTGTCGGTGCCCTTGGCCTTGTCCCCCTTCACCTGGTAGTTCAGCGAGATTCCGTTCACCGTGGCCAACGGCATGATGCTGGGACCCTTCTTTCCGCGTGTACAGACTGCTCTCTCCACGGTATAGGTATCCACACGCCGAGCGTTTCGGCACCGGCACGTGTGGAATGCCCGCATGCGGACGCCCGATACCATTGACATCGCAGAACGAGACACGACCCCGAGCCGAGAGGACACGATGATGGCCGCGAAAGGCGCGAACGACATCGCGGACGACGATCTGGAGCCGCTCGCCGACGAAACCGCACGGCAGGCCCAGCGCGTGGTGGCCGCCTATGCCAACGACGCGGACGAATGCCGGATGCTGCTGTCGATGCTCGGGATCGGACCAAGCAACCGGAGCGAATAACCGCCGCGTCTCCTCACACAACTTCACGGGCTCGAGCAATCGGAGGATCCAGCAGTGGACCAGCAGAGCGAATCCCAGACCGATCTGACACAGCGCGCTCTACCGGATGCCGAGCCCACTCCATCGAACTTCCAGAGTGGTGATGCCGGGTCCGGTTTCGTCGTCGTCGCCAACCGGTTACCGGTGGATCTGGAGCGACTACCCGACGGCTCCACGCGCTGGAAGCGCAGCCCCGGTGGGCTGGTGACCGCGCTGGAGCCGGTGCTTCGCAGCAACAACGGCGCCTGGGTGGGCTGGGCGGGGGTGCCCGACGTCGATGTCGATCCGATCATCGAGGACGGCCTGGAACTGCATCCGGTCCCGCTGTCGGGCGACGAGGTCGCCGAGTACTACGAGGGATTCTCCAACGGCACGCTGTGGCCGCTGTACCACGACGTGATCGTCCGCCCGGAATACCAGCGCAGCTGGTGGACGACGTATGTCAACGTCAACCGCCGGTTCGCCGAGCACACCGCGAAGGTCGCCGCCGAGGGCGCCACCGTCTGGGTGCAGGACTATCAGCTGCAGCTGGTGCCGAAGATGCTGCGGATGCTGCGGCCGGACCTGACCATCGGCTTCTTCCTGCACATCCCGTTCCCGCCGGTGGAGCTGTTCATGCAGCTGCCGTGGCGCACCGAGATCGTGGAGGGCCTGCTGGGCGCCGACCTGATCGGATTCCACCTGCCCGGCGGCGCGCAGAACTTCCTGTACCTGGCGAGAAGGCTTGCCGGACAGCCGACTTCGCGCGGCACCATCGGCGTGCGCTCGAAAATGGGTGTGGTGCAGGTGGGTTTCCGCACGGTGCGGGTGGGCGCGTTCCCGATCTCGATCGCCTCCGCCGAACTCGACGAGCTGTCGCGTCGCCGGTCGGTGCGCGAGCGGGCCGCGCAGATCCGTTCCGAGCTGGGCAATCCCAAGAACATCCTGCTGGGCGTCGACCGGCTCGATTACACCAAGGGCATCGACATCCGGCTCGAGGCGCTGGAGGAGCTGCTGCGCGAGGGCCGGCTCGATCCGTCCGAGACGGTGATGGTGCAGCTGGCCACGCCGAGCCGCGAACGGGTCGAGAGCTACATCCAGATGCGCGGCGACATCGAGCGCCAGGTGGGCCGGATCAACGGCGAGTTCTCCCGGGTCGGTTTCCCCGTCGTGCACTACCTGCACCGCCCGATCCCGCGCGACGAACTGGTCGCGTTCTTCGTCGCCGCCGACGTCATGCTGGTGACGCCGCTGCGCGACGGCATGAATCTGGTGGCCAAGGAGTACGTTGCCAGCCACAGCGGCCTCAACGGCGCCCTGGTGCTGAGCGAATTCACCGGCGCCGCAGCGGAATTGCGCCAGGCGTACCTGTGTAATCCGCACGATCTCGACAGCGTCGAAGACGCGATCACGGCCGCGCTGGACGATGAGCCCGACACCAAGCGCCGCCGCATGCGCGCGATGCGCCGTCAGGTGCTCACCCACGACGTGGACCGCTGGGCGCGGGCGTTCCTCGAGGCGCTGGCGCAGGACCGGGTGGCCGGTAGCGCCCTGCTCAGCGACGACGACGTGGACCAGGAACCGCGGCGCTGAACCGCCGAATGCCTTGCGGCGCAATCAGATCGGGTTGACCTGACCGACGAGCCAGTGCCCGTCCTCCTTGTCCAGGGTGACCCGGACGCGGCTGGGGGTGACCGTTCCCTGCGGGGCGTCCTTGCTGGTGGTGATCTGGTTCAGGTACAGCAGCACGACGGCGTGCGAGCGATCGGCCGACACCACGCCGCCGGCCTGGGTGTTGGCCTGGACGGTGAGTTCCTTCTCCTTGGCGCCCTTGGCGATCACGTCGGTGACCAGCTTCAGGTAGTCCTTGCGGAACTCGGGGGTGAGGCTGTCGCCCACCTTCGGCAGTTCGGTGTCGACGGAGTGGAAGTCGTAGCTGAACATGGCCTGGACGGTGCGCCGCGCGGCGTCGACGGACTGGGTCCGGGCCTGCTCGGACTGGTTGTCGGACCAGAAACGGAAGCCGGTGAACCCGCCCACGACGACGGCGGCCACGAACAGTACGGCCGCACCGGCGACCAGGATGGGGCGAAGCTGGTTTCTCATGCCACGAACTCCACTTGCGAGGCGGTGAGGTGTCCGTCGTCGCCGCGGGCGACGGTGACTCGGAAGCGGTAGTACCGCTGCTGCGGGTCGGCGGACGCCGCGTTGGTGAGGGTCTGCTTGGCGGCGATGAGCACCCGCGCGGAGTGGTCGTCCTCGCTCTCGATCGCCGTCTCGATGATCTCGCCGCTGGCCTTCACCTTGGCCTGCTGCACGACCTGCGCGTAGGCGTCCTTGCGCTCGGAGTACTCGGCCTTGAGCTGGCCGGAGGCCACCGCCAGCACCCGGTCGATGTCCTGCGGGGCGGTGTCGTCCTTGATGTTGGTCAGGTTGAGTACCGCTTGCTTGGCGGTCTGGGTGTAATCGGCCCGCCGCGCGTCGAGCGTGTCCGCGTGCCGCTGGTGGTAGACGAAGAAGCCGCCGGAACCGAGGAGAACCAGCACCGACAGCACCGCGACCACGGCGGCGATCCAGCCGAGCCAGCCCAGCCTGCCCGACTTCTTCTCGGCGGTGCCGACGGACGTGACCGGGGCCGCGGCGGTTGCGAGCCGCACGGTGTCGGCGTCGGCCGCACCGAGGCGCACGGTATCGGCGGCAGCCTGCTCGTCGCGAGCCGCGCTGTCGATCCGAACGGTCTCCGCATCAGCGCCGGCGCTGCGGACCGTCTCGGCGTCGGCAGCGGACGCGGCACGGGCCTTCTCCACCTCGGCGGCATCGAGCCGCACGGTGTCCGCCTCGGCGGACGCGTCGGCAGCGGTGGCGGCTCGCACCGTGTCGGCGGCGAGCTCGTTTCCCGCGGCCTTCGAGCCGAGGGACTCGGCCGTGCCATTCCCGGTGGACTCGACGGTGCCGTTCGTGACCGGCTTCGCCTTGCCGTCCCCCGCGGGAGCGACCTCGGTCGAGGCGGCGGCCGACGCCTTGGTCACGATCTCGGTCTGGCGGGCACTCTCCGCGGGCGGTCCCGCCGAGCGCACCACGCGACGGCGGGTGCGACCGGGGATGCCTGTGTTTTCGCTCATTTCTGCTGCTCCTCGAGCATCGACTGCCAGCTCGACGGTACCGTGCCGGAACCGCCACTCTGGATGTCGCCCTGTCGGTAGGTGCGGCCGTCGGGTCCCATGAAGGTGGCACTCTTCGGGTCGTAATGGGTGTTGAGCGACGCCGGATGGGTGTCGGCCGACCCCTGCGCGGGAGCGGGCGCCTCCGCGGGCGGTTCACCGGCGGAGGCCACCGGCTGCGGCGGCCCGGACGGCGGGTTGTTGCCCTCCGGCACATAGCCCCGGGGGTCGCGGCACAGCTCCGGTGTCGGCGCCCGCTTGCCCGGCACCTCCTGGCACGGGTAGTTGCGGATGCCGCGCACCGCTTCCTTGGCGTCCTGCGGGATCTTGCAGTACAGCTCGGGCGTCTCCGGCACGGAGAAATCGTTGGGCGAACGCCGCTGGTCCGGCGGCAGGAAGCCGGTCGTACAGCCGGGCGGGTCGTTGAGGCCCAGCATGAAGTCCACGATGGCGCCGTACTTGACCGGTCCGCTCGCGGCGGTCAGCAGCGCCGACACCATCGGCGGCAGCACCACCAGGATCTGCTCCAGCCCGGCGTGATAGGTCACCCCGACCTGACCGACGCTCACCAGATTCGACAACAGCAGCGGCAGTGTGGGTTTCAGATCCTGGAAGGTCGAGCTGACCTTCTCCGCCGCCGCCGGGGTGCGCTCGAGCAGTCCGCGCAGCGCCGGATCGTGTTCGCGCAGTTGATCGGTGAGGGTGGCCAGATCCCGGGTCCACGACCGCACGGCCGCGTCGGACTCGTTCTGGGTGTCCAGCAGCGGGCCGATCTTCGCCAGCAGGTCCTTGGTCGCGCCGGTGTTCGCCTTCGCCTCCTGCACCAGCAGCGAGGCCGAGTCGATGAACTTCTGCAGATCCGGTCCCGCGCCGTTGAACGCGTTGAACGCGTCGTCGATGACCTGGCGCAGCTTGGTGTCGGAAATACTCGCCAGCAGCCGATCGGCCTGATCCAGCATGGCCCCGACATCCTGCGGAAGTTTGGTGCGCCCCACCGGAATCACCGCGCCGTCGGCGAGATTGCCACCGTGCGGCGAGGCCGCCGGCACCAGATCGACGTACTGCTCACCGATCGCGGACACGCTGCGCACGTAGGCGTCCACGTCGACGGGAATCCGGTAGTCGCTGTCGATCGACAGCTTCGCGTCCACACCGGTCGGCGTGAGCCGGACCTCCTCGACCTTGCCGACATTCGTTCCGCGGAAGGCGACATTCGCGGTCGGGTAGAGCCCTCCGGTCGCCTCGAGCTGCACGGTCACCCCGTACCGTCCGATGCCGAACATCGCCGGCAGGTGCACGTACGCGGCGGACATCACCAGCAGGCCGACCACCGTCAGCACGCCGAAGATGACCAGCTGGGTCCGGACGAACTTGGTGAGCTTCACTGCCCCGGGCCTCCTTGCGGCGCACCGGGAACCGTCAGCCCCGGAATCGAGGGCAGCCCCGGAATCGGCGGCAGGCCCGGAATGCTCGGCGCCGGCGGGGGCGGCTGCAGCGGTCCCTGCACGGGATCGCCCTTCTCCCCGGCGGTTCCGGCGATGGTGCCGAGCGCGGCCTCCACGCCGTACTTCGCCTGCACGCCACCGAATCGGCCGCCGAGCGGCGTGCCGGTGAGGAAGTTCGAGTCCAGCCGGGCGCCGGTGATGTCGTAGGTGACGAACAGGTTCATGTAGTCGCCCTTGACCGCCTGGTTGATGCCCTTGATCGGGAACGGGAACGTCAGCAGCAATTGCAACGAGGCCGCGAGCCGATCTCCGGTGTCGGACAACGACTTCAGCGTCGGCCACAGGTCGGCCAGTTCGGCCTTCAGGTTCTCGCCGCCCTGCGCGATGATCCGCTGCACCACGTCGCCGAGGTCGCCCAGCGCCGTGAGGGCGTGGGTGATGTTCTCGCGGCGATCGGCGAGCACCGTCAGCGCGGGATGGATGTTCTCGATGGCCGCGGCCACCTGATCCTTCTGCTGCGAGAGCTGTCCGGAGAACCGGTCGAGTCCCTCCATCGCGCCGATGATGTCGGTGGTCTGCTGGTCCAGCGTGCCGGTCAGCTGCGCCAGCTGCGGCAGCAGGTCGCGGATCGCGTCCTCGCGGCCGTTGAACGTCGCGTTCAGCTCGTGGGTGATGGTCTCGAGCTGCGAGATACCGCCGCCGTTGAGCACCACCGACAGTGACGAGAGCGTCTGCTCGGTGGTCGGGAAGGCGCCCGCGCGGTCGAGCGGGATGACATCGCCGTTGTGCAGTTCTCCTTGCGCCGCAACGCCTTCGGGCGGCGCCAGCTCGACGTGGTTGCTGCCCAGCAGGCTGGTCTGGCCGATCCGCGCGATCGCGTTCGCGGGCAGTTTCACGCCCTTGTCGAGGCTGACGGTCACCAGCGCGTGCCAGCCCTCGACCTCGATTCCGGTCACCGTCCCGACCGCCACATCGTCGACCTTCACCGGCGAATTACGGGTCAGCGTGGTGACATTCGGCATCTGGATACGCACCTGCCAGGAGCCCTCCCCCGTCCCCGCCGCACCCGGCATCGGCAGGGTGTTGAGGCCGTCCCACTGGCACCCGGTCGCGCCCAGCAGCACGGCCAGGCCGATCGCCACACCGGCGATCCGGGTTCTCCGCCGCCCGCGCATCATCGGCCTCCTCCCGGAACCGCCAGGCCCGCAATGTCACCCGGCACGCTGACCGGGGATTCGCCACCGGCCGCGCCCGCGAGATCCGGGGTGCTGTAGGTGAGCTGCTGCGGGAACACGGTCTGGGTGGACGCCGGATTCACCAGCAGCGGTGGGTAATTCATGACCAGCGAGTTGAGCACCGGCCCCAGGTACTGGCGGCACAGCTGCCCGGACTTGTCGGATTCGTTGGCGCCGATGCCCTCCACCGCGCCGCACAGGAACGCGATCGGGTTGGCGAAGTTGGTGCCCACCACCGCGCCCGCCAGCGAGCCCTGGGCGGGCTTGTAGATCTGGTAGAAGTTCACCAGGCCCGTCGGGCCGGAGTGCAGCACCTTTTCGAGCTCGGGCCGCTTGTCGGCCAGCAACTGGGTGACGTCCTGGAGGCGCTGCACGCCCTCGGTGAGCGCGCCGCCGCGTTCGTCCAGGAACCGCTTCACATCGGCCACCGCGGTATCCAGATTGTCCAGTCCCGCACCGAGATCCGTCGAGACCCCGGCCAGCACCGATGACACCGAGGCCAGCCGGCCGCCGAACTGCACGATCTGATCGTTGCTCTTGGACAGCACGTCGACGAACTGCTGCAGATTGCGGATGGTGCCGAACAGGTCGGTCCGGCCGTCGGAGAGCGTGTTCAGCGTGCTCGACAGCTCCCGCAGCGTGTCCCGCAGGGCCTGGGCGTTGCCGTTGCCGAGATTGTCGGCGAAGGTGTCGACCGCCCGGCCGAACGAGCCCTGCTTGTCCTCGCCCACCGGTCCCAGCGCCTGCGACAGCTTGGTCAGCTCCGCCTTGATGTCGTCCCACTCCACCGGAATCGCGGTGCGCTCGATCGGGATCTCGGCGTTGTCGTGCAGCTTCGGGCCCTCGGTGTAGACCGGGGCCAACTGCACGAACCGTGCCGACACCAGCGAGGGCGAGACGGCCACGGCATTGGCCTCCGCCGGGATGTCGACGCCGCGGTCGACGGTCATGGTCACCTTGACGCGGTCGCGGCCGGGCTCGATCGAATTGATCTTGCCGACCTTCACGCCCAGCACCCGGACGTCGTCCCCGGCGTACAGGCCGGTCGTCGAGGGGAAATACGCGGTGATGTGGGTCTTGCCGATATTGGTGACGGCCCCGTAGACGATCCACGCGGCCAGGGCCACCACCAGGCCCGCGGCCACGTACCGCGTCCAGCGCGGCACCTTGGCGATCTTGCGCAGTGCGGTCATCGCGGCGGCTCCTGAATTGCGGGACTGGTGGTCAGCGGAGCGTTCAGATACTCCTGGAACGATTGCGGCAGCCGGTCCGGCCACACGAGCGCGTCGACCAGCGGGCGGATCGTCACGCTGGAGATGTTGGACAGATACGACTGGAAGTAGGGCCCGCTGCCGACCTGTTCGCCCAGCGCCGCCGCGTACGGGCCGAGCTGTTCGAGCGCCGAACCCAGGTTGTCCTTGTTCTTCTGCAGCAGCGCCAGCACCGAATTCAGTTTCTCCAGAGCGGGTTTCAGCTGCGCCTCGTTGTCGGAGACGAATCCGCTGAGCTGCTGTGCCAGCCCGTTCACATACACGATCAGCTGGCTCAGGGCCGTGCGCCGGGCATCCAGTTCGCCGAGCAGATCGTTGCCGTCCAGCAGCAGCGCGTTGATCTGGTTGGAACGGTCCGCCAGCACCTTGGTCACGTTCTGCGCGCGGCCGAGCAGCTCGGTGAGCGCCTGGTCGCGATTGTTCAGGCTGCGCGACAGCTGCGTGATGCCGTCGAGGGCCGACCGCAGCGGCGCCGGGGTGTCGGCGAAAGTCTGCGACAGCGTGTCCAGGGTCTGGTTGACCTGATCCAGGTCCAGGCCCTGCACGGTCTTGCTGAGATCACCGAGCGCGTCGTTGAGCGAATACGGAGACCTGGTGCGCTCCAACGGAATCGGATCGTCACGCCGCAGCGCCCCGGTGCCCTGGGGGTCCACCTCGAGCGACTTGCGGCCCAGCACGGTGTTGGTCTTGATGGCGGCGGTCGTCTTGTCGCCCAGCACGATCGACTCGTCGAGACTGAAGCGCACCTTCACCTTGGCGCCGTCCAGGCGCACGTCCTCCACCCGGCCGGTCCGCACCCCGGCCACCTGGACCTGGTCGCCGGGCAGCAGCCCGCCGGCATCGGCGAAGAACGCACTGAACTCGGCGCCGCCGCGCACGAACGGGAGCCGGTCGAATTGCAGCGCCGACAGCGAGATCGCGATGGCCAGCACGACACCGACGACGCCGATCTGCAGCAGCGGGGACCGATTTCCGTTCACTGGCTCGCACACCTTCCGGTGGTCTGATTGCCCGGCAGATGCACTTCCATCGGCTTGCCGTCGGGACCGTCGGCGAGCATGGTGACGCCGCAGACGTACATGTTCAGGAACGACCCGTAGGACCCGACGCGGACCAGCTTCTTGTAGGTCTCCGGCAGCTGGTCGAAGATCGCCTGCAGATCACCGGACTTGTCGTCCAGGTTCTGTGACAGCTGACCGAGCTGGCCGAAGGTCTGCTGCAGGTCGGGCCGGGCCTGCCGCAGCAGGTCGGTCAGGTCGCCAGTCGCCCCGGCCAGGCGCGGCAGCGCCGCACCGATCGGGTCCTTGTCCGCCGCCAGGCCGCTGACCAGCCGTTGCAGTTCGGTCAGCGTGGTGTCGAATTCCTTGCCGCGATCGTCGATGGTGGCCAGCACCGTCTTCAGATTCTCGATCACGCTGCCGATCAGCGCGTCGCGGTCGGCCAGCGTCTTACTGAACGAACCGGAGCTGTTCAGCAGCGCCACCAGCGCGCCGCCCTGTCCTTGGAACACCTGCAGCAGCGCCTCGGTGAGATCGTTGACCTGAGCCGGATCCAGCCCGCGCAGCAGCGGTTTGAACCCGCCGAGCAGCAGGTCCAGGTCCAGCGCCGGTTTGGTCCGGTCGGTCCCGAGGGTGGCGTTCTTCGACAGCGCCTCGGCCGTGCCCGGACCCTCCATCAGCTCCAGATACCGGTCGCCCACGAGGTTCTCGTAGCGGACGGCCGCCTGGGTGCTGGTGTAGAGCCGGTACTTGTTGTCGACGTCGAAATCGACATGCGCGAGATGGTCCTTGCCGACGTACACCCGGCTGACCGACCCGACCGGCACCCCGGCGATGCGCACCTTCGAACCGGGCAGCATGCCGGAGGAACTGGTGAACACCGCGTGATAACCGGTCTCCCGGGAGAAGCGCATCTGGCTGAAGATCACTCCGAGCATGGCCAGCACGAGCACCATGACCAGCGTGAAGATGCTCAGTTTCACGGTCGAGGCGTGCATTTTCATCCTCACGGATTCGGCACCCCCGGCATTCCGGCGAACATCAACTGGAACACGCGCGGACCGTTGAGGTGCGAATGCAGCTCCGGCGTCCACACCTCGCCCTCGGCGGTGTCGGTGACCAGGTAGTTGGAGTGACTGCCCGGCACCCGGTCGATGATGTTCTCGCAGTGCGGGCCGCCGGTGGCGTTCACCTTGGGCAGATCCTTCGGGTACCGGTAGGGCTCACCGCCCGGCATGAACCCGGCGTTCAGCAGCACCCCGGCGCCGCTGCCGCCGAAGATCTGATTCATCACGTCGACATTGGTGCCGATGCCCTCGACCACGCAGTTCAGCGCGGACCGGTACTGGTAGAGCAGATCGGTGGTAGGCCGCAGCAGATCCAGCGCCGTCACCAGCGACTGCTCGTTGTCGCGCAGGATCGGCGTGGTGGTGTCGGCCAGGCCGATGAGGTTCACGAGCATGGCATCGAAATTGTGTTCCTCGTCGACGAGGGTGCCGCCGGTGACTCCGACATTGTCGGTGGTGCGCAACAGATCCGGCACGGCGTCGGCGTACAGGTTGGTCACGCCGATCGACGACCGCAGATCGCGTTGCAGGTCCGGCAGGCTCGGATTGATCTCCCGCAGGAATTGATCGCTGTCGACCAGCAGCTGCCCCAGCTTGTCGCCGCGGCCCTCCAGCGCCGTGCCGAGCGCGGTCAGCGTCGCGTTCAGTTTCTCCGGCTGCACCTGGGCCAGCACATCGGTCAAATGCTGGAACAGCGTATTGAATTCGACCGTCACGGACTTGGCGGCCAAGGTCGCGCCCGGCCGCAGCGAATCCGGCGAGGGCTGTTCGGGCACTTCGAAATTCACGTATTTGGCGCCGAACACGGTGGTGGACCGGATGTCCACACCGGCATTGGCGGGGATCATTTTCAACTGCTCGGGATCCACGTCCAGCCGTAGCCGGGCATGGTCACCGGTGTACGAAATCGACGCGACCCGGCCGATTTCGACGCCGCGAATCTTCACCTTCGCATCCGGGTCCAGCACCAGCCCGGCGCGCGGCGCGTCGATGAAAACTGCCCGGGTGTCGGCGAATCCGCCGGCGAACATCGTCAGCGCGATCGCCACGACGGCCGCCAGACTCAGCACGAAGCCGAGCCCGGCGAGTTTCACGCCCCAGCCGGCGCCGAATATCTTTCCGGCGCCGTCCTTTTCGACCAGTTTGTTTGCCGCCATACCGCCTACCCGGAGAGATGGAAATTGCCGGAGGTGCCGTAGATGGCCAGCGAGACCAGCAGGGTCACCGTCACCACCGCGACCAGCGAGGCGCGCACCGCGTTACCGACCGCGACGCCGACCCCGACCGGACCGCCCGAGGCGTGATAGCCGTAATACGTGTGGATCAGCATGACCGCCAGGGCCATGAAGATCGCCTGCACGAACGACCACAGAATGTCGCTGGGAATCAGGAAGGTCGAGAAGTAGTGGTCGTACACGCCGGCCGACTGCCCATAGATCACCACCGTCGCGAAACGGCTGGCGACGAACGACGCGATCACCGCCAGCGCGTACAGCGGCACGATCGCGATCATTCCGGCCAGCACCCGCGTCCCGATCAGGAACGGCACCGGCCGGATGGCCATCGATTCCAGCGCGTCGATCTCCTCGGCGACGCGCATCGCGCCCAATTGCGCGGTGGCGCCGGCGCCGATGGTCGCGGCCAGCCCGATTCCGGAAATCACCGGCGCCGCGATGCGGACATTGATGAATGCCGCGAAGAAGCCCGTCAGCGCCTCGACGCCGATATTGCCGAGCGAGCTGTAGCCCTGCACCGCGATGGTGCCGCCGGCGAACAGCGTCAGGAATCCGACGATCACCACCGTGCCGCCGATCACCGCCAGCGCGCCGCTGCCCATGCTGATCTCGGCGATCAATCGAATGGTTTCGGTGCGATAGTGCGTGAGCGCCCGCGGCACCGCGGCCAGGGACTGCGCGTAGAACAGTGCGTGCCGCCCGATGTTGTCTAGTGAATCGGACAACCTCCGCACTCGACGAACAGTACGCGGGAAGCGGGATTCGATTACAAAGGCCATGCCGTCACCGCACCGTGAACTTGATGCCGACAGCGGTGACCACAACGTTCACCACGAACAGAGCCATGAAGGAGAACACCACCGTCTGGTTGACCGCGTCGCCGACGCTCTTGGGTCCGCCTCGGACATTCAGCCCCAGGTAGCACGCCACCAGCCCGGCGATCAGGCCGAACAGCGTGGCCTTGACCTCGGAGATGACCAACTCCGGCAGGTGCGTCAGCAGCGTGATCCCGTTGACGAAGGCGCCGGGATTCACGCCCTGCAGGAAGACCGAGAACAGGAAGCCACCGACGATGCCGATCGTGCAGACCAGGCCGTTGAGCAGCGCGGCGACGAACATCGACGCGAGCACGCGCGGCACCACCAGCCGGTGCACGGGGTCGATGCCCAGCACCCGCATGGCATCGATCTCCTCGCGGATGGTCCGCGCGCCGAGGTCCGCGCAGATCGCGGTGGCGCCGGCGCCCGCCACGATCAGCACCGTCACGATGGGGCCGACCTGGGTGACCGCGCCGAACGCGGCGCCCGCACCGGACAGGTCCGCCGCGCCGATCTCCCGCAGCAGGATGTTGAGCGTGAAGCTCACCAGCACGGTGAACGGAATGGCGACCAGCAGGGTCGGGACGATGGAGACCCGGGCCACGAACCACGACTGATCGATGAACTCGCGCCGTTGAAAGGGGGGCCGTACCAGGGCCCGCGCGACGGCGGCGGTGAGTTCGAAGAACCCACCGACCGCTTGCATCGGCACGGCGAGAACCTGGTTCATTCCGCGATTCCTCCTTGCCGTGCCTTGCACATACTGCCTGCGACGGCACTCGCCGATGGCGTCGGTGCCGTCCCGAAGATTAGAACATGTTCATCTGCATTCTGGACAGATTTTTTGAGTTTTGAGCTGCCCATTTCTCCCGAAGGTTCATCGAGAGCTAGAACTTGTTCATACGGTGTACGAGCCGCCTTTGTGAGGAACCGCACACCATCCGAGGTCCATGTCTACCAACTGCTCGACCGCCGATCAACCGAACAACGGGGCAGCCGCCGTCAGTTGGTCGTTCAGCCGAGTTCGTGCAGCGCCGACGCGGAAAACGTACGCCCGGACGGCCGCTCGGAGAAGTAGTTTCCGAGTGTGTCGGCCAATGTGTCCGGCGTCCATTGCGCACCGTCGGCGTCGAAGCGCTGTTCCACCTCGGGAGCGGCCATCAGCGCCACCATCGATCCGTAGACCACGAAGACCTGTCCGCTGATCGCCTCGGCGCCCGGTGCGGCCAGGTAGGCGACCAGTCGGGCCACATGATCGGGCGACAGCGGGTCGACCTCGCCGACCGGAGCGTCGGAGAACACCTTCTCGGTCATGGCGGTGCGCGCCCGCGGGCAGATCGCGTTGGCCTTCACGCCGAAGCGCGCCAGCGCCCGCGATGCCGACAAGGTCAGCGCGGTGATGCCCGCCTTGGCCGCGGCGTAGTTGGCCTGCCCCTCGGGGCCGAGCAGACCGGCCTCGGAGGCGGTGTTGATCAGGCGCCCGTACACCGGCGCGCCCGCCTGCTTGGACTTGCCGCGCCAATACGCGGCGGCATTGCGGGACAGCAGGAAGTGCCCGCGCAAATGCACGGCAAGCACCGCGTCCCAGTCCTCGTCGGACATGTTGAACAGCATGCGGTCGCGGGTGATGCCGGCATTGTTCACGACGATGTCGACGCCGCCGAAGGCCTCCTCCGCGGTGCTGATCAGCGCGTCGGCGGTGGTCCGCTCGGCCACGCTGCCGGCGACGAACTCGGCCTTGGCGCCGAGCGCCCGGATGTCGGCGAGCGTCGCGGCCACCGCGTCGTTCTCAGCCAGATCGTTGACCACCACCGCGGCTCCGGCGCCCGCCAGCGCGAGCGCCTCCGCCCGGCCCAGTCCGGCACCGGCTCCGGTCACAATCGCCACTCGACCGGACAGACTCAGTTCACTTTCGACCACGCCGTGACTCTAGAACGTGTTCCAGTTCACGGCAAGCATCGAGTCACTCGAGTTTCAGGGCCGCCTTCGGGCACTGCGCGACCGCGGTCTCGACATCGGCCAGCCGATCCGCGGGCACCTCGGTCACCGCGACGTGCAGCATGTCCTCGTCATCGAGTTCGAAGACGTCGGGCGCGATTCCGACACAGATACCGTTCGCTTCGCACTGGTCGAAGTCCACAGTCAGCTTCATTGACAACTCCTTTGCCGCAGATATCGCCGAGCCTACAAGCCGTTCCCGGACGCCGCGGCTGAAGCGGCCGGATCCAGGCTCCATACTGGAACATGTTTCAGTCGATATGCAATGATCGGAACAACCATCCGGTGCCATACCGGCCGGCTATCAACGAGTGATGAGGTGTCCCTCCATGCGGATTGCTTATACCCCGCAACAGGAACAGCTGCGTGCCGAGCTGCGCGAGTACTTCGCCGAGCTGGTCACCCCGGAGCGCCGGGCAGCCCTGTCCGCGCAGACCGGCGAATACGGCCACGGCGATGTCTACCGCGAGGTCGTGCGGGACATGGGCCGCGACGGCTGGCTCGCGCTGGGCTGGCCGAAGGAGTTCGGCGGGCAGGACCGCTCCACCATGGACCAGCTGATCTTCACCGACGAGGCGGCGATCGCGGGCGCCCCGGTGCCGTTCCTGACCATCAATTCGGTGGCGCCGACGATCATGCACTACGGCACCGAGGAGCAGAAGCGGTTCTTCCTCCCCAAGATCGCGGCGGGCGAACTGCACTTCTCCATCGGCTACTCCGAGCCCGGCGCCGGCACCGACCTGGCCTCGCTGCGCACGACCGCGGTGCGGGACGGCGACGACTGGGTCATCAACGGCCAGAAGATGTGGACCAGCCTCATCCAGTACGCCGACTACGTGTGGCTGGCCGCGCGCACCGACCCGAACGCCAAGAAGCACAAGGGCATCAGCATGTTCATCCTGCCCACCACGGCCGAGGGCTTCTCCTGGACGCCGGTGCACACGATGGCAGGGCCCGACACCAGCGCCACCTACTACCAGGACGTCCGGGTGCCGCACACCGCGATGGTCGGGCCGGAGAACGGCGGCTGGTCGCTGGTCACCAACCAGCTCAACCACGAGCGAGTGGCGCTGACTTCGGCCGCGCCGCTGCAACTGGCCCTGAACCAGACCGTCGAGTGGGCCAAGGACACCAAGGACTCCAACGGGGCACGCGTCATCGACGGCGAATGGGTGCGCCTGAACCTGGCCCGGGTGCACGCCAAGGTGGAATTCCTGAAGCTGCTGAACTGGGAGATCGCGTCCGGTGCGGACGCCGGCGGCGACGCCGCGCCGCGCCCGTGGGACGCCTCCACCTGCAAGGTGCTCGGCACCGAGCTGGCCACCGAGGCCTACCGCCTGCTCATGGAGGTACTCGGGCCGCAGGGCTACCTGCGCCAGGACTCGCCGGGCGCCGCGCTGCGCGGCCGCCTCGAGCGCATGCACCGCGCCTGCCTCATCCTGACCTTCGGCGGCGGCACCAACGAGGTGCAGCGCGACATCATCGCCATGACCGCCCTGAAGCAGCCGGCCGCGGCGCGCTGACCGAAAGCTGAGTGATCACAATGGATTTCACCAATACCGAAGCACAGCAGGACCTGGCCCGGCTCACCGGCGAGGTGTGCGGCAAGCTCGTCACGGCCGAACGACTGCGTGAACTCGACACCGCGGCCGTGCGTTTCGACGAGCCGCTGTGGCGCTCGCTGGGCGAGACGGGTGTGCTGGCGGCGACGCTGCCCGAGTCCGTCGGCGGCAGCGATCTGGGCGTGCTGGAGCAGATAGCTGTGCTCCGCGAGCTGGGCAAGTATGTGGCGGCGGTACCGTACCTCTGGTCGGTGGTGCTGGGCGCGGGCGCGCTGGCGGCCTTCGGAACCGACGCGCAGCGTGAGACGGCGGCGAAAGCCGCTGCGGGCGAGACGATCCTGACGGTGGCGCTCTCCGAGGAGCGGAACTGGGAGCCGGCGCGGCCGACCACCACCGCGACCGCCGACGGTGACGGGTGGCGGCTGACCGGGGCCAAGACCGTCGTGCCGTTCGCTGAGCAGGCGTCGCGGATCCTGGTGTCGGCCAGTGTGTCCGGGGCGCCGGCGGTGTTCCTGGTCGATCCCGCCGACGCGAGTGTGCGGGTGACCGGGCAGCAGGTGGTCGACCGGAGTCCTGAGGCCGAGCTCGAATTCGACCGCGCGCCTGCGGAATTGGTGGGGACGGTCGAGGCCGGTGCGGAGGTGGTGGACTGGCTGCTCGGGCGGGGGTGGCTGGGGCTGGCGGCGCAGCAGTGGGGGACGTTGGAGCGGGCGCTGGAGTTGGTGGCCGAGTATGGGCGGGAGCGGGAGCAGTTCGGGCGGAAGATCGGGGGGTTTCAGGCTGTGGCTCAGCGGTTGGCTGATGGGTATATCGATTTGCAGGGGTTGCGGCTGGCGGTTACTCAGGCGGGGTGGTTGGTTTCGGAGGGGTTGGCTGCGGGGGCGGAGATTCATACGGCTAAGTATTGGGCTGCGGAGGCTGGGCATCGGATTGCGCACACTGTGGTGCATGTGCATGGTGGGGTTGGGATTGATCGGGATCATGTTGTGCACAATTACTTCACTGCGGCTAAGCACAATGAGTTCGCGCTGGGGGGTGCCAGCGATCACCTGCGGGCTTTGGGTGCGCATTTGGCTGGGTAGCTGGATTTTTGGCCTTCGCTTCGCTGCGGCGGGTTTTCGGCGCCCTTGGTCTCGGTTTTCGGGTGCCGCTGCTGGCTCCTTCGTCGCTTCGCAGC
>NZ_JARWOP010000103.1 GCF_029868745.1 Nocardia wallacei | reverse complement strand
CGCGGGGACGCCGCGGTAGAGTCCGCCGAAGAACAGCGCGAACGCCAGGGCCGTAGCGCCTACCGACAGCCAGATCGTCGCGCTCAGCTGGCCGAGGCTCAATGGTGGTGGCGTTCCGTCGATCAGGGTGGCGATCGGCAGTAGCAGGAGGCTGCCCGCGATCATCTGCCATGCCGTGGCGCTGAGTGGGTGCACGCCGGGCGGCGCGCCCCAGCGTCGGGTCAGCACCATGCCGGTGGCCGAGAGCACCGCCAGTCCGGCCGCGGCGCCGAGGCCCAGCGCGTCGAACGCCGTCTCGCCCTCGAAGACCAGCAGTGCGATGCCGGCCAGTCCGATCGGGGGTACCCAGAAATCGCGGCTGCCGACGCGCTGGCCGAGCGCGGTCAACAGCACCGGCACCACCAGGCATTGGGCCGCGGAGACCGTCGCGACCACGCCGCCGGGCAGGCGATGGGCGGCCAGTGCCTGTAAGGCGAAGAAACCACCGAAGTTCAAGGCGCCCAGCAACATCGAGCGCAGCCACCACACGCCGTGCGGCCGGGCCGGGCGCAGCGCGAGCAGCAATACCCCCGCGGGCAGCACCCGATAGATCGCATTCCACCCGGGTGTGCCTGGCAGGTATGCCGTGACCAGGAACGCGGTGCCGAACAGGCACGGCCCCACGGCCGTCGACAACAGCACCGTCTCGCGCGGCAATTCGATCCGCCCACCCAGCACGGCCGCCGGTCCGCGGATATCGAGCGTCATCGCGACACGGCGGCGACGAGCCGCCGTAGGACGCCGGATGCTGTGCGGGGTGTGGTCGGCGGCGAGATGGCTGGGGATTTCGATTGTGGGGGTGTTGTGAGGGCCGCCCGGCCTGCGTTGCCGCGGGCTAGCAGAGCGGTCAGGGGGGTGGGGTCGTGGTGTAGGGCTTGGGTTGCGGTGTGGAGGTCGGTGGCGAATTCTGTTAGGACTGTGGTGATTTCGTCGGCGTTGGCGCGCAGGATATCGGTCCACAGGTGGGGATTGCCGGCGGCTATTCGGGTGGTGTCGCGGATGCCGGCGCCGCACAGGGCGAGTACCGACTCGTTCGTGTCCGCGAGGCGTGCGGCGAGTAGCGCCGAAATCAGGTGTGGCACATGGGATGTGCGGGCGACCGCGCGGTCGTGGTCGGGCGAGGGCATCACGACCGGGCGGGCGCCGAGGCGCGTGAGCAGCTCCTCGACCGCTCGTAGCGCGTCGGGCCGAGTCCGGTTGTCCGGGGTGAGGACCCACACTCGGTCGTCGAAGAGTCCGGCGGAGGCCGCCGCGGGACCCGACCGCTCGCCGCCGGCCATGGGATGCCCGCCCACGTAGGTGGCGAGGTCGCAGCCGAGCCACTCCGCCTCTCGTGCCGGAGCGCATTTGACGCTGGCCACGTCGGTGTAGATCCGCGACAGGCCCTTGGCCTGGCAGTCGGCGAGTACGGCCGCGGTGCTGCCGGGCGGCACTGCGATCACCGTCAGGTCGACGGGAACGGGTGGCGGCCCCGGAATTCCCGCACCCAGGTTCGCGGCGGCGGCCGCCTGGGTGGGATCGATGTCGTTCAGGTGGACGATCACCCCGCGCCGACGCAATGCCAAGGCCACCGAGGTGCCGATCAAACCGCAGCCGATCACGGCGACCGTGTGTATTGCCTGATTGCCGGAAGGCCTTCGCCCGGTATCGGAAGGCGCGGTATGCGCAGCGGTAACGCCGACAGGTGTTTCTTTGATAACCATCGCGAACCCTCATCTTTGCGATGTATTTCCGGACGCTTGACCACGTCCGAACGCGGGCAAATGTACGCCGCCGCGCGGAGGCCGGTCAATGGCTCGTACTGCGTTGGCCGAGAATGATTTCGGAATTACCTATGGGTACCTAAGAATGCTTAGAGGGGCCCGCTTCCTAGGTATGTATCACGACCGTGGTCCACCGCTTGTCAGGTGCGTCTTCCCTGGTTATATTCCTGATCTCCATTCACGTGATGGCAGGGTTCTGTAATGAGAAGTAATTCCGCGCAGCGCGGCGAGGCCGTGGACGTGACGCGGCAGGCATTGCTGGGGCGACTGGGCCGATTCCTGCCCGATCCGGAATATCGCGAATTCTTCACCTGGGCGCTGTCGGCGAAGAATCCGGATCGCGATCTTTTCACTCGGATCATCGCCTTGACGCAGCTGGGGAATCTCACGGCGGAATTGCTGGCAGGGCTGTCGGACGCCGCCGAATGGCCGATTCTGCTGCGGTACGCCGTCCCGGTGAACCTGTACCAGGTCTTCGAGGTCGTTTCCGACAATCTCGGTATCGGGCTCGCCGTCCCCGGCGCGCGGCCGGAGGTGCGTGACCTCCTGTTGGACTTCGACACCGTCGCCACCGACGATCTGCGGCACCCGTCGTCGCGGCCGGTAGCGGAACTGCTGGCGCCGCTGCGCGCCCGCTGCGACCGGATCTCCAGCTTCGAGCAGAGTTTGACCGCGGAGCATCAGCGCAAGATCACCGACCGCTACCGCGCCGATCGCGGACTCGCCGATGCCCCGGCCGCGCTCGAGTACAGCGTGTGGTGCGGGCTCGTGGCCAATCTGGTCTCCGGGCGCGACGTCCTCGCGGCCATCGCGGACACGGCGGGCGAACGGGCGGTGCGGACGGCCACGATCGAGCGGTACACGGCCGTCGATCGCACTGTCCGTCACCTCGACCGCACCAGGGCCGAACTGCTCGGCACCGGGAGCAAGGCCATTCTCGTCACCGCGACGCTCGGCTATTTCGCGACCGTGTTCGGTGAGATGTCGGGCACCGACCGCGGCTACCTCGCGGCTTTGCGGGACGGCTCGCTGATGGCGTCCTTCGAGACGGCCGCGGTTCTGGTGCGACTGCAGAACGACATCGGCACGGCATTACTGCACATGACCTCCACCGAGCGCGCCGACCTGTTCGCCTCGGTGCGGCGGCGACACGATCGGAACGCCGGGGTGAGCACGCTGCAGATTCTCGCCCGTGCCGCCGACGAACCGCCCCTCAACCGATTCCGGAAGGACCTGGCGCACAACGAGTTCAACATCTGTCTGAGTGCGCTGCATACCGCCGAGGACGCCGCGGAAGGGTTTCGAATCCTGATCGACGACCTCGACTACTTCGCTCGCCGCTACGCCCGGCTGCGCCGAGAGCTGGAACAGCAGTTCGCCGAACTCGAACGGCGACTGCGGGATCGGCGCGGCATCGAGCTGGCGCGTCGCTTCGTCGACTTCCACGAGCACCTGTACTCCCACCGCTACGACACCTTGGCAGGCGACTATGCGATCTGACGTGCTGCCCTCGGTTCCCTCTGCGCCGCAGCGCTTTCCGGTGCTGGGGCACGCGCCGGTGCTACTACGCCGACCGCTGCCGTTCCTCCGGTCGCTCACCGACACCGGGCCGGTCGTGCATCTGCGGCTCGGGCCGGTCTCGGCGTATCTGGTCACCGATCCCGCACTGGTCCGGCGCGTGCTGGTCGCCGATGCCGCCCGGTTCACCAAGGGCCTGCACTACCAGAAACTCGCTGCGCTGCTGGGTAATTCGCTGTCGACAACCGATGGCCGCCGCCATCGCGAGCGGCGTCGACTGCTGCAACCGGCATTCCACCACGGTCATCTTGCCCGCTATGCCGGCCTCATCCGCGAGTCCACGCTGGAGGTGATCGACGGTTGGCGCGCGGGTGCGGTGCTCGCGATCGACGACGCCATGCGGGAGCTGGCTCTCACCGTGGTGGCCAGGGCGCTGTGCTCGGCGGCTCCGAACACGCAGGCGATCACGGTGATTCGCCGTGACCTGCCCACCGTCCTGCGCGGTGTGGCGTGGCGGGTGCTGGTCTCCGCGCCGGTTCTCGAACGCCTGCCGCTGCCCGCGAATCGCCGGTTCACCGCCGCGAATCGGCGGCTGCGGCAGGTCGTCGCCGACCTGGTTGCCCACTATCGGTCCGCGGGTGTCGACAACGGTGACCTGTTGTCGCTGCTGCTGGCCGCGCGGCATCCGGATACCGGAGCGGGCCTGACCGATGACGAGGTCTGCGACGAGATGGTGAATCTGCTGTTCGCGGGCACCGAGACGACCGGCAATGCGATGGCCTGGTTGTGGCACGCCGTTTCGGCACATCCGGCGGTCGCGCAGCGGCTGCACGATGAATCATGCGGTGGCTCGGTCGATTACGCGCAACGGGTCGCGCGGGAGACGTTGCGGCTGTATCCGCCGCCGTGGCTGGTGTCCCGGCAGACCCGCGTTGCGGTCGAACTCGGTGGGTATCGTCTCCCCGCGGGCGCACACGTGTTGTTCAGTCCCTATGCGCTGCAGCGGCATCCGGATCATTTTCCGGATCCGGACGTTTTCGACCCGGACCGCTGGCTGCCCGATCGTCGCGCCGAGGTTTCCAGAACCGCGTTCCTGGCATTCGGTGCGGGATCGCAGAACTGCATCGGTGAGGGCCTCGCGATGCTGGAGATCACCACGGTCGCCACGACGATCGCTGCTCGGTTCCGGCTCGATCCCGTGCTACCCACCTCGCCGAAGCTCTCCGCCACCCTCACCCCGGACCGCCTGCGCATGCGCGTCACGCCTTGGTGGCGCTGAACATCGCGACCCCCGCGAGCCGCCCGGCGACGATCCCTGCGACCCGGCGCACGGGGTCGCGGCTCCGCCCGCCTAGGGGGAAGATCTGCCGAGCAGCCGCGGGCATCCCATGCGTGGCTGATCGGCGGGGACCGGATGGTCCGTCGGCCCCGAATACGGATATCGCGCCCGCATGTCGCACACCGGGCGGACGCCGCGTCCCCGGGTGAGAACGGCTGGAGTTGGGGATGTCAGCCGACAACTTCGCACCGGAATGTGTCGGTGCCCCGGGCCATAATGACGCGACGGGCATGGGATGAGTTCGTGCCGGCGGGCGGTGGAGATCGGGGGATCGACATGTCGGGGACAAACGAGGATCCGCTGGTGGCGGTGGTGGAGTCGGTCGCGCGGCGTCGCGGATACACCTGCCGACTGATTGCGCGGGACGCGATGCGGCTCTCGGGACCAACCACTTTCGTGTGGTTCCTGGATAACCTGCGGCGGCAGGTCGCGCCGCTCGACGCGGAGGAATGGCCGGTGCTGGTCGCCGACGTCCTCGACACGGAGGAGGTCGAGCAGGCGCTGGATCGTGACAGTCCGCTCGACTACACCGATTTCGGTGTGATGCGTCATCTGATCCGGACCCGCTTGTACTCCACCGCCGGCGGGCTCGGCAACGAGGTGCGGCGGGTCGTCGCGCCCGGGCTGATCCAGCGCGTGGTGATCGACCGGATCCATACCGTCAGACCGGTCACCTACGACATGCTGGCGCACTGGGCGATCGGCGAATGGGAGCTTTTCGCCCTCGCCGATCGAAACGTGTACGCAGATGGCGGTGTCGACATTCACCGCACTCGATTCGACGTGGACCTTGCCGAGGGGCTTGCGCCGATCGCGTTGCTCACGGGCCCGGAATATCTGACCGCGCATGCCCGGTGGCTCGGCGCCTACCCGGTGACCGGCCCACACGGGGCGGTGCTGATCTTGCCGGCCAAGGAATCCATGTACGCCTACCCGGTCGCAGGCCTGGAGGTGATTCGGTCGGTCACGGTGCTCGCGCACCTGGCGGCGTCGCATGCCGCGCAGGATCCGTGGCCGATCAACCCATGGGTGTATTGGTGGCACAACGGAACTCTGGACTTGGCCGCCATTATCCGTCCGAGTGACGAGGGTATCGCGATCCGGCCGACATCGCGGTTCACCGACTACCTCGGGGTGCTCGCCCGGAGAGACCCTTCGGGCAGGGATGGGTGAGCACCGGCTCGGAACGCTCGGATGATGTGGGTGGCGAAGCGTTGGGTATCTGCCGGTGAGCTTGGGCGGAGGCCGTCGGTGGCCATGAGCATGAGAGCAAGATCGTTCGGTACTACGTCGGGGCGTAGGTGGCCGGTGGTCCTGGCGCGGCGGATCAGTTCGGCTGCGGAGGTCAGTGAGGAGGCGCGTGTTGCGCTGAAGTTCATTGCGCGGGGGTAGGTGGATTTGAATGCCGCGGTGAAGGCGTGGTCGGATGCTCGCAGGGCACAAAGGTTTTCGACTGTTCGGCAGAAGCCGTGCCAGGGGTCGGGATCGGCGAGACCTTTCGCCATGACGGATTGCCAGGTGCGCAGTTGGGCGGTGAACGCCTCGGTGGCCAGCATCTGTTTGGTCGGGAAGTGGCGGTAGACGGTGGCGGGGCCGACCTCGGCGCGGTGGGCTATCTCCCTGATCGGTACGTCCAGGCCATCGGTGATGAAGACCGTGCGGGCCGCGTCGAGAATGCGGGCGCGATTGTCTCGGGCGTCCGAACGCGGAGGGTGAGACGAACGGGCTGTCATCGCTCTCACTTTAGCCAGGTCGGCAGTGGTGTTGGCTATGGTCCGAGCGTGACTCCTACCAGACACGACAGGGATTCTTGGGATCCGGCATCCAGTGTTGGTGCGACCGCCACCATGGCCGCGGCGGCGCGGGCGATAGCGAGTCGTGCGGATCCGAGGCTCATTCATGATCCGTTCGCCGAGCCGCTCGTGCGGGCGGTCGGCATCGATTTCCTCACCCGGTTCGCGACCGGCGAAGTAGAACCCGACGATCTGGTCGAGCAGGTGGCGATCGACGGGGCCAAGGTGCGTACCAAGTTCTATGACGAGTTCTTCTCGGACGCGGTGAATGCGGGTATCGCGCAGGTGGTGATCCTGGGTTCGGGGCTGGATTCCCGCGCTTATCGGTTGTCCTGGCCGGACGGAGTCGTGGTGTTCGAGGTCGATCAGCCGAAGGTTCTCGAGTTCAAGACCCGTGCGCTGGCCGAGTTGGGTGCTGTGCCCACCGCCGATCGGAGGGTGGTTGCCGCCGATCTGCGCGACGATTGGCCCGCCGCGCTGCGGAGCGCCGGATTCGATCCGGAGCGGCAGGCCGCTTGGAGCGCCGAAGGACTGCTGGGTTATCTGCCGCCCGAGGCGCAGGATCGGTTGCTGGACACCGTCACCGCACTCAGCGTGCCGGGAAGCCGGGTGGCTACCGAGAGCAGGCCGAATCCGCGGCCCGGCGAGGAGGCCGAGACGAAGGAAGGCCTGCATCGCCTCTCCGAACGTTGGCGCGCACACGGTTTCGATATCGACCACGCGAGGCTGCGATACTTCGGTGAACGCAACGAAGCAGGCCCCTACCTGGCCGACCGCGGCTGGGCGCTGAACACCATCAGCAACCGAGATCTCTTCGCCGCCAACGGGCTTGCAGCTCTCGGGGCGGATGATTTGCGTATGGCGACGTGCTCTACGTCAGTGGCGCTCGTCGCGAATGCGGTTTTTGAGGGGATTGCGATGTCGGAGAGATCGGTGTCGGCACATGCTGAGGCATTGTGGGTGGAGCTTGCGGGGGTGCCGGTTTCCTTCTTGCCCGGACAGTTGAGCGTGGTGGTGTCGGCGGGGTCGAGAATGTGCCCGCCGGGGTGGGGTGGCGCCGTGCGTCTGGGCGGCTCGGTCGTGGTCACCGCGCCCGATGCTGTTGTGGCGGAAGCGATCAGGCGCGCTTGTCGACGTATTCCGGTTGCGGATGTCGTTGCCGCGGAGCGGCTCGGGAGCGTCCTGCCGGTGGCCGAGGCGCTCGGTCCTGCCGCCCTTGCGTACACCGATCGAGAGTTGTTCCGCCCGGTGCGGGGGCAGCGGGTGATAGCGGAGATGACGGCGTTGACCGGGCTGTTGGAGTCCGCTGGAGAAGCGGACCGGGAGGAAAGCGGGTTGGACGAGATCACCTCGCCCGCGTTCGTCGTGCGATCGGGCGGGGAGGTCGTATCGGCCGCTGGGTATCGGATATGGCCGCGGGGTACCGCCCACATGTCGGTGCTGACGGCGCGTGGTCTGCGCGGGCATGGGCTGGCGCGCGTGGCCGCGGGGGCTGCCGTGGAGCATGCTCTCGCGGAGGGCCTGGTTCCGCAATGGCGCGCTCGCACAACGGAATCCAGGCGGGTTGCCGGGGCTCTCGGATTTCGTGAACTGGGTGCGCAGCTGAGCTTTCGGTGGGAGAACGAGTTTCCGGGGCGTTGACTTGCTCGGCAGGATCAGAGGCCGGCGGCTGTGAGTTGGTGGTCTGCTTCCAGGAGCACCCAGGAGCGATCCGTCCGTTCGGACTCCCTTGACCGGCCTACCGTTTGTCCAGCACCATCGTCATGGGAACGCGAATTTCTCCGCCGGGCTCGAAGGACAGGACGACCGTGTCCGGGGTCCAGTCGACGCGCGGCTCGGTGCTCCAGGCCAGCGGGATCGCCACGACGTGGCCGCGCGGCACATCATCGCCGACCGACGGTCCCAGCCAGATTTCGTAGCGGTCGATGTCCATCGGACTGTGGATTCGTTTCACCGCCGCGGCGTAACCGCCGGGCGGCGATTGCGGGTAGGTGTGAACTGTTTCGGTGCGATGCATGAACAGCCCGATCGCGGCCACCGTCGTAACGACCACTCCCGCAACCAGTCCGGCGATCAGCATCAGAAACAGTGCGAGTGTCTGCCCGCGTCCCGGCGTTGCGTCCGGTCTCGTCATGGCCTGGTCTCCGATTTCTGACAGGGCACCCGGGTGATGCACGCCATAGGACAGCTTGTCAGGAAATCGGGGGCTGTCTCGTTCAGGGTGCGAACGCAACAGACAGGAGCGGACCATGCATCGCATCATCGTTCTCGGGGCCGGATACGCCGGAGCCTACGTCGCGGGATATCTGGCGCGGCGGCTGCATGCCGACGACTTCGAGATCACCGTCGTCAATGCCGAGCCCGATTTCGTCGAGCGGCTGCGGCTGCATCAGCTCGCGGCGGGACAGGACCTTCGGCACCGTCCGCTGGCGGATGTCTTCGCGGGCACCGGGATTCGGCTGCGGGTGGCACGGGTCACCGACCTCGACGCGGAGCGCCGGGCAGTCGTGATCGCCGACGACGCGGGCGTCGAGCGTCTGGAGTACGACAGCCTGGTCTACGCGCTCGGCAGCACCGCCGCCGAACACGGCGTTCCCGGGGTGGACGCGCACGCCTTCCACGTCGCCGCCCGCCCGGCCGCACTGCGCCTGCGGGCGCGGCTGGACGAGCTGGGGGAGCGCGGGAAAGTCCTGGTCGTCGGCGGTAACCTGACCGCGATCGAGGTCGCCACCGAGATCGCGGAATCCCGGCCCGGCTTGCGGGTCAGCCTCGTGACGAGTGGCGAACTCGGCGGCTGGCTGGGACCGCGGGCGCGTCGTCACCTGCTGCGCGCCTTCGACCGGTTCGATATCGCGGTACACGAGCACGCCACCGTCGACCGCGTGACCGAACACGGCGTCGTCGTCGCGGACGGCACCACCTATGCCGCCGACGCGACCGTGTGGGCGGCCGGGTTCGCCGCCCATCCGATCGCCGCGGCGGGCGGGCTCGCGGTGGAACCGGACGGCCGGATCACGGTCGACCGGTGGATGCGGTCGGTCTCGCACCCGGACGTCTATGTCGCCGGCGACAGCGTGTTCGTCATCGGGGAGAACGGGCGTCCGCTGCCGATGTCGTGCGCTTCGGCGGGATTCACCGGCATGCAGGCGACCTCGGCGATCATCGGCGATCTGACGGGGCGCAAGGTCTCGACGACCGCGCTGGCCTACGTCGGTAACCACATCAGTCTCGGCCGCCGGGACGGGATCTTCCAGGCGGTCGACGGTGACGCGCAGTCGAAATCCTGGGCGCTGCTCGGCCGGACGGCCGCCCGCTTCAAGTCGGCGATCCTCACGACCGCCGCCTGGAGCATCAGCCGCCCGACCTACGGGATGCCGGGGCGCAAGCACCGCCTGGCACCGACGCGGGAGCGTTCGGCGAAGGCCGTCGCCGCTTAAGGTGGCGCCCATGGACACCGCCACCGTGGCGCGGTTCGGGGGCCCCCCGGGGCCGGGGGGGGCCGTAGCCCAACCCCCGGGCCGGGCGGCCCCCCCCCCCCCCGGCCCCGGGGGGGGCGC
>NZ_JARWOP010000102.1 GCF_029868745.1 Nocardia wallacei | reverse complement strand
ACGGCTGCGCCGGGCACTCCGATGGCGATGTGGCGGCGCACGCGCTGTGTGGCGCGCTGCTGTCGGCCGCGGGCCTCGGCGACGTGGGAGCCGTCTTCGGCACCGGACGGCCGGAATGGGCGGGCGTGTGGGTTTATATTCCCCCCCCCGGGGCCCCCCCAACCCGCGACGCCGAAGGCGGCGCCATCAAACACAGACACGCGCGCGTTGGCTCGTATCCCGTGGAGGGTGAGGGGCTCACGCCGTAGGCTGACCGGGTGAACCCCAGTGCATCATCCGATCCGGAACTGCCGACGCTGCGTGATCCGGTGCTCGTGGCCGCCTTCGAGGGCTGGAACGACGCGGCCGATGCCGCCAGCGGCGCCGTGGAACATCTGGAACTGATCTGGGACGCCGAACCACTGGCCGAACTCGACTCCGAGGACTACTACGACTACCAGGTGAACCGGCCGACCGTCCGGCAGGTCGACGGTGTCACGCGCGAGATCCAGTGGCCCTCGACCACGCTGTCGGTGTGCTCGCCGCCCGGGAGCAGCCGCGACATCGTGCTGCTGCACGGCATCGAGCCCAACATGCGCTGGCGCAGCTTCTGCCACGACATCCTGGAGCTCACCGAGCAACTGAAAGTCTCGACCGTCGTCATTCTCGGCGCGCTGCTCGCCGACACCCCGCACACCCGGCCCGTGCCCGTCACCGGCACCGCCTACAGCAAGGAGGCGGCCGAGCGGTTCAACCTCGAGCAGACCCGCTACGAGGGCCCGACCGGTATTACCGGCGTACTGCAGGATGCCTGTGTGCGCGCGGGCGTCCCGGCCGTCTCGTTCTGGGCCGCGGTGCCCCACTACGTCTCCCAGCCGCCGAACCCCAAGGCCACCATCGCTCTGCTCCGTCGCGTGGAGGATGTCCTCGACATCGAGGTCCCGCTCGGCGAGTTACCCGCGCAGGCCGAGGACTGGGAGGCCGCCGTCGACGAGATGACCGCCGGCGACGAAGAGGTCACCGAGTACGTCCGATCGCTGGAGGAACGCGGCGACGCCGCCATCGATCTCAACGAGGCGATGGCCAAGATCGATGGCGACGCCATCGCGGCGGAGTTCGAGAAGTATCTGCGGCGGCGCGGCCCGGGCGGCTTCAGCCTCTGAATCCGGCGGCGATTCCCGGGGGGCGGACGCTGCCGCCGGTGTCAGCACTCCATGGTCCACACCCGCGCCTCCGCCTCCTGGGCCAGCTTCGCGATCAGCAACTCACGCGGAATCGTCTGGCCGGCAAAGTGATCGAGTGACGGCACCACCACGTGGTGGGCGTCGGCACGCTTGAGTTCGGCCGTCAGCTCCGCGAACGCGGCGCCGTCACCCTGGGTCGATTCATGGAACGTCGCGGCGAAGCAGAAGCCTTCGTTGGCGGCGAGGACGCACATCGCGTCCTCGAGCTCGTCGCTGTGGCCGTCGGCCAGATCGTCACGCACGTATCCATAGATCAACGCTTGCACCCGAACCTCCGTTTGGATGTGGACAGGGACTCGCTGTTCTCTTGTCGGTACTGCGTTGTTCGGTAGAGCTGATGCCATACCGACCGGTACGGCATCGGGCCGGCAAATCGCCCACATCGAGCATGCGCCTCGCACAAATGCAATTGCAGATGTCAATCCGGTGACATCTGTATGCCCTATCCGGGCCATCTCGCGTTAACTGGTGGGATACTACATACGTGGCCGTTGGTGACGATCGACCCGTCTGGGCTGTCAGGATGCGTTCCGAACGCGACGCCAGGGGGTGGTCACAGGCCGAAGCCGTACGCGCCATGCGCGCCAAGTCGTCTCACAATCTGCCGACCGACAGCACGTTGCTGCGCAACTGGCGCCGTTGGGAATCGGGCGAATCGCGGCCCGACGATTTCTACGCGCCGATCATCGCCGCGGCCTTCGACACGGTGACCGCGGCCTTCTTCCCCAAGGCCCGGCCCAACCGCGACGACGAGTTGCTGTCCTCGACGGGGATGGACACGCTGGAGTTCATCGGTCGGCTGCGCATGTCCGATGTCTCTTCTGCCACTTTGGATGCCATCCGCATCACCGCCGAACGGCTGTGCAGCGAATATCCCTGTACCGACCCGCACGAACTGCACGCCGAGGGCACCGCGTGGCTGCGCCGCATCACCTCGTTGCTGGACGGCCGGCTGACGCTGGCGCAGCACCGCGAGGTGCTGGTGCTCGCGGGCTGGGTGGCGCTGCTGGTCGGTTGCGCGGACTACGACCTGGGCCGGCGGACCGCCGCGGAGGCCACCCGGCGGGCCGCGCTGTCGCTGGGGCAGGAGGCCGAGAACGCCGAAATCATCGGGTGGGGAGCCGAAATGGCGGCGTGGTTCGCGCTGACCCAGGGCAATTACCGCGGCGCGATCGAGGCCGCCGACGCCGCACTGGCTACCTCTCAGCACCTCGGTGTCGGTGTGCAGCTCGCCGCGCAGCAAGCCAAAGCGTATGCCCGGCTCGGTGATCGCGCACAGATGGACGCCAGCCTCAAACAGGGCCGAGCGATCTTGGAGCAACTCGACCATCCCGCCGATCTGGACAACCATTTCGTCGTCGATCCGCAGAAGTTCGACTTCTATGCCATGGATTGCTCGCGGGTCGCCGGAGACGATCGGCTCGCGGAAGCCTATGCGCAGCAGGTCATCCGGAGTTCGACCGGTCCGGACGGCGCCCCGCGCAGGCCGATGCGGGTTTCGGAGGCACATCTGACCCTCGCCGTGGTGGCCGTGCGCGACCGGGATCTGGAGCTGGCCGTGGACGCGGGCATGCGGGCATTCACCGGGAAGCGCCGGTCGCTGCCGTCGCTGCTGTGGATCGCCGGGGAGGCGGCGCGGGAGATGATCGAACGGTATCCCGGTGATCCGCGCACCCACATGTACCTGGACCAATTGCGTTCGCTGGCGAGCTGAGCGCGGCGTGTCGGCCGGCGGCGGCGCGCCGAGGCCGGGGACGGCGGCGCGGTGTCGGTGGCCGGTACTACTCTCATCCCGGTGACCGAGTCCGCTGAAGGATTGCTGCCCGACGCCACCGCCGCGTCCGAGGGCTCTCCGGCGGCTGCCCCGAAGACGGCGTCCGAGCCCGCTCCCCTGTTCGACGGCGCCGCCCTGGAACGGGGCCGCGTCGTGTTCGCGCCGCTCGGGCTCGACGGCTCGACCGAGCCCGTCCCGCTCGACGGGTCCGTCCTCGGCGATCGGCTGCGGCTGTTCTCCTTCGCCACCGCCGAGAAGCGCGGCGAATACCTGTGGGTGCTGCGCGCTTTCGACCACGCCCGCGCCGCGTACGTGGTATTGCTGCACGCCAGCGACGTCGCCGAGACGCTGACCCGGTTCCCGGAAGCGCCGCGGCTCACCGCTACCGAGGTGGGCCCGCTGCTCGAGCAACTGCACCAGTGGGGCGTGCTGGAGCGCAGCTACGACGGCAGCCGCGCGGCCACCCTCGCCGAATATCGCAACCGGCACTTCGTCTATCAGTTCTCCCGCTCCGGGTATCAGGCGTATCGCGCGGTCGCGGAGGTGCTGGGGGCGCGGCTGGACGAGGCCTCGCTGTCGCGCCTGGTGCTGCCGGAGTTGCTGGCCGATCTCGAGGCGCTGGCCCGCGCCAACCGCACCGGCGACGCCGAACGGGTGTACCGCATCCTGAAACGACTCGACACCGCGCTTTCGGAGCTGGCCGACCGTGCCGCGCACTTCTATCTGACGCTCGGCGATCTCGTCCGCACCACCGAGGCCACCCCGGAATCGTTTCTCGCGCACAAGGATGCGCTGCTGGCCCACATGCGCGAGTTCAGTATGGATCTCGCGCGCTTCGCCCCGCGGCTGGCCGCGGCCATCGCCGAGGTGGAGGACTCCGGCGTCGAGGAGCTGATCGCCCGGGCCGGCGCCTGCGACGAGCGGGTGCTGCTGAGTGTGCCCGAGCGCGAGGCGGATTGGCGGGCCCGATGGCAGGGCCTGCGCGGCTGGTTCGTCGCCACGGCCGCGGAGGCCGCCGCCGGCGACGGCGCGCCGGGCACGGAGGCGGAGCGGTTGCGCGAGGCCACGATGAGCGCGATCGCCGCGGTGCTGTCACTGTTGCGGCGGGTCACCGAGACCCGCAAGGGCGGGGTGAGCCGGGAGTCGGCGCTGCGCCACCTGGCGGGCTGGTTCACCGCCGCGCCCACCGCGGAGAGCGCGCACGCGCTGTTCGACGCCGTGTTCGGGCTCGGCCGCCCACGCCACCTGGCCATGGAACATCCCGACGCCGACATCATCCCGCCCAACCGATCCTGGTGGGACGCACCGCCTTTGGAGATCGCCCGCACCCTCGCCGAGACCGGTCGGCCGCCCTCCCCCGGCGCTCCGTCCCGCATCCAGCGCAACGACGCCGGTGTCCGCCGCCTGCGCCAGGAACAGCTCGACGCGCAGCAGGCCCGCGCCGCCGCCGCCCGCTCCCTGGCCTCCGCCGATGTGCACGAGCGGCGGCTCGACGAGCGCGAGACCGAGGTGCTGCTGCGGCTGCTGGACGCGGCGTCCACGGCGTGGGTGCCGGTCAGCGGCCGGGTCAGCGGCACCACCGGGTCCGACAGCGGGGTGACGCTGACGGTCCGCGAACACGCCGGATCCACCGTGGTGCGCACCGCCCGCGGCCTGCTGCACCTGAACAACCGCCGCCTCGAAGTGCGCGAGAACACCCGCACCCGTAGCGGATCCGGGCGGGCGTGATGCACGCGCGCACCATCGATCCGCTCGCCCTGGACAGCTATCAGCGCGCCGCCCGGGTGATCCTGGCCAACCATCTGGTCACCCGCGGCTTCCCCGATCGGATTGCGCTACCGCTGATCCGGCGCTGGGCCACCGAGCTGCGCGAGGACCTGGCCGAGCTGTTCGGATATCGGCTGGAGGTCACCGAGACCACCGCGCGGCTGTTCCCGGTGCACGACCGCCTCGATGCCGGGCGCCCCGCGCGCACCCCGGCCGAACGGGTCTTCGATCGGCGCCGCTACGCCTACCTCGCCTTGGCGCTGGCCGCGCTCGGCCGCGCGGGCGATCAGATCACGCTCTCGGAGCTGGCGGATCAGGTCGCGTCCTACGCCACCCGGGTCGAGGGCCTGGAGCTGACCACCGACCGCGCCGCCGACCGGGACGCGTTCGTCGACGCCATCGCCTGGCTGGCCGCGCGCGGCGCGCTGACATTGGCCGACGGCGACGCGAGCGGCTGGGCCGCCGATCCCGAGGCGGGCGAGGCGCTCTACGACATCGACCGCTCGGTGGTGTTCGCGATCTTCCGGCCCCCGCGAGTTTTACAGCACCTGCACAGCGTGCGCGGCCTGCTCGCCGACGAATCCGACACGGCCCCGGGCGGTCCCGCGCCGCAGGCCCGGGCCGCCGCCGCGCGCCGGGTGCGCCGCGCCTTGGTGGAGCTGCCGGTGGTGTATGCCGAGAGGTTGCCCGGCGACGAGCGCACCCTGCTCGGTACGGAGAAACTGGTGACCGAGGTCGAGTTGCTGACCGGCCTGCGGGCCGAGCGCCGGGCCGAGGGCGTGGCGCTGATCGACGTTTCGGGCCGTTTCTCCGATGTCCGTTTTCCCGGCACCGGCACGCTGGCCCAGGTGACGCTGTTGCTGATCGGCGAGATCGCGGATCTGGTGCTGGACATCGACAATCCGGTGCCCCGCCGTCCGCTGCCGCCGCCCGGCACCGCGCCGGCCACTCAGCTCGACGCCGCCATTCCGGCGTCGACCGTGTTCACGCCGCTGGTCGTCGAGCCCGAACCCGAAGCCGCCGAGGCGGATTCGGACCGGGCCGCCGAGGAGACCGAGATTCCCGAGCATCCTGTCGTCGGCCTCGTGTGGGTGCGCGAGACCGTGCAGGCCCTCACCGAGCGCTACGGCTCCACCTTCGCCGCCCAGTGGCAGGCCGACCCGCCCGGGCTCACGCGGGAAGTGGTCGCCCTGCTGGAGCGCTTGCATCTGGTCGAGGTCCTCGACGAAGGGCTGCTCGTCCTGCCCGCGCTGGCGCGTTACCGTGGCGCCGTCGTCACCGTGCGCACCCGCGCGGAATCCGAATTGTTCGCCTCGGCGCGGAAACTCGGCGCGCACGCGCAGCCGGAACCGGCCGCGGCCGCCGCACCGGACGGGCACCCATGAGCACGACACGGGCGGGTACCGAACGAGGGAAGGGACGGCGTAGCTGATGGAGTCCATTCATGGTGGCGTGCGGTTCGTTCCCACCCGGGCGGGAATCGTCAATCTCTGGGACTACCGCGACCAGGAGTTCTGCTTCGCCGACGGGCGGCTGGTGCTGCGCGGGCCGAACGGGTCCGGCAAGACCAAGGCCCTGGAGGTGCTGTTCCCCTTCGTATTCGACGGGCGGATCGAGCCCCGCCGGCTCAACCCGTTCGCGGGTGAGGAGCGGACGATGAAGTCGAACCTGCTGTACCGCAAGCAGGAATCGGCGTATTCGTATGTGTGGATGGAGTTCGCGCGCGGGCAATGGACCGACCCGGAGGTCGTCACCGTCGGCATCGGCATGCGCGCCACCCGCTCGTCGGACAAGGTCACCCGCTGGTACTTCGTCGCCGACGGCCGAGTGGGCGTGGACTTCTCGCTCATCGGCCCCGACGACCGGCCACTGACCCGCAAGCAGCTCGCCGAGCAGATCGGCACCGACGCCATCACAGACCGGCCGGTCGACTATCGTGCGGCCATCGACGCCCGCATGTTCGGGCTCGGGCTGCAGCGGTACGACCAGCTGATCAATTTGATCCTCACGCTGCGCCGCCCGCAGCTGGCCAAGAATCTCGATCCGCGCGGGCTGTCGCAGGCCCTCACCGACGGCCTGCGCCCGCTCGACGATCAACTCATCCTCGACGCGGCCCGCTCGTTCAGCGATATGGAGGAGGTCGGCCGGACGCTGGAGGGCCTCGTCCAGGCCGACACGGCGACCCGCACGTTCGTCGACGTCTACCGCAAATACCTGGGCGTACAGGCGAAGTCGGATGTCGAGCAGGTGCGCGGGCGGCTGGAGACGGTCACCCACACCAGCACCGCCCTGTTCGCCGCCACCGCGCTGCGCGAACGCCGCGAGACCGAGCGCGCCGCCGCCGAGACCCGCGCCGAGGAGGCCGACCGCGCCTACGAGCAGGCTCTCGCCGACCGCGAGACCTTACAGCGTTCCAGCGCCTACGAGGGCAAACAACAGCTCGACGACCTGGCCGACGCCGTGCGCCGCCTGGAGACCTCCGCCGCCGTGCACCGCGACAAGGCCACCAAGGCCCAGCAGGCCGTCGACCAGCGCGCCGCAGAGGCCGAACGCGGCCGGGCCGCCGTCGAATCCGCCGCGGCGGCCCTGTCGCGCGGCGAGGACGAGTTGCGCGCCGCCGCCGAGGAGGCCGGAATCTCCTGGGCCGCACTGCCGGAACAGGCCCGCGCCGAACAGCTCACCACCACCGTGCGCAGCCACGCCGAGGAGCGCGACGCCGACGTGCGCGCCGTCCGGCAGGCCCTCACGCTGGTCGACACGGCCGCCGCCGACCGGGCCCGCACCGAGCGCGCCGCGCAGCGCGCCGGGGAGCAGCGCGACGCGGCCGCCGCCGCCCTGGCCGAGGCGGAGGCGGCG
Organism: Nocardia wallacei; assembly: GCF_029868745.1. GTDB lineage: Bacteria > Actinomycetota > Actinomycetes > Mycobacteriales > Mycobacteriaceae > Nocardia > Nocardia wallacei_B. The sequence goes on along the minus strand of NZ_JARWOP010000102.1, from coordinate 294 downwards.
GTGACCCTGGCCCGCTCGAATACCGCCGCGGCGCTGCGGGAATGGTGGGAGGAACACCGCGAGGTGCTGACACCCGTCCGGTCCGGCCTGTTCGAGGCGCTGGACGCCGCCCTGGCCGAGGCCGGATCCGACGCCGCGACGACTCTCCCCGAGGTGTTGGCCGAACGCACCGAACCGCTGACCGAGGAGGTCCGTGGCCGCCGTCAGCAGGCGCGTGCCGCCGCCGCGCCGGCGGCCCCGCGCGCCGCCCCGCGGCGCCCCGAACCCCACCAGGTAGCGGCCGGACAAGACGAT
>NZ_JARWOP010000101.1 GCF_029868745.1 Nocardia wallacei | reverse complement strand
TTTCCGCTGTGCCGGAACCGAATACCCGGACGTGGCCTTCCGGCATCTGGACCTGCCGCCCGGCGAGACCGGTGCGGACGAGGCGCCCACGATCATCACGGCGCTGCACACCGCCGACGAGCCGGAGCTGGCACTGCGCCGCGGGATGACTTTTTTGGGGTTTTCGGGCGGGGGGGCGGGCCCCGGGGGCCACTCTCGTTTCTGTGCCGCGGGCGAATTCGACGGAAATCGGACGTGTTGGTGTGGCCGAATGGCACTTTGGGTAAGTGCCCCTTATTCTTAGCAGCGGTTAGCCCGGTGTTCACCGATTGGAAATGCGGTGGGGCCACCATGATCGGCGAAGATAAGTCGAAATGTCCCCGTGCCGGGGCAGGCTTGAACTGGAGCGGTATGCGGTTGAAGAAGTTGGTCGCGGCTGCGGGGGCAGCGGCAGCGGTGTTGTCTGGTGTCATGGTGTCCGGCGCCGTGCTCGGAACCGGCTCCGCCGCAGCGGATCCCGGTTGCCCGGGCCTGTACGTGGTCGCCATCCCGGGTACCTGGGAGACCGGTGAACACAAGCCCGAGGACATGACGGGTCCCGGCATGCTGGCCGGGGTGACGCGCGGTCTGCCGAGTAACACCGACGTCGACTACGTCTCCTATTCGGCGACGGCCTTCCCCTGGGAGGGCGACATCTACGGCGCCTCCAAGAAGCAGGCCATCGACGGCGCGCGCGGGCTGATCCACGACATGGCCGGGCGTTGCGCCGCCACCAGGTACGCGATCGTCGGCTACAGCCAGGGCGCCGACGCGGCGGGCGATCTCGCCGCCGAGATCGGCACCGGCCTCGGTGTGGTGTCCCCGGACCGGATCGCGGGCGTCGGGCTGATCTCCGACCCGCGGCGTTCGCCGGCCGATGTGCAGGTGGGGCCGATCGTCGGCGGCGCCGGCGCGAGCGGTCCGCGGCTGGGTGGGTTCGGTTTCGTCAGCGACCGGGTCCGGACCATCTGCGCCGAGGGCGACCTGTACTGCGCGACCGCCGACAACGACTTCGTCACTCGCTTCGCCGGTTTCCTGGCGCAGGCGTCCGGCGCCAACGCGGCCAACATGTGGCGCTACCAGCTGGAGGCGGGCTCGATCATCGGCGACCTGATGGCGCACGGTGGCATTCCGACCCTGCAGGCGCAGCTGTCCGAGGATTCGAACAAGCAGCGTGTGACGCAGCTCGAGGACTTCTACGGGTCCGGCGCGCACACCTCCTACGGCAACTATCGGGTCGGTGGCGGCCAGACCGCCGTCACCTGGATGCACAACTGGATCGCCGGAATGGCGTGAGCGTGGCCCGGCAACGGGTTTCGTGAACTTCGAGGGCCGCTCCCAATGGGAGCGGCCCTCGCTCGTCCGTGAGTGGCCGCGCACAAACCGTCGCCGTCATTCGGCGCGCTTTGGCCGGGGTACACAAAAGGCCCGGGTTGATACCCGCCAAAAACGCGCCGCGGTCTTGCGGGGCGTTTGGGCGGGCACCCACAGGGCCCTGTTGTGCCCCCCGGCCAAGAGCATGCCGGGATGACTTTAGGTGGCGATCACAACTAGCCCGCCGAGCCTGTGGAGGGAAGCTGCACTCCCGGGAACGGGTTCTGGTTCGGGGTATCGGGTCGTCGGTTGTCGCCGTCGGGGCCGCGCCGGTCGTCGCCGCGGTGGTCACCGTCGTTGCGATGGTCCTGGTCGCCCGGCGGGCGCTGGCCGTCCGGTTGCCAGG
>NZ_JARWOP010000100.1 GCF_029868745.1 Nocardia wallacei | reverse complement strand
GGTGGGGGGGGGGCGGGTGTTTGTCCGCCCCCTCCCCCGCGGCGGGGGGGGGGTCGGCCCCCCCCGGCCCGGGGGCGGGCCGCCGGGGGGGCCGCGTGGGGGGGGTTGGGGTTCCGGCTGTTGGTGCGCCGGGCGCGCGCCGGTGTTCCGGGCGCGCGGATGTGCGAGTCGCTGACGGTCTACCGCGACGAGCCGCCGATCCCCGCCTGGTCCTCGGCCGTGCGCGAGTTCCGGCGGGCGCGGGCGGACGAACTTCCGCCGCACTACCGGTTCGGCTACCGGTTCACCGTCCCGCTGCTCGAGATGCCGCTCTATCTGCCGTGGCTGGAGAACCAGGTGCACCGGGCGGGCGCGTGGCAGGTACGCCGCACGGTCCGAGGGCTGGACGAACTCGCCGATCTAGCACCGGATGTCGTGATCAACTGCGCGGGCCTGCGCGCCGGGCCGCTGGCCGACGACGCCGGGGTCTATCCGATTCGCGGCCAGATCGTGCGGGTCGCCAATCCGGGCGTCTCGGTGTCGGTGCGCGACGAAGCGCATCCGCTGGGCCGGGCCTATGTCCATCCGCGGACCCACGACTGCATCCTGGGCGGTTCGCTGGATGCCGGAGCCTGGGACCGCACTCCGGATCCGCAACTGACACAATCGATTCTGCGCCGCTGCCGCGACCTGGTCCCCCAGCTCGCCGAGGCCGAGGTCCTCGAGACACTCGTCGGCCTGCGACCGGGCCGCGGCGAGGTGCGGCTCGAAATCGACGCCGCCGCATCCTTTTCCACACCCGTGATCCACAATTACGGCCATGGCGGCTCGGGCGTGACGATCGCGCACGGCTGCGCCCGCGAGGTGGCGGACCTCATCGGCTCGCTCTGAGGGGCGGACGACCACGGCTTAGGCCGGCGCGCCTATCGCGACGACAACCGGACATTCCGAGCAAGATGGTCTGGTCATTCGACCAGAACTTAGCTTAGGCTAAGCTCGTGAAAACGCGTCATCTGATTCCCCTGCTGGGCGCGGTGCTCGCCGCACCGGTGCTCGCCGCCCCCGCGCAGGCGGGCACCGCGCCGCGGGGCGTCGTCGTGGTAGTGCCGGGCCAGGCCATCGGCGCGCTGCCCTACCAGCCGATGGCCGCCGCGCTGCGGAGCGACGGCTACCTGCCGATCGTGCTCGACCTGAAGGGCTTCTCGATGGCCGCCGATGCCGAGAACATCGCCGGCGCAGTGGATTCCGCCGCGGCCGCGCACCCGGGCGTGCCGATCTCCTTGGTCACGCACAGCGTGGGTGCCGTCAGCGGCCGCTACTACCTGCGGGCGCTCGGCGGGCACGAGTCGGTGGACACCTACATCGCCATCGGCGCACCGCAATACGGTTCACCGGGGGCGTGCGGGCAGGCCATCGGTCCCGAGGTGTGCCCCGGCACGGACTTCATGACCGCGCTCAACGCCGGTGACGACACTCCGGGCGACACCGCCTACTACTCCGTGCGCAGCGCACGCGAGTGGACCGACGGCCGCCTCGACGGGGGGCAATGCCGGATGACCCCGTTCGCCTCACTCGGCAACGGCGGCGTCGACCACACCCTCGAGCCGGTGCTTCCCGTCGTGCTGGACCAAGTGCGCGCCGCGCTCGCCGGAGACTGCGCGGGCGAGTACGCCGACGACCCGGACGGCGTCGTCAGCTCCGACGCCAGCCTGTTCCCGAGCGGAGTTCCCTTCGGCTGAAGGCATTTTCGGGCTAGAGCCGGACGGCGGCCTGAATGCCGTCGCCGACCGGCAGTTTCACCGACAGGTAGCCGTTCTCGGGTGCGGCGAGGTAGGCGAGGAGTTCGCCGTGGACGTCGCGCCCGAAATCCATGTCCACGTCATCGATGAGGACCAAGGCGCCGGGGCGCAGTGCCGGTTCCACCACGCGCAGGACGGGCAGGGCCAGGTCCGGCCAGCCATCCAACAGCAGCAGATCAACGAGTTCGGTTATCCCGGACAGGGTTTCGCGCGCGTCGCCCGCCCGCAACTCGATCAGATCGGCGACACCGGCGGCGGCGAAGTTCTCCCGCGCCGCCGCCACCTTCCCCGGTTCGATTTCGGTGCCGATCACGGTGCCGCCGCCGTTGTCACGGACGGCGCCGGCCAGGTAGATGGTCGACACCCCGAACGAGGTGCCGTATTCGACCACCGACCGCGCCCCGGTCGCCCGCGCGAGTAGGTAGAGCAGCTCGCCGCCGTCGGCGGACACCGACATATAGACGTCCTTCAGCTGCGTCGCCCGCGCGGCCACGTCCGGGTTCGCGAGAAAGTCGGTACCGGGTTCCAGTGCGGCGACCGCCCGCGGGTCGTTCTCCCGTTCGGCGGCCAGCAACCGTTGCAGCACAAGAGAAACCGGTTCGGAGTGCAGGGTGGAGGTCATGTCGATTCCTTCCTCTGTTCGGATACGACTCAACGTATGCCCGAAAAGAGTTGACCTCCAGTGCATCTTCGGTAAGAGATAGTTGCGCGGAACGCAATTCAAGGCGTGGTTGTCATTTCCGGTCACCCGCGATGAGCCGGTCGAGCCAGGATTGCCATGCGGCCGTGCGGGTTTCGCGATCCACCGGAATCCCGTAGAAGTACTGCACCGAGCTCACCATGTGGTGCAGTTCGTCGGCCATGAAACGGTAGAAACCGTGCTCGGTGCGGATGCCCAGCAGCAGCCGGTCCCGCAGATCCACCACACCCTCGACCGGTTCGAGGCCCGCCGGGGCGAGGCGCACCCGCTCACCGAGCGCCGGATCCGCGCCGAGACACGCGATCAGCTCGCGCCACACCGCCTCGACGGGCGAGGAGGTGAAGCCGGTGGCGACGATATTCGCCACCGGCAGTCCGGGGAAGTATCGGAAGTACTCGGAAAGGTTGTGCAGGAACATATCCCAGCCCTTGCCGAAACCGTCGTACTCCGCCTCCCAATCGTCGCCGAAGAACCCGCTCTGCACCAGGCGCAGCACCGTGGTGCCGCCCGCCCTGCCCTCGACCAGAAATTCGAAGGTCATCGGCGCGGTGCCGTCGGGGCCGGGCGCGCCGTACACGATCCGCCTGCCCGGTTCCGACTCCAGCACGCGCCCGGCCTGGGTGTTGCCGCCGCCGAAATCCGCTTCGAGTTCCCCGGCGGCGTCCTCGTGCGGCACGAACCAGATCGACATGCCCTCCGGCGTGGAGATCGCCCGCCACACCTGTTCGGGTGTGGCGGCGAGTTCGATCTCCTTCGCCAGGCGACGCTCGTCCACCGAGGTCAGTCCTGCTGGGCGAGCACGATGAGATTGCCGCAGGTGTCGTCGAACACCGCCTGCGCGCCGAAATCGGTCTTCGTCGGCTCCTGCGTGAACCGGACGCCGTGCTTCTTCATCCGCTCGTAGTCCTGCTCCAGATCGGTGCTGCCGAGCATGGTGTACGGCATCCCGGCGTCGTAGAGCGTCTTCTTGTACACCTGCGCCGCCGGCTTGCCCTCGAGTTGAATGCCCGGATTCCAATCGGGTTCGAGCAGTACCTCGACGCCGTCGGGCGCGTCGGGTGAGACGACGGTCAGCCATTTGGCGTCGCCCACCGGGATGTCGGTCTTCTTCACGAAGCCGAGCACGTCCGTGTAGAAAGCCAGGGCCTTGTCCTGGTCATCCACGGGAATGCTGGTTACGGGTACGAACATGAATCAGCCCTTCTCTTGTGGTCGAACTGTCGGATGCACGGCGAGCACGATGCGGTGGGCGCGCCCGCCGGTCGCGGACTCGTCGTGATACTCGGCGATCAGCGACGTGACCGCCGCGGTCAGTTGCTCGGCGAATGCGGCGCGGTCGGCCGCCGAGGCGAACCGGACCTCACCGTCGAGGGCGAAGGTCGCCACCGGCTTGCGAGCCGCGGCCGCACCCGTGATCAGTGCGCCCACATCACGCACCAAGCGCGCGGCCACCGCCAGCAACCATCGCGCCGACAACTGATCACGCGAGCGCTCCGGATCCGGCGCGACCGGCGCCAGCGCACTCGGCGAGATCACATACGACGCCGCGGTCGCCCGCAGTATGCGCTCGGTCAAGTTGCCCTTGCGCCGCTCCTCCACCAACTCCACCAACCCGTGCCGTTCCAGCGCGCGCAGGTGATAGTTGACCTTCTGCCTGGTCAGCCCGACCCGCCGCGCCAGCGTGGTCGCCGAGCCCGGTGCGGACAACTCCGCGAGCAGCCGAGCCCGAACCGGGTCCAGCGAGACCTCGGCCGCCGCCGGATCCTCGATCACCGCTACGTCGTGCATGCCCCCACAGTTCCACCGACAAGTTTTTTTGTCAAGGGATCGCACTGGACGAGGCCGCCGCCCGGATCAGTTCGTCCACGCCCGCAGACGCCACAGAATTACTGAGCGCACGCCCGGAAAACCCGCATGATTCGGATACCACCACGCCTATGGCTGTCGGAATCACCCACCAGCGCCGGGCGGCCCGGCTGGAGCGGTCACAATCGGGCTCGAGGTGGCAGATTTTGGTCGTATCAGTGCTGGTTGTGTCCGCGTGGGCCGGGTCAGGGGAGTTCGAGGCACCACGGGTGGTGGTGTCCACTCACCGTTGTCGACTTGGGGTTTGGGCCAGTAGATGTGGATGGTGAGTTCGAATTCGCTGCGTGGTGCGGGGAGCCAATTCGCTTCGTGTTCGGGGCCGGGTGAGTCGTGCTGGATGTAGAGGGTGAGTGTGCCGTCGGGGTCGAATTTCATGGTCTTGTTGTTGGTGCCGAGGGAGTAGCGGCCCAGGTCGTTGGGGGCGAAGAAGTGTTCGGGGTTGTACAAGGTCAGTGACCAGAATCCGTCGACCGGCGGTGGCGGTGCGGGTGAGATAGTCGAATCCCCAGCGGACGACATTGGGTGGAGAGTTCCAATTGCCCGGCAGCCGTTGACCGTTGGTGCGGAACTTGAACAGCGGCGCGACGACTCCGGTCTCGGTGTCGTGCGCGGTGTCCTTGATGGCCGCAGCGACGTCGGGATCGGAACGCGGTATCGCCCACGCCCTCCACGACGAACTACTGAGCACGCGCCCGGAAAACCGTGGCACACTCTTGGTCGATCCGGACAACCAGCGCGCATACGAGCGCTACCGCGACTGGGGATGGCACCGCGTCGGCACAATGCGCCCACACTGGCCGGACGCCCCCCGATTCGACGTCTTGATTCATTCGCTGGAGCCGTAAGGACCGCGCAACGAGACGACGCCCGGCCGCAGCGGTCACGATTGGGCTCGAGGTGGCGGATTTCGCCGTTTCGGTGCGGATTGTGTCTGCGTAGGCCGGAGCCAGCGCCCCGCGACGTTTGTTCACCTGCGCGCCGGGTAGGGCTCCGATGTCCGAACGGTTCGGCGTACACCGGCAGGAGGCCGCGGGATGACCGATAATCGTGCAGATCAGCCAGGGAATGGCGGCGAGACGCATCAGCAGGCGCGGGGGGACGACGTACGGCTGACGACACAGCAGGGTGTGGTCGTCGGCGACGACCAGAACACACTCCGCTCCGGCGAGCGCGGTCCGGCATTGCTGGAGGATTTCCACTTCCGGGAGAAGATCTTCCACTTCGATCACGAACGAATTCCGGAGCGGGTCGTGCATGCCCGCGGCTTCGGCGTGCACGGCTATTTCGAGAACTACGAGCCGCTGACCGATCTGACCCGGGCCGACCCTTTTCAGGAAGCGGGCCTGCGGACCGAGGCGTTCGTCCGGTTCTCCACCGTGGCGGGCAACAAGGGCTCGTTCGACCTGGCGCGCGACGTGCGCGGATTCGCCGTGAAGCTGTATACCCGCGAGGGCAACTGGGACCTGGTGGGCAACAACATTCCGGTCTTCTTCATCCAGGATCCGATCAAGTTCCCCGACATGGTGCACGCGGCCAAGCAGGAGCCCGACCGCGGCTTCCCGCAGGCGCAGACCGCGCACGACAATTTCTGGGATTTCGTCTCGCTGACGCCCGAGTCGACCCACATGCTGCTGTGGATCATGTCCGATCGCGCCATTCCGCGTTCGTTCCGGTTCATGGAGGGATTCGGCGTCCACACGTTCCGGCTGGTGAACGCCGAGGGCAAGTCGACCTTCGTCAAGTTCCACTGGAAGCCGAAGCAGGGCCTGCAGTCGGTGGTGTGGAACGAGGCGGTGAAGATCAACGGCGCCGATCCCGACTTCCATCGCCGGGATCTGTGGGACGCCATCCAGGCGGGCGACTTTCCCGAATACGAACTCGGCATGCAGCTGTTCGACGAGGACTTCGCCGACCGATTCGGCTTCGACATCCTCGATCCGACGAAAATCATTCCGGAGGAAGAGGTGCCCGTCCGCCGGGTCGGCAAGCTGGTGCTCGACCGAGTGGTCGACAACTTCTTCGCCGAGACCGAACAGGTCGCCTTCTGCACGCAGAACATCATTCCCGGCATCGATTTCACCGACGATCCGCTCCTGCAGGGCCGGAACTTCTCGTATCTCGACACCCAGCTGAAGCGCCTGGGCAGCCCCAACTTCACCCATCTGCCGGTGAACGCGCCGCGATGCCCGTTCGCGACATTCCAGCAGGACGGCCATATGGCGACGGTCAACCCGACCACGCGGGCCAACTACGAGCCCAATTCCTGGCCCGACGACATCAAAGGCCCGCGCGAAGACCCGACGCGCGGATTCCGGACCTATCCCGATACCGAAGCGGGACCGAAACGCCGCCTGCGCGCGGAGAGCTTCGCCGATCACTACAGCCAGGCGCATCAATTCTTCGCGAGCCAGACCAGCGTCGAGCAGCAGCACATCATCGACGCGTTCGTCTTCGAGCTGAGCAAGTGCGATCGGGTGGATATCCGTGCTCGCGTGGTCGCCGCGCTGCGCAATGTCGACGAGGATCTGGCCGAGGCGGTCGCCGACGGTCTGCGGCTGCCCGAATTGCCGGAACCCGCCCGCAGTGCGCGCGAGCCGCGCCACGATCTCGCGCCCTCGCCCGCGCTGAGCATTCTGTTGAACGGCCCGGAAACCTTCGCGGGCCGCAAGATCGGCGTACTGGTCACCGACGGCGCGGACGCGAAACTGCTGTCCGAGTTGCGCGAGGCGGCGCAGGCCGAACAGGCCAGGCTCGAGATCGTCGCGGCGAAGGTCGGCGGCGTGGTCACCGACGACGGTGAGCGCGTCGAAGCCGACCAGAAGATCGACGGCGCGCCCTCGGTGCTCTACGACGCCGTCGTCATCCTCGCCACCGACAAGGCGGCGGCCGAACTCGCCGGCCTGGCCCCGGCCCGCGACTTCGTCAGCGATGCCTACGCCCACTGCAAGTTCATCGCCCACCGTGAGGCTGGTGCGTTGTTCGCCGCCGCCGGCCTCGGAGGCAGCCTCGACGCGGGCGTCGTCGACCTGACGGCATCCGGCACATCGATGGCCGAGTTCGTCACCCAGTGCCGGGACGTGCGGTACTGGGCCAGGGCCAGCTGATCAGAACCCGGACGGTCGCAAAGAGATAGCAATCACTGCGGCCGGTCCGGTGCACTACCACCTCGCCGGGCGCGGCAGTACCGCCCGGCGAGGTTCTTGCGCGCTCTCACAGGCAATTTCGGGTACCGATCGAAAATTCGAGATCGACAAGTGAGTCACTGCGACGTTTTCGACACGCCCGAGGGGGCAACCGATCAGCGTGACCGAATACGACGCAGGTTGTTTGCAGCCGCTCCGCATCCTGGTCTGGCACGTGCACGGGTCGTGGACCACGTCGTTCGTGCGAGGCGGGCACACCTATCTCCTGCCCCGGCTTCCGGAAGGCGGGCCGTGGGGACGCGGGCGGTGCGGTCGGCCGTGGCCCGACTCGGCGGTCGACGTCTCGCCCGACCTGCTGCCCGAGATGGACGTCGATCTCGTAGTGCTGCAACGGCCGCACGAACTCGAGCTGACGGAGCGCTGGCTGAATCTGCGGCCCGGCATCGACATTCCGGCGATCTACGTCGAACACAACGCGCCGGGCGGTCCGGCCGCCTCGACCCGGCACGTGCTGGCGGACCGCACCGATATCCCGCTGGTGCACGTGACCCATTTCAACGAGGTGATGTGGGACAACGGGCGCTGCCCGACCACGGTCGTCCGGCACGGGATCGTCGACCCCGGGTATCGGTACAGCGGCGCGGTGCCGCATGCCGTGACCATGATCAACGAGCCGGTCCGCCGGATGCGGGTGACCGGCACCGACCTGCTCGCGCCGCTGTCGGCCGCCGCGCCCGTCGACGTCTTCGGCATCGACACCGACGATCTGCACACCGCACTCGGCGTACCGGCGGACCGGGTCCGCGGGCTCGGCGATCTCGACCAGGCCTCACTGCACAGCGCGGTCGCGGGGCGGCGGGTGTTCGTGCACACGCCGCGGTGGACCTCGCTGGGCCTGTCGGTGCTGGAGGCGATGCATCTCGGCATGCCGATCGTCGCCCTGGCGGCGACGGAGGCGGCGGCGACCTTCCCCGCCGACGTGGGTGTCGTCGCCACCGATCCGCGCGTGCTCGCCGACGCCGTCGGTGACTTCGTCCGGGATCCCGAACGGGCTCGGGTGGTCGGATCATCAGCGCGGCGTTGGGCTTTGGCCAATCACGGCCTCGCCACGTTCCTGGCGAATTGGGATCACCTGCTCGGCGAGACCTTCTCGGGGCATGCCGCGCAGCGACTCGCATCCGTCGACAGTTGGGAGTACGCACCGTGAAGATCTCCATGGTTTCCGAACACGCCAGCCCGCTGGCCGCGATCGGTGGCATCGACGCCGGCGGACAGAACGTGCACGTCGCGGAGCTGTCGGCCGCGCTGGTGCGGCGCGGCGCCGAGGTCACCGTGTACACCCGGCGCGACGACCCGGCGCTGCCGGAGCAGGTGGACACGCCCGACGGTTACCGGGTGGTGCACGTGCCGGCCGGACCGCCCGACTCGCTGCCCAAGGACGAATTACTGCCGTACATGGGCGAATTCGGGGAATGGCTGCGCGAGCGCTGGTTACGGGATCGGCCCGATGTCGCGCACGCGCATTTCTGGATGTCGGGTATCGCCGCCGAGCAGGCCGCACGGGATCCGGCGGTGCCCGTCGTCCAGACGTTCCACGCGCTCGGCGTGGTGAAGAAGCGCTATCAGGGCGAGGACGACACCAGCCCGGCCTGCCGCATCGACACCGAACGCACGGTCGCCCAGCATGCCGCCCGGGTCGCGGCGACCTGCAGTGACGAGGTGTTCGAGCTGGCGCGCCTGGGACTGCCGACCACGCGGGCCTCGGTGGTGCCGTGCGGAGTGGACCTGCGCCGTTTCGTGCCCGGCCCGCGACCGGAACGGGCCGGGGGCCACCGGCTGCTCGCCGTCGGAAGACTGGTGCCGCGCAAGGGTTTCGACACGGCGATCCTGGCGCTGCCCGAACTCCCCGGGGTCGAACTGCTCATCGCGGGCGGCTCACCCAGCGGCGGGCTCGAGGACGACGCCGAGGCCCGGCGCCTGCGCGACATCGCGCGCCGGTGCGGCGTCGCCGACCGGGTCCGGCTGCTCGGCTCGGTGTCCCGCGACGACATGCCCGCCCTGATGCGCTCGGCCGATCTGGTGCTGTGCACGCCGTGGTACGAGCCGTTCGGCATGGTGGCGCTGGAGGCGATGGCCTGCGGGACGCCCGTGGTGGCCTCGGCCGTCGGCGGCCTGCTGGACACCGTGCTGGACGGGGTGACGGGACGCCTTGTGCCACCGCGGGATTCGGACCGGCTGGCCAAGACGGTGGCGGAGGTCCTCGCCGACGACGAACAGCGGGCGGCCATGGGGCACGCGGGGCAGCGCCGGGCGCGCTCGCGGTACTCCTGGGACCGCATCGCCGCCGACACCCTGCGCGTCTATCACAGCGTCCAGCCGGCCGCCGCCCTATCCGACGCCGCCGAGGTGCGCACCGCCGTCGCCGGACGGACGAAGTCGTGAAAGGCCGAGATATGAACAGTACCTACAGCTTTCGCCGGGCCGTCGTCACAGGATGTGCCGGATTTATCGGCACGCACCTGTGCCGGGCGCTGCTCGAACGAGGCACGACGGTCGTCGGGCTCGATAACTTCGCCACCGGCGATCCGGCCAATATCGAAGGGCTGGACGGCCATCCGAACTTCCGGTTCCTGCGCTGCGACGTGACCGAGCCGCTCCCGGAGGTCGGACCGGTCGACCTGATCATGCATCTGGCCTCCCCCGCCTCGCCCGTGCACTACGCCCGGCTCGGCGTGCAGACGCTGAAGGCCGGTGCGGACGGCACGGCGGCGGCGCTCGAACTGGCGCGACGCCACGGCGCCCGCCTGCTGCTCGCGTCGACCAGCGAGGTCTACGGCGACCCCGCCGAACACCCGCAGCGCGAAAACTATTGGGGCAACGTCAATCCCGTAGGCCCGCGCAGCGTCTACGACGAGGCGAAGCGCTACGCCGAGGCGCTGGTGTCCGCGTATCGCCGCGAGGGACTGGCCGACGTCACCATCGCCCGGATCTTCAACACCTACGGGCCGGGCATGCGCGCGGACGACGGCCGCATGGTTCCCGCCTTCATCGAGCAGGTCCTGGACCGAAAACCGTTGACCATCAACGGCGACGGCGAACAGACCCGATCGATCTGCTACGTCGACGACACCGTTCGCGGGCTGCTCGCCCTGGCCGCGTCCGGACATCCGGGCCCGATGAATATCGGCAATCCGGAGGAGATGACGGTCAACGAGATCGCCGCGCTGATCCAGCGACTCGGCCGCGGCCGGTCCCCGATCCGGCGACTCGACATTCCGATCGACGACCCACGCCGACGATGCCCCGACATCGCCCTCGCCCGTGCGGAATTGGGCTGGGAGCCGACCGTCGATGCGGCGGAGGGACTGCTCCGGACGCTGTCGTGGTTCGCCGAGCGCCGGGAACGGACGTCGTTTACCGCAGCAACCGCCGGGTAGATCGCCGGTGGGCACGGCCCCTGCTAGCACCCACGGGAGGTGTTCGATGCGTGTACTGGGAATCAATGCCATATTTCACGATTCGGCGGCGGCGGTGGTCGTCGACGGGAAGATCGTGGCGGCCGCCGAGGAGGAACGGTTCAGCCGGCGAAAGCACGGCAAGCGCCCGGTGCCGTTCTCCGCGTGGGAACAGCCCGCGCAGGCGGCGGCATGGTGTCTGGCCGAGGCGGGCCTGACGCCCGGCGAGATCGACGCCGTCGGCTACTCCTACGACCCGAGCCAGGTGGATTACCGTCTGGGCGGGCTGGATCCGAGCTGGGAACCGCTGCGCACCCAGTACGCCGAACGCGCGCCGCACTTCCTCGCGACGGCACTGCCCGGACTCGACCCGGAGAAGGTGCGCTTCGTGCGGCACCACGTCGCGCACGCGGCGTCCTGCGGGCTGGCCGCGCCGTTCGGTGACGCCGCGGTGCTGACCCTGGACGGCCGCGGCGAGTCGACCTCGATGCTGGCGGGCGAATACCGGGACGGCAAGCTCGACGTGCTGGCCACCCAGTCGCTGCCGCATTCGCTCGGCCTGATGTACGAGGATCTGACCACCCATCTCGGCTTCGCGCGATCCAGCGACGAGTACAAGGTGATGGCGCTGGCGTCGTACGGCCGGCCGCGCTTCCTGGATACGTTGCGCGACAAGGTGTTCAGCACCGGCGACGGCGGCTTCCGCACCGAGCCGATCGACTGGGATTCCTTCGCGCCGCGGCGAACGCCGGACGAACCGATGCGGCCCGAGCACGCCGACCTCGCGGCGTCGGTGCAGCTGCGCCTGCAGGAGGTCCTGCTGGAGCTGTGCGGCTGGCTGCACTCGGCCACGTCGGCGGACAAGCTCACGCTCGCGGGCGGCATCGCGCTCAACTGCGTCGCCAATACGGCGCTGTACGACGGCGGGCCGTTCGACGACATCTGGGTCCAGCCCGCCGCCGGCGACGCGGGCACGGCCTTGGGCGCGGCGCTGACCATCGCCGCCGAGGCGGGCGAGACGCTCGACCCGATGACCACCGCCGCGCTCGGCCGCGGCTTCTCCGACGCCGAGATCGAACACACGTTGCGCGAGGCCCACATTCGCTACGAGCGGCCCGACGACCTCGCGGCCACGGTCGCGGAAGCGCTGGCCCGCAACGACATCGTCGCGTGGTTCCAAGGCCGGGCCGAATTCGGGCCGCGGGCGCTCGGATACCGCTCGCTGCTCGCGCATCCGGGCTACGCCGCGAATCTGGAGCGGCTCAACGCCGTCAAGGGCCGGGAGCAGTTCCGGCCGGTCGCGCCGATGGTGCTCGCCGAGCGGGCGGCCGAGATCTTCGGGCGCGGACCGCTACCCAGCCCGTACATGCTGTTCGTGCACGACGTCGACCCCGCGTGGCGGGAGCGGCTACCGGCCGTGACGCACGTCGACGGCACGGCCCGCATCCAGACCGTCGACCGGGCCGACCATCCGGTGCTCGCCGACACCATCGGCCGGTTCGGTGAGCGGACCGGGCTGCCCGTCGTGGTGAACACCAGCCTCAACACCGCGGGCCGTCCGATGGTCGATTCCCCGCGCGACGCGCTGGAGTGCTTCGGCTCCGCGCCGATCGACCTGCTCGCCATCGGCCCGTTCGTGGTTCGGCGGTAGCGCATGTCCGACGCAGCACTGGATTACACGATCGTGGTCCCCACCATCGGGCGCGCGGGACTGACGGCGGTGCTCCGCGCCGTCGACCGGTCGCAGGGCATACCGCCCGCGGAGATCGTCGTCGTGGACGACCGGCCGCCGGACGCGGCCCGGCCCGACGCGCCACTCCCGTTGCCGGACATGAGCATTCCGCTGCGGGTCGTGCGGTCCGGCGGGCGCGGTCCGGCCGCCGCCCGCAATGTCGGCTGGCGGTCGGCGCACTCGGAATGGATCGTATTCCTCGACGACGACGTGGTGCCTTCGACCGAGTGGCGCGCGCGCCTGGCCGACGACCTGACGCGGTTGCCTCCCGACGCCGCCGGATCGCAGGCCCGGATCTGGGTGCCGCTGCCCGCCGGGCGGTTGCCCACCGACGCCGAACGCGGCACCGCGGCGCTGGCCACCTCGCGCTGGATCACCGCGGACATGGCGTATCGCCGGGCGGTGCTCGCCGAGGTCGGCGGCTTCGACGAGCGGTTCCGGCGGGCCTACCGCGAGGATTCGGATCTCGCGCTGCGCATCGTGCGGACCGGCAGGCACATCGCGGGCGGAACCCGCGTCACCACCCACCCGCCCGCGTCCGGATCGCTGCTGTCGTCGCTGCGCGCGCAGGCGGGCAATGCCGATAACGCGCTGCTACGCAACAAGTTCGGCCCGACCTGGCGGCAGCAGATCGGCGAGGTCGGCGGCCGACTGCGCCGGCACGCGGCCGTCACCGCGGCCGGGCTGGCGGCGGTGGCCTGCACGCTGCTCCGCCGGCGCGGACCGGCCGCCGCGGCCGCCGCGCTGTGGCTCACGGGCACAACGGAATTCGCCGCGCGGCGGATCGCCGCCGGGCCCCGCACCCGGCCCGAGATCACCGCCATGATGGTCACCAGTGTGCTGATCCCGCCCGCCGCCTGCTGGCATCGGCTGCGCGGCGAATGGCAGGTCGCGCGCCGGGCGCGGCGCCCGCGGCCGGTCGCGGCGCCGCCGCTGGCGCTGCTGTTCGACCGCGACGACACCCTCATCGTCGACGTGCCCTATCTGTCGGATCCCGCACTCGTGCAACCGGTTCCGCGGTCGCGGCAGGTACTGGACCGGCTGCGCGCGACCGGTGTTCGTCTCGGCATCGTGAGCAACCAGTCCGGCGTCGCGCGGGCGCTGATCTCGCCGGAACAGCTACGGGCGGTGATGGATCGGGTGGAGGAACTTCTCGGCCCGTTCGACACCTGGCAGTTCTGCCCGCATCACGCCGACGACGACTGTGCCTGCCGCAAGCCGAAACCCGGCCTGGTGACCGCGGCGGCCGCTGCGCTCGGCGTGCCGCCGCAGCGGTGCGTGGTCGTCGGCGACATCGGCGCGGATGTCGAGGCGGCGCTCGCCGCGGGCGCCCGGGCCATCCTGGTGCCGACGGCGAAGACGTTGCCGGAGGAGATCATTCGGGCCAAGTCGGCCGCGCTGGTCGCCCCCGATCTGGAATCGGCCGTGGAATTGGCGCTGGCGGGTGCGCGATGAGGCCCGGGCGGGTGCTGGCGGCGCGGCTGGACAGCGCCGGAGACGTGCTGCTGTGCGGACCGGCGGTGCGCGCGCTCGCCCGCCGCGCGGGGCAGGTCACGTTCCTGTGCGGACCACGCGGGCGGGCAGCGGCCGAACTGCTGCCGGGCGTGGCGGACATCGTCGAATATCACGCGCCCTGGGTGGATCTGGAGCCGCCGGAACTGACCAACGAGGCGATCACGGCTCTGATCGACCGGCTACGCGGGCTGGGTATCGACGAAGCGGTGGTGTTCACCTCCTTCCACCAGTCCCCGCTGCCGCTGGCGCTGGTCCTGCGGATGGCCGGGGTGCGGCGCATCTCCGCGATCAGCGTGGACTATCCGGGCTCGCTGCTGGACGTGCGCCATCTCGTCGACGACGACATCCCGGAGCCCGAGCGCGCGCTGTCACTCGCCGCGGCCGCGGGGTTCACCCTCGACCCGGACGACGACGGACGACTGCGAATTCGCCAGGCCCTGCCCGACATTCGCGGGCTGGCGGGCGAGCCGGGCTATGTGGTGCTGCATCCGGGCGCGGCGGTGCCCGCCCGGCGGATGTCGGCCGCGCGGAGCCGGTCGGCCGTGGCCGCGCTGGTGGCCGCCGGGCACCGCGTCCTGGTCACCGGCGCGCCGTCGGAGCGGGAACTCACCGCCGAGGTCGCGGGCACGGACGCCACCGACCTCGGCGGCAAGACCGATTTCGCGACCCTCGCGGCGGTGATGCGGCAGGCGAGCGTCGTGGTCGCGCCCAACACCGGTCCCGCGCATGTCGCGGCCGCGGTCGGGACGCCGGTGGTGTCGCTGTTCGCGCCCGTCGTACCGGCGCGCCGCTGGGCGCCCTACGGCGTCGCGCACATGCTGCTCGGCGACCAGCACGCACCCTGCGCGAGCAGCCGCGCCCGGATCTGCCCCGTTCCCGGTCACCCCTGCCTCGACGGCATCACCGATGACGAAATCGTCTCCGCCGTCAGCCGATTGACGCGCATCCGAGGAAAGGACAGGACGCCATGACCGAATCCGGAAACCCGCCCGACACCACCGGCGGCGGCAGGCCCGCCGACTCGATTCGCGCCCATTTCGCCTCGCTCGGCGCCGCGCTGGAGGACAACGCGCACGTGGCGCCGCGGGTGCGGCGCTGGGGCGAGCAGCTCGCCGACATCTACGCCAACGACGGGCGGCTGCTCGCCTGCGGGCACGGCGGCAGCGCCGCGGAGGCCCAGCACCTGACGGGCGAACTGGTCGGCAGATTCCGCGACGAACGCCGGCCGCTGTCGGCCATCGCCCTGCACGCCGACACCTCGGCGGGCACGGCGATCGTCAACGACTACGGCGCCGAACAGCTCTACGCCCGCCAGGTCGTCGCGCACGGCCGCCCGGGCGACGTGCTGATGTTGTTCTCCACCAGCGGCACCAGTCCCGCGGTGGTCGCCGCCGCCAAGGCCGCGGCCGACGCGGGCGTGATCACCTGGGCGGTGACCGGCCCCGCGCCTAACCCGCTGTCGTCGCTGTGCGACGACGCCATCGCCGTCGACGCGCCCAGCGTCGCCACGGTCCAGGAAATGCACCTGGTGCTCATTCACTCGCTGTGCGACGCGCTCGACACGGCCCTGGCGGTGACATCGTGAGCCCGGGCCGACCGCTGGTGATCGTCGGCGACACCCTGCTGGATGTCGATATCGACGGCACGGCCCGGCGGCTGTGCCCCGAGGCGCCGGTCCCGGTGCTGGACGAGGCGCACCGGTCCGAACGGCCGGGCGGTGCGGGGCTGGCCGCGATTCTCGCGCACCGCGACGACGTGGACCGCGTCGTGCTGATCACCGCGCTGGGCGCGGACGCGGCCGCCGACCGGTTGCGCGACCTGCTGGCCCCGCACGTCACCGTGCTGGCGCTGCCGCTGGTCGGCGACACCGTGTGCAAGACCAGGGCACGCGCCGACGGCCAGTCCATCGTGCGCATCGACTCCGGCGACGGACATGCCGATACCCTGCCGCTCACCGACGAAATCCGATGGGCGCTAAGGAATTCCAGCGCTGTGCTGGTCGCCGACTATGGCCGCGGCGTGGCGGCGAATCCCGAGTTGCGCGAGTTGCTCGCCGACGCGGCCACCCGCGTTCCCGTCGTCTGGGACCCGCATCCGCGCGGCGCGGAGCCCGTGCCCGGCGTACGGCTGGTCACTCCCAATCACAGCGAGGCGGCCGGTCTGGCGCCCGACCAGGAGAACGACGGCGCCCGCGCCCGTCTCCTGGCGATGCGGTGGGGCGCGGACGCCGTGGCCGTCACCCTCGGACCGGAGGGTGCGGTCTGCTACGACCGGGGCACCGACACGACGCTGACCACACCCGTCCCGTACGCGCTGCGCGTGGCGTCGGGCGCGGACACCTGCGGCGCGGGCGACCGGTTCGCGGTCGCCGCCGCGGCCGCCCTGGGACGCGGCCAGCGCGTGGCGGACGCGGGTATCGAGGTGCTGACCATTCCCGGATCCGAGCTCGGCTCCGGGCGCGGTGGTCCGCGCTGCCTGTCCTGCCCGTTGTCGCGGGACGAAGTGTGAGGCGCGATGCTGGACATCCCGGTCGACCATCAA
>NZ_JARWOP010000099.1 GCF_029868745.1 Nocardia wallacei | reverse complement strand
CCGTACCCCGACCGCGCGCGGGGCCCCGCACGGTCCCCGGCGGGGGGCCCCTCGGCAAGTCGCGGGATCAGATCACGCGGACGTCCTGGGCCTGCGGGCCCTTCTGGCCCTGGCCGACCTCGAACTCCACGCGCTGACCTTCATCGAGCGAGCGGAAGCCCGACCCGGAGACCGCCGAGTAATGCACGAAGACATCGGGCCCCCCGTTGTCCTGTGCGATGAACCCGAAGCCCTTCTCGCTGTTGAACCACTTAACTACGCCTTGCGCCATTTCGTACCTTCTGTAGACGAGCCAGGCGACCAACCACACGGCCGACCCGGTCTCACCCGTCCACATTGCCATGCCGGGCGGCATACTCGCCACCGCGCGCGCGTGCGAGGGGTGGTTGCGGCTGCGCCGCATGATTATTCGTTTTTCCTGGAGCGCGCCGATGTTATCGCCCTGTGATAGCTGTGCGAGCCATGCCACCGGGCATCGGCAGCCGCCGAAGGCGAAAAATGGCCCGGCCCCGGACGGTTGTCGTCCGGGGCCGGGCCCAAGGTCGTTCACTACGACCATCGTACGAGGTCAGCCCCCGAACGAGCCGGTCCACAGGGTGTCGACCAGACCGTGGAAGGCGGCACCGAAGGTGCTGAAGAGGCCGTTCAGGGCGGCGCTACCGGTGTCGATGATAACGGGGATCATGAAATTGACTCTCCTTCGTAAAACTCAGTCCAACTGGCTGACAACCGGTATATACGACCGAGTTAAACACGCGTTATCCGGATTTGCTGAAAAGTGACTCGAGCGACAGAATCGAAGAAAATGTGCGGCAGGACACATCTAACGGTCGCGCAGTACCCGCACGCCCCTGGCCTCGGGCCCGGCCTTCGCGCGGCGAATCTCGAACTGCACCCGCTGCCCCTCCACGAGGGAACGGAAGCCGACGCCCTCGACCTCGGCGTAGTCGACGAAGACGTCCGGTCCGCCGTCGTCGGCGGTAATGAAACCGAACCCCTTCTTGCTGTCGAACCACTTGACCGTGCCGTGCGCCATCTCTCGTACCTTCTCGCCTCGAGCCAGGCAGACGATAACGAGGTCCCCCGCGAAGGTCCACACGGGCCCGGCGCGCCGTCGGCGGCGCGCTGTCAGCCCTCCGCGACGGCCCGTTCGTAGGCGGCGCGCAGTCGCTCCGACGGCGCCGGTCCGGCGTCGGCGGGACGCGGGATGCCGAGGTGCGACTCCCGCAATTCGTCCATGAACTCCTCCCACAGCGCGGGGCCGCCGTCCTCCAGCAGTTCCGCGCGCACCCGCAGGCGCTGGGTGGTCGGGCGGTGCCGCAACCCCCAACTGCCCAGCTGCGCCATCACGGGCACCAACTGGATGGCCGCCTCGGTCAGGCGGTATTCGGCCTTCTGCCCCGGGCGGGTGTCCTCCCTGCTGAGCAGCCCGGCGGCGACCAAGCGCTTGAGCCGGTCGGAGAGGATGTTGGAGGCGATGCCCTCCTCGGATCCGGCCAGCAGCTCGCGGAAGTGCCGCCGATTGCCGAACATGACGTCCCGCAGCACCAGCATCGTCCACTTGTCACCGATCACCTCGATCGTGGCGTTGATAGGACATCCCGAACGCGCTTGCACGATCACTCACCTCCGCTTCGACCAACTGATTGCACTCTACAACCGCATGCGTTATCGTCCCTACCGATTGCAAATCACAACCACTTTTGAAGGACCTGTCATGCCTCAGCTGCGCGCCCACAACCTGTCGATCTCCCTGGACGGCTACCTCGCCGGACCCGATCAGGGTTCGGAGAATCCGCTCGGAATCGACGGTGAACGACTGCACGAGTGGATCTTCGCCACCCGATTCGGCCGCGAGATGACCGGCGAGCCGGGTGGCGAAACCGGTGTCGACAACGACTTCGGCCTGGCCGGTGAGGTCAATATCGGCGCGACCATCATGGGCCGCAACATGTTCGGGCCCGTGCGCGGCGAATGGCCGGATCACTCCTGGACCGGCTGGTGGGGCCCGAACCCGCCCTATCACCACGATGTCTTCGTGCTGACCCACCATTCCCGGCCGTCGTTCGAGATGGCCGGAGGCACGACCTTCCACTTCGTGAACGACACCCCGCGGGCGGTGTTGGACCGAGCCTTCGAGGCCGCGGGCGGCAAGGACGTGCGGCTCGGCGGCGGGGCGGCGACCGTGCGGCAGTTCCTGCGCGCGGGGCTGGTCGACATGCTCCACCTCGCGGTGGTGCCGATCCTGCTGGGTGGGGGCGAGCGGATCTTCGACGATCTCGGGACGCTGCCCGGCTATGAATGCAGCGAGCTGGTGTCGTCGGAGCGCGTCACCCACGTCCGATTCACGAAGGTGGCCGACTGATCAGCCACCGGCCTTTCTCACAGATATCGCACTTGCCGCGGCTTGGCCTCGTCGTATGCGGTGCGGCCGGAAAGATGTTCCGGCACACCGACTTCCCACCAGGCCCCGGTTTCGGTCCACTGCGACGGCTGGGTGCGCACGACGACCACCGCGGGCCGGGATTCGGCGAGTGCCGCGGCGCGGGCCTCGGTGTAGGCGGTGCGGAACTCCGCCACGTCGGTGGCGGTGAAGACGGCACAGCCCATCGATCGGGCGTGGGCGGCGAAATCCACCCGGGGCGGTGTGGCGTGATTGGAGCGGCACTCGCGGTAGAGATTGTTGAATGCGTTGCCGCCCTGGCCTTCCTGTAGCCGTGCGATCACCGCGTAGCCGTCGTTGTCACACACCACGGCCACCAGCGGATGACCGGCGAAGGCCGCCGAGAACAGCTCCGAGTTGAGCATCAGGTAGGAGCCGTCGCCGAGCAGCGTGGTCACCAGCCCGCGCCGGTGCGCCATGGCCGCGCCCCAGGCGCCCGCGAGTTCGTAACCCATGCAGGAGAAGCCGTATTCGACGTCCATGGTCGGTTCGCCGCCCACCGCCCGCCAGCCGCCGACGAGTTCTCCGGGGAGGCCGCCCGACGCGGTCATGACGTAGTCGGCGGGTTCGCTGAGATCGTTGACGGCGCCGACGATCTGGGCGTAGCTGGGCCGGCCGTCCGCCGGTTCGCGCAGCGTATCTATGTAGCCGTCCCATTCGGCACGCACCGCGGCCGCTCGGGCGCTCCACGCGCGATCGACCCGCCACCCGATCAGCTGTGGGGCAAGGTCTTCCAGGGCGGCGCCCGCATCGCCGACCACGGCGAGCGCGCCGTGCTTGACCGCGTCGAAGGCCGCGACATTGATGCTGATCAGCTGCGCGCCGGGAGCGAAGACCGTCCAGGAGGCCGTGGTGAAGTCCTGGAGGCGGGTGCCCACGGCCAGCACCAGGTCCGCCTCGTCCGCAACGACATTCGCCGAGGCCGAGCCGGTGATGCCGAGCGGGCCCGCGTACAGCGGATGGGCGTGCGGCACCAGCGTGCGCCCCGCGGTGGTCTCCGCTATCGGAATGCCATGCCGCTGAGCGAATTCCACCGCACGCCGCCCGGCGCCGGAGTACCGGACGCCGCCGCCCAGCACCAGCAGCGGCCGCTGGGCCGCCGCCAATGCCCGCGCGGCCCGGGCGAGTTCGCCGCGGTCCGGCCTCGCCCGGCGCGGCGGATGGACGACCGGGCGGAACAGTTCGTCGGGGAAGTCGTAGCTCTCGGCCTGGACGTCCTGCGGCAACGCGAGGGTCGCCGGGCCCACTTCGGCCGGGTCGGTCAGTACGCGGGCCACCTGGGGCAGCGTGGCGATCAGCTGCTCCGGACGGGTGATGCGGTCGAAATACCGGCTGACCGCACGGAAGGCGTCGTTCACGGTCGCTGTCGCGTCGCCGAAATTCTCCACCTGCTGCAACACCGGATCGGGCGCACGGCCGACGAAGGTATCGCCCGGAAGCAGCAGCAGCGGAAGGCGGTTCGCATGCGCCACCCCCGCCGCCGTCACCATGTTCAACGCGCCCGGACCGACCGACGAGGTCGCCACCCCCACCTGCCGACGATGCGTCGCCTTCGCCAGCCCGATCGCGGCCAGAGCCATGCCCTGCTCGGTGTGGCCGCGCCATACCGGAATCACATCGCGCCGCTCCTCCAGCGCGGTGCCGAGCCCGAGCACATTGCCGTGCCCGAAGATGGCGAAAACCGCTGGGAACAACGGGACTTCGCGGCCGTCGAGGGTCTCCGAATGCTGGGCGATCAGCCAGGCGACCAAGGCCTGCGCGGTGGTCAGTCTCATTGCGACACCTCTCAGCCGATCCACGCTCTCATACACACAGCATGGCCTCGATCTCCGCCGCGGTGGGCATGGCGTCGGCACACGCCAGCCGCGAAGCCACCAGCGCCCCTGCCGCATTCGCGTAGGTAGCGACGCGGTGGGGCTCCCAGCCCGACAGCAGTCCGTGCACGAGCGCGCCGCCGAACCCGTCGCCCGCGCCGAGCCCGCAC
Source organism: Nocardia wallacei (assembly GCF_029868745.1). Classification (GTDB taxonomy): domain Bacteria; phylum Actinomycetota; class Actinomycetes; order Mycobacteriales; family Mycobacteriaceae; genus Nocardia; species Nocardia wallacei_B. The sequence goes on along the minus strand of NZ_JARWOP010000099.1, from coordinate 45,944 downwards.
ACCACCTCCACCGCGCAGGCCGGGACCGTCCAGCGGCCCGACTCGGTGGCGGCCAGCACTCCCTCGGCGCCGCATTTGATCAGGGCGAGCCGCACCCCGCGAGCGAGCAACCGGTCGGCCGCCTCGTCGGGATCGGCACTGCCGACGGCCACCTCCGCCTCGGTCCGGTTACCGACGACCACGTCGACGTGATCGAGCATCCAGCCGATCTCGCGGCGCGCGGTGGGGATGTCGGGCCAGAACATCGGCCGGTAATCCAGATCCAGCACGGTGCGGCCGAATCGCCCGCGCCGCTCCACTATCGCGCGCTGGGTCGAACGGCCTGGCTCCGCGCTGACGCCCGTTCCCGTAACCCACAGCAGCGGAACGGTTTCCACCACTTCCCAGGGCACGTCGCCGAGGGTGAGGGTCAGGTCGGGCGCGATCGGCGATCGATAGAACAGCAGCGGCGGATCGGACGGCGGGTTCAGTTCGCAGAACACCACCGGGGTCTGCAATTGCGGCGCGGTCGACACGTACCGGGCGGAGACGCCGAATTCGGTGAGCGCCGTGCGCACGAAGTCCCCGAAACCGTCCGGCCCGACCTTGGTCAGCACCGCGCTGCGGCGGCCCAGCCGGGCGGCGGCGACGGCCACGTTGGTCGCGGTGCCGCCGAGGAACTTCGCGAACGTCCGCACCTCGGCGAGCGGCACGCCGCTCTGCTGCGGATACAGGTCCACGCCGACGCGGCCGACGGTCAGTGCCTCCAGCGGCGGCGGTTGCGGGGAGTCGTTCACGGCGCCATCCGCTCCAATTCGTGTTGCAGCGCTTCCAGTTCCGCGCCACCGGCCATCTGCCGCGTCAGTTCGGGCAGGTCGATCTCGGACTTTTCATAGGAGCCGAGCACCGAACCCCGCTCGAGCAGCAGGAATCGGTCGCCCACCGGATAGGCGTGGTGCGGATTGTGGGTGATGAGAACGACTCCCAGGCCCCGGTCGCGGGCTTGCACGACATAGCGCAGCACGACGCCGGACTGTTTGACGCCCAGCGCGGCGGTCGGCTCGTCGAGGATCAGCACCTTCGCGCCGTAGTGCACGGCACGCGCGATGGCGATGCACTGGCGCTGCCCGCCGGACAGCGTGCCGACCGGCTGCTCCAGGTCGTGCAGGTCGATACCCATGTCCGACAGCGCTTTCCGGGTGACCTCCGTGCTCTTGCGCCGATCGAGTACGCGGAACGGGCCGAGGCCGACGGTCGGTTCGGAGCCGAGTACGAAGTTGCGCCACACGCTCATCAGCGGCACCACCGCCAGATCCTGGTAGACGGTGGCGATCCCGGCGTCCAAGGCCGCGCGCGGGGAGCCGAATACGGTCGGCTTGCCCTCGACGCGCAGTTCGCCGGTGTCGTGCCGGTGCACACCCGCGAGGATCTTGATCAATGTCGACTTGCCCGCGCCGTTGTCGCCGAGGACGCAGGTGACCCGGCCCGCCTCGACCACGGTCGACACGTCCCGCAGCGCCACCACGCCGCCGTAACTCTTTCCGACACCGAGGGTTTCGATCAGTGGCGCCGTCATCGCCGTACCCTTTCCGCCCGCTTCTTGAACGCGTTGTTGACCAGGACGGCCGACAGCAGCAGCACGCCGAGGAACAACATGAACCAGTCGCTGTCCCAGCGCGCGAAGACGATGCCCTGGCGTGCCATACCGAAGATCAGGGCGCCGATGGCCGCGCCGATCACCGACCCGAAACCGCCGGTGAGCAGACAGCCCCCGACCACCGCGGCGATGATGTACTGGAACTCCAGGCCCACGCCCTGATTGGCCTGCACGCTGGCGAACCGCAGGATGTTGCAGGATCCGACCACCCAGCCCGCGAACGCGGTGGTCATGAACAGGATGATCTTCGTCCGCACCGCGGGCACCCCGACGGCGCGGGCACTGGCCGGGGCGCCGCCGACGGCGAAGATCCAGTTGCCGAACCGGGTGCGCACCAGCACCAGCGCGGCCAGCGCGGTGAGCAGGACCCACCACACCACCGACGCCTGGATCCGCGCCTCGCCGATATCGGTGGTCGAGGCGAAAACCCAACCGGCCGAGGAGTATCCGGACGCGGATCGCATGCCCGACACCTGCACCGTGCCGGTCACCAACCGGGTGACACCGAGGTTGACACCCTGCAAGGCCAGGAAGGTGCCGAGGGTGACGATGAAGCTCGGCAGCCCCGTGCGCATCACCAGCCAGCCGTTGAGCGCGCCGACCGCCAGCGCGAACAGCAGCGACACCAGCAGCGCCGGCCACACGTTCCAGCCCGCCTCGACCGCGAGCAGCGCCGTGACCAGGGCGGTCGAGGCGGTCATCACGCCCGCCGAGAGGTCGAACTCGCCGCCGATCATCAGCAGCGCCACGGCGACCGCCATGATGCCGAGCGTGGAGGCGTCGTCGAGCCAGGTGGCGACGCCGAGCGGACTGAGGAACTTCTCGGTGATCACCGAGAAGAACGCGAACACCAGCATCGCGCCCAGTGCGGCGCCGATCTCCGGCCGGACGACGATCCGCTCGAGCAGCGTGGCGCGCCGATCCTCGGCCGGGCTCACGTCCGAACCGGTTGTGGCAACACTCATCTCGTCCACTCCTGTCCTCAGCGGGTGCCCTGCGCCACCAGCTCGGCGATGGCGTCGACATTGCCGGAGTCGACGAATGCCGGCCCGGTCTGGACCGGGCGGCCGCCGCCGACCGCGTTGAGGTTGGTGCGGTACAGACGCAGCATCACCACCGGCAGATAACCCTGCTCGTACTGCTGCTGGTCCACGGCGAACAGCAGCGTGCCGGCCCGGATCGCCTCCACCGCTTCGGGATTCAGGTCGAAAGTGGCGACCGTGGCGCTCGAGCGCGACTCGCCCGCGGCCGCGACGGCGCGGGCGGCGATCTGCGAATTCAGCGTGAGTACCGCGTCGAGGGACCGGTCCGCCTCCAACGCGCCCTTGATCCGGGCCTGCGCGTCGGTCGGATTGTTGATGTCGACCTGCAGCGTCGCGGCATTGCCGAAGCCCTGGATGGCGCCACCGCAGCGCTCGGCGGCGCTCACATTACCGGCCTCGTGGATCACGCAGAGCAGCTTGGACTTCCCGGCCTCCCGCAGTCGCCGCCCGGCCGCCTCGCCGGCCGCCCGCTCGCTCTGACCGACGTGGCCGATGGCGCCGAGCTTCACGCTCTCGGCCTCCCCGGAGTTGATGGTTACCACCGGAATGCCCGCCGCCACAGCACGTTCGACGGACGGCCCCAGCGCCTGCGGGTTCGCCATCGACACCACCAGGCCGTCGACACCCTGCGCGATCGCGTTGTCGACCAGCTTCGCCTGCTCGCCGGGATCGCCCGCGGAGTTGTATTCGACGCGGACGCCCAGATCCTTGCCCGCGGCCTCGGCACCGTTCTTCACCACGTTCCAGAAGGCGTCGCCGGGCGTGCCGTGCGAGACCACCGCGACGGATTCGAGGGTGCCGGCGGCCACCGGCGCCCGGGTGTGGGAGACCGGCGCGTCGGCGCCCGGCCCGCTACAGGCGGCCAGCAGCACCCCGGCGGCCAACCACGGCAGCACTCGCCACCGGCCGTACCTGCCGCGGGGCGGTCGAGACTTCGTCGTCATGGTCCCAACCTAGATTCGCGCCGCCTGCGGGGCGGCGCCGAGTTCCGCGAGATAGCGCAGGCTGCGGGCGGTGTCGCGGCTCGGGACGGCCGCGGTATCGCCCGGTGTCAGCGCCGTGTCCTGTTCGATCACGTACCAGCCCCGGTAGCCCGCCTCGCGAACGCACCGAACCAGGGCCTCGATATCGACATCCCCCTCTCCCAGCGGGGCGTACAGACCCCGTCGCACGGCCTGGCTGTAATCCATTGTTCCGCTGCGTATCTCGTGGGCGAGCGCGCTTCGGACATCCTTGAGGTGAATGTGCCCGATGCGATCGGCGTGGCGGCGGGCCAACCGCACCGGGTCGACGCCGCCGACCAGCAGGTGACCGGTGTCGAGACAGAGATCCAGGTCCGAGTCGGCGAGGAAACGGTCCACCTCGGCCTCGGTCTCCACGTGCGTGCCCACGTGTGGGTGCAGCACGGTGCGCAGGCCGCGTTCGGCGGCGATGTCGCGGATGGTCGCCGCCGTATCGATGAGGGTGCGCCACTCGTGAGCGCCGAGCGGCGGCCGGGCGTCGTAGCCGTTCGTGCCGGTCGCGGCCGCCAGCACCAGGACCTCGGCCCCCGTGGCGGCGAAGCGGGCGGCCGCGGCTGCGGCGGCGGTGAGGGCGTGGCCGGTGGATCGGTGCAGCGGCAGCGCGAGGAAGCCGCCGATCGCACTGATCCCGTAGGGATCGAGCAGTTCGCGCACGGCGGCCGGGCGGCCCGGCAGGTACCCGGGCGGGCCGAATTCGGTGGCCGTGATGCCCAGCGCCGTCATTTCCGACAGCACGGTGCCCGCGTCCAGCACGTGACCCCAGCCGGGGACTTCGCATACGCCCCAGGAAATCGGCGCGGCGGCGATTCGCAGCGGATACAGCGGTTCGGTCATGAGACTTCTCCGGCCTGTCGGGGTGCACTCCGTCCGTTGGAGCGCTCCAACTATGTAACCTGAATCACTCTTGTGTCAAGGCTCGCTCAACTGCGGATTTAGCGTCTCCACCTGCATATATATGGCGTCCACGGTAGTCACACGGCTGCCGCAAACCTCGGAAATTCCGCGTTGGAGCGCTCTATTGCCTGCCTTGTGCGGACGCTGTAACGTGCACCGCACGCGGCGTGACCCGCCGCGTTCGATGGCCAGGGAGACCACGATGACCCGACCCACGATGGAGGATGTCGCCGCCGAGGCGGGCGTCTCCCGCGCGCTGGTGTCGCTGGTCATGCGCGGGTCGTCGAAGGTGAGCGAGCATCGGCGGCGCGCGGTGCTGCGCGCGGCCGAGGAACTCGGCTATCAGCCGCACGCCATGGCGCGATCGCTGGCCAGCCGCACCTCCAACATCGTCGGCGTCCTGGTCTCGGATCTACGCAACGCGTTCTTCGCCGACGTGGTGGAGGGAATGGATGCCGCGGCCCAGCAGGCGGGTCTGGAGCTGATCCTGAACACGGGGTGCCGCAACGCATCTCGCGAGCGCACCGCCCTGGACAGCCTGCAGTCCTTCCGTCCCGGCGGGATCGTCCTGCTCTCACCGGTGCTGCCCGCGGCGGCCATCCGGGACGCTGCCCGGCGCTATCCGATGGTGCTGGTGTCGCGCAGTTCGATGGTCCCCGGCATCGACACCGTCAACGACGACGGCGCGACCGGCGCGGGGCTGGCCGTGGATCATCTGGTGTCGCTGGGACATCGGCGAATCGTGCACTTCGACGGCGGCGCGGCGTTCACCGCGGCGCCGCGGCGGCGCGGTTACCTGGCCGCCATGGAGCGCCACGGCCTGGAGCCGATGGTGCTGTCGAGCGAGCACACCGACGCGGCCGGTGTGGCGGCCGTACGCAAGCTGCTGAATCTGTTCTCCCCCAGCAACTTTCCCACCGCCCTGCTGTGTGGCAACGACTTCAACGCCGTCGGTGCGATGTCCGCGCTGGAGGAGGCGGGATTGAAAGTCCCGCAGGATGTTTCGCTTGTCGGCTACGACAATTCGTCCCTGGCCGCCCTGCACCACGTCTCCTTGACCACCATCGACCAGCCCCGCGTCGAGATCGGCCGCCTCGCCATGGCGGCGCTGATCGAACGGCTGCGCGGTGATCGCACCGCCGCGGTGCGCACACGCGTGCAGCCGTCGCTGGTCGTCCGCGCGACGACGGCCCCACCCAGAGACTGAGATCGGTCCCGATCCGGATCGCGGCGCGGCTCGAATCATCCACCGTCCACCGATGTTTCACCGACAGGAGTTCGTCATGACCTTCAGGTTGGGCCTCGCCGGCACGGGCCGCATCGGCAGCGCGCACGCCGAAATCCTGAAAGCCCTGCCCGCGGTGGCCGAGGTGGTCGTCGCCGACGCCGACACCGAACGCGCACGGGCCACTGCCACCAAACTCGGCGCCGAATTCGCCCCCGACATCGACACCCTCCTCGGTTCGGATATCGCCGGGCTGGTGATCGCCACCGCGACCGACTCGCACCCCGAACTCGTCGTCGCGGCGGTCGACCGCGGCATTCCGGTGTTCTGTGAGAAACCGCTCGCCGCCGACATCGCGGGCACGCTCGAGGTCATCCGGCGCGTCGAGCAGTCCGCCGTTCCCGTGCAGATCGGGTTCCAGCGCCGATTCGATGCCGGGTACACCGCCGCCCGCGCCGCCGTCGCGTCCGGCGAACTGGGCTGGCTGCATACTCTGCGCGCCACCACCCTCGATCCGGCACCGCCTCCGGCGCACTATATTCCGCGCTCCGGCGGCCTGTTCCGGGACTGCGGCGTCCACGATTTCGACATCATCCGGTGGGTCACCGGGCGCGAGGTGCGCGAGGTGTTCGTACTCGGCGCCAACCGGGGCGAGCGTTTCTTCGCCGACGCCGGCGACGTGGACACCGCCGCGGTCCTGATGCGGCTGGACGACGGTGCGCTGGCGACGGTTTCGCTGGGCCGCTACAACGGCGCCGGCTACGACGTACGACTCGAGGCGCTGGGCTCACGCGGCAATGCCGTTGTGGGACTGGACGAACGGGTCCCCCTGCGCTCGGTGGAGCCGGACCACCCCGCATCGCCATTCCCCACCTATCCCGGCTTCATGGACCGTTTCCGCCGCGCCTACGCCGAGGAGCTGTCGGTCTTCACCGATGTCGTGCGCGGGCGGGCCGAAAACCCGTGCGGCCCGCGAGAAGCCCTGGAGGCCTTCTATATCGCGGAAGCCTGCGAGCTGTCCCGCCGCGAACACCGGCCGGTCGCTGTCGACGAGGTCCAGTGAGCGTCACGAGGCACCTGCCCGCCAGAGCCCCAACTCAGTAGGCAGGTTGGTAAGCCCCGAGATGGGCTGGTGCCGCGGAACGCTCGGACCGGCACCCCTACCCGAGAGCGAGACCGGAATCCCTCCGCGCGGTGATGCCGGAGCGTGACCCGGACCGCCATGCTCCGCCCATGCGATTGCGCCGAAGCGTCATTCCGGTCGTCCTGGCCCTGCTGAGCGTCACGGCCGGGCTGACCGCGTGCACTACCGCCGATACCCGGGCGCCGAGTCCGGATTGGCGGCCGTGCGCCGAGAATGCCGAAGTCGAATGCGCGGCCGTCGCCGTACCGATCGACTGGTCGCAGCCGAGCGGACCAACCATCGATATGGCCGTGGCGCGGAAGCGAACCCACGACCCCGGCCGGATCGGCACCCTGATCTCGCTGCCCGGCGGCCCCGGCACCTCCGGAGTGGACGAGTTGCTGCACGGTGACCGCTTCTCCCCTGCGCTGCGAACCCGGTTCGACATCGTCAGCTTCGATCCGCGCGGCGTGCGGCGCAGCCACCCGCTGCGCTGCGATGCCGGTCTCGCCTCGACGCGGCCGAATCTGGTACCCGATGCCGGTGGCCGCCTGACCGAAGTGGCCACGTACACAAAGCAACTCGTGGACAGCTGCCGGGAGTACACCGGGCCGTTGTTCGACCATCTCGACAGCGCGAGCGTCGCGAGAGACGTCGACGCGCTGCGCAATGCGCTGGGCGACAAGACCGTCAGCTTGTACGGCCGGTCTTACGGAACCATGTCGGGACAGGCCTATCTCGAACTGTTCCCCGAGCGCGTGCGTGCGATGGTGCTCGACAGCATCGATGATCACAGCCTCGCCGGGCCCGATTTCCTCGCCACCGAGGCACGCGGCGGCCGAGACGCGTTCGCGGAGTTCGTGTCCTGGTGCGAGCGCGAGACCGCCTGCGCGCTACACGGCGCCGACGTGCCCGCACTGTTCGATCGGTTGTACGACCGGGCACTGCGCGGCGAGCTGTCCGACCCGGCCGGAAAACCGTTGCGGCCGTGGGAATTGAGCCACACCGCCCTGCAATCGCTCTACCAGCCCGACTGGCCGCACTTGGCCGACGATCTGCGGACGATGCACGATCTGCCACCCACCTTCACCGCCGCTCCCACACCGCTCCGGCGCGGCGAGCCGGTCCCCGCGCCGGAGCTGATCGCCTGCTCCGACTGGTCATTCAGCATCCCCGATCAGGCACGGTGGGACGAGTTGTGGCGCGACCAGCAGCGGCACGCCGGTACTCTCCGTTCCCACTTCGCCTGGATCGCCGGAAGTATCTGCGCGAACTGGCCGTCGCCGGCGAACCCGCCACACCGGCCTCGGATCGCCGACGCCCCAACGGTTCTGCTGATGAACTCACGACACGATCCCTCGACCCCGTACGAATGGGCCACCGCCGTAGCAGCCCACACGCCCGGTTCCGTGCTACTGGCCTACGACGGCTGGGGCCACGGCGTCTACGGCCGCAACGCCTGCACCACCACAGCCGCCGACAACTACTTCATCGAACAGACCATCCCCCAACACAATAGCCACTGCCAGCCGTAACGGGTTCGGTCGCAAACGCATCCGAACCCGTCGTACGCACGATCGATTCAGGCACACCACTGCCCGTCCGCTCGGCACAGACTCCCCGACGAGTCGGTCAGATGCGGCCGAGCCGAGCCAACTCGTCCAGGCGGTCGCGCACCCGTCCGATTCGCTCGTCCGCTGTCGGTCCCAGAACCGAGGCCGACAGCGACAGCGGATCGGATCCCCGGGCGCGATGCTCGGGCAGGTGCCGGGACAGGACCGCGCACAGATCCGGCCCATACCCCAGGTCGGCCGCCACCGCGTCGGCGCGGTAGACCATCCGGCGAACGAGAGGAGCGAGCGCCAACGACACGATCTCGGGTGCCAGGCGCAGCAGCAGCGCCGCCGGAAGCCCGACGATCACCGTCGCCATGGCCACGATCGGACAGGCCACCAGCAACCGGCTCGCCGCATTCCAGACTCCGGTGAAGACCCGGGCGCCACGGACCGGTACCCGCTGCGCGAGGGTCTCGCCGATACCGACCAGACCCGATAGCAGCGCCTGTTCACCGAGCACCACCGGGGCGTTGTAGCGACGGAACACGAAGCGCGGGAACGCGCCCCGGCCGAGCACCCGCGCGCCGAGTTCGCGCGCCAGCACCGCTTCCGTCTCGCGCGAGGTCGAATCCGCGAGCGACTCCGTGGTTATCGCGATCATCCGGTCCGGCACCGGATCTTCGCGGTCCGCGTCCCGCACCCACAGCGAATAGGCCGAAGCTGCCACACCGGACTGCCGGGTGACCGCGTCCCAAGCCCCGGCCAATCCGGCTCCTTCACCGTATGCGGGCGGTCGCAGGCCGAATCGCGCCGATGGCCAGCGCCGCTCCGCGCCACGGAAGTACATCGCGCCCCAAAGGATGCAGCAGACCAGCCACAGCGCTGGAATCGCAGCCGCGACAGATAAACCCATCGCCAGACCGAGCCCGTACAACAAGACCGTCGTCACCACCGCCGTCGGCAGCGCGGCTAGCCACACACCCGCCCACACCCGCATCCGATCCAGTGGCGTGCTCCTGACGGCCACCCCACCGGGGTAGTCCGCCTTCGCGATCACTTCGGAGGTCATGCACGACGGTACAGCGGATCCGAACGGCGATGCCGGGACGGTCGGCAGCGGAGCGCGCGATTGTGAACAGATTCACCCCACGAACCCCTATGACATCTGGCAACATCCAGGCAATCGCGCGGAACCATGGAGGTCAGGCCGTCGCGTCCGCCGCGGGAGACCCCCTTGCCCAATCACGCCACCGTCAACTTCCGGCCAGTTCGGCAACAGCCCGCTTCGCCGACACGACCTCTGTGATACGCAACGCCGACTCCCCCGCATAGAGCGCGGCCCGTCCACGAATCCGGCATACCGACCAGCGGCGCGGCCGGGCCGAACAACGGCGACCCCGGACGCTGTCCCCGCAGCAAGACCGCCTCCGCGCCCTCGGGAGCAAACCGCCCGAACACGCCGCTCCCCGTGTTGAGGGCCCGCACCCAGTGGCGAGCCGTGCCGTCCGAACCACACCACCGCCGGGTCGCGGCATTCGGGACGACACGATGCCGGGCCGGCCAGCCGAGCCCGAACAGCGTCGTCTCCACGGTCTCGCGCGCGGCCAGCACCCGCCGCTGGTATTCGCGATGCGCCCCGGACTCCTCGGTCAGCAGGAATCGGGTCCCGGCCACCACGCCCGCCGCCAGCGCGGTCCGGGTATCGGCGGCGGTAGCTACCAGTGCCGCGTTGCCCCGAAAGCGAGCACGACGATGTCGGCGTTGGTCTCGAGACAGGCCCGTACGTGGCCGCGACGCGCGAAGGGCATCAGCAGGTTCACCGCTGCCGACCGTCCGGGCGCCTCGTCCCGAACGCGCGAGATCGCCGAATGCAGGTGATCGGGCGGCAGCATGCCGATCGTGCCCAGTCCACCGGTCGCCGCGACCGCTCCCGCGAGTACGCCGCCCGCGACGCGACCGCCCATACCCGCCCGCACGACCGGCACATCCAGCCGGAGTCTGTCCAAAACATCCACGGCACGACCGTAATTCGCGCGCGGACAGTGGCGCGGATCATGCGGCGAGCGACTTCCCCTCGTTATGGAGGGTATGTTCTAATTCGTTGTAGAGCGTTCCCTCTATAACGACATCGGAAGGTTGACCACCATGGCCGTGCTCAATATCCACACGCGGCGGGTTCCAGGAACGGCCGCCGAGGCCGGTGCCCTGCTGGATTCGCTTGCGGGCGAGGACGATCGACTCTGGCCCAGCCATCGCTGGCCGCCGATGCGTTTCGATCGGCCGCTCGGCGTCGGTGCGGTCGGCGGGCACGGGCCGGTTCGCTACACCGTCGAGGATTACCAACCGGGGCAGCGGATCCGGTTCCGATTCACCGGGCCGCGCGGCTTCGACGGATTCCACGAGTTCACCGTCCGACCGGCCGGGGGCGACTCGGTAGAACTCGAGCATTTGCTGGTCATGCGGCTGCGCGGCTCGGCACGGCTGACGTGGCCGTTCGGTTTCCGGTGGCTACACGACGCGTGCCTGGAGGACTGCTTCGACAGCGCCGAGCAGGCGCTCTCCGGGTCGGTGCGCCGCCCGGCGCGCTGGAGTCTGCCGGTGCGGGCGCTGCGTGCGCTCACGGGATCGGCCGAGCGCCCGAAAACCCTTGTGGAGTCCCGCGGGTGAGATCACCCGCACGAGAAAGGAGAACCGATATGTCCGTCGGATTCGTCGCATTCCATTATCCCGCCGCCGCGCATTTCGACGACTTCGTCGATCGCGTCGCCCGGGTCGCGACATTCCTGGGTACGACACCCGGATGCCTGTCGGTGGACTACTGGGTCACCGACGACGATGCCGCCGTGGTGTCGGCCGCACACTGGGAGACGGAGCAGGACTACACCGCCGCGTTCACCTTCGACGGCGCACCGAATCTCGATGTCGCCTTCGATGAACGCGAGGTCCGTCCCCGGGAGATCTTCAAGCTGTACTCCCGGTAGCGCCTCACTCCAGCGCGCCGACACCGCCGTACCAGCCCGACCTCGACACGGCCGCGTCCGGATCGTCCGGCCGCCACTCGGCGGCGTCCACCAGCCCCGGCGCGACGAGGGTGAACCCGCTGAACAGGTCCGCGACCTGGGCGCGAGTGCGCGGTGTCGTCGTGGTGGGTGTCTGGCGCGACATGGCGACGATGCGTCTCGCGTACTCCTCCTGGCCGTCGTCGGTGAAATGCGAGATGGCCAGAAAACTGCCGGGCGCCAACACCTTTCGTAACCGAGCGATGATGTCCGCGGGCCGCGCCGACTCGGGCACGAAGTGCAGCACCGACACCAGCAGCACGGCCACGGGCCGGGTGAAGTCGAGCAGTTCACGGACGTCGGGGTCGGCGAGGACCGACTCGATATCGGTGAGGTCGCCGCGGACGGCGGTGGCGTGCGAATTGCCCGCGAGCAGCCGTCGGGAGACGGAGACCGCCACCGGATCGATGTCGACGTAGGCGATCCGCGTGTCGGGCACCAGCCGTTGCGCGATCTCGTGGACATTTCCGACGGTCGGGATGCCGGAGCCGAGGTCGAGGAACTGCCGGATGCCCGCCTCCCGCACCAGGAATGTCACCACACGCCGCAGGAAAGCGCGGTTGTCGCGGGCGCCCCGCGCCACCTCCGGCATGGTTTCCGCGACCCAGTCGGACAGCTTGCGGTCGACCTCGAAATTGTTGAATCCGCCGAGTACGTAGTCGTACATCCGGGCGGAGCTGGGCACCGTCGGGTCTATGTCGTCGGGCGACCAATCGGGCGTGCGCACCACGCGACCTCCTCGCACTAGGCGTTCGCCCCTGCCCTGCCATCATCACCCCTCCGGCGCGGATGGTCCACGCAGGCGCCTAATGCCCGGCGATCTCCCGGCGCGGACTTTCCCGGAAATTCTCCTCGTCGAACAGCACCCACCGCTCGACCGCGATCTCATACATTCGCGACGCACAATCCGGCATGGCCTCGAGCACACCCGTCGCCCTCGGCCATCGCGCCGCGAACTCCCGCTTCTCCGCATCGATGCCGGTACCGGGCAATTCCACCGCCCGTCCCGTGAACGAGACGTCCCATCCCGGCAGCCCCAACTCCGCCGGCGGATCCGCCAGCACGGCCCCCGCGACGGCCGGGTTGCGCCGGATATTGTGCGAGTGCACCCGGTCAGTCCGGGAGATGAAACGCAACCGATCCGGGTAGAAGGTCGCCACGTACCACACCGTGCACACCACGGGCGTGCCATCTGGGCGCACCGTCGAGAGCTGCATCAGTCCGCCGTCGGCGATGTATTCCTCCAGCAATTCGCGTTCCCGCACGGTAGGCAGAGTAGTCCGGAGGTGCGTCGATCTCCCGCGGCGGAAATCTCGTCTGGCCACAGACCGACGCTTCCGTTCCGTGATGCGCGATGTGCCTGGTGCGAGATCCGGCTCAGACGGTCACAACTCGAACGCAAGCGGCAAATTTTCGCCGACTCGCCTCGGTTTGTGACCGCTGCGGCCGGACTGGCGTAGCGGCTGGGCGTGAGCAGCGACAGCGATCGACCGCCGCGAGGCTGTGGCTATAGGCGTACGCGGCGGACACTCGCGCGACCGCGGCTCGCTGCGGCGGCGACGACCAAAAGTGTCATGAGGATGACGGTGTTCAAGGGGTTGTGGTGTTCGGGAAGTGCGGGACTGGGCGGGCGCTCGCGGCGCGGTGCGGGCATTGCCTTCGGGTGTTCGGGGACGGGTGTCGGGGTGGGGGCGTTCACGACGGGCGACGCGACCGGTGGAGGCAGTGTGAGTGGCGGCATGAGTGGCGGAGGAAACCGAAGTGGCAGTTCCGGCAGTGGTGCGGACGGCAGCAACAGCAGGCAGGTCAGCAATGCGCTGCCGGTCATCGCGCTCCCTACAGCCGCACTGCCCAGAGCCGACCCACTCGAACCGGTACCCACCAGCCCGGGAACGAGACCGCTACCGAGCGCCGACCCCGAACTCCCCACACCGGACCCTGTGCCCACCAAGCCGGGAACGAGACCGCCACCGGCCGCCGACCCCCCAGCCGCACTACCCACTCCCGACCCCGCAGCCGCGCTACCCACTCCTGATCCCGCTGATCCGGGGCCTATAAGTCCCGGCATGAGACCGCTACCCGTCGCCGATCCGAGCAGCACAGCCGAGCTACCTGCGACCGCGCTACCGGCGCAGGCTGTCGCGACACGTCCGGTATCCAGAACGAGTGCCGCCACGGGATTTCCGACCTTGATCTCACCACGCTCCGCGGTACCGGGACGCTCGCCTCCGGCACCGGACACCTGGACAGGCGAACGACCACCCAAGCCGAGCGGTCTCTCCAGCAAGCGGCCCTCGACCCCTGGCATCGCACTACCGCTGCCCCCCAACACGCCACTCGGCCCCATCGCCGCACTGCCGCTCGAGCCCAGTACGCCACTCGCCCCCGTCTCCGCGCTGCCGCTCACGCCCAGTACACCACTCGGCCCCGGCTCCGCACTATCGCTGACTCCCGGCACGCCACTCGCGCCCATCTCCGCACTGCCGCTCGAACCCAGCACGAAACCGCTGTCCGTGCCCCGCACAAGACCGCCGCCAAGGCCCTGCGCGAGACCATCGGGCAAGCCGGGCACAAGACTCGCGTCCGCCCCCGTCACGGGGCCGCCGTTCATGCTTGGCGCACGACTGTCACTCGGACCCGGACCCGCACCTCCGGTAGGACCTGGCAGGGGACTCTCGTTCGAGCTGCGCACGGCACCGCGATCCGGCACAGCGTTATCGCTCATACCATGCGCCGCACCGTCATTCGGGCGCGGAACGGCGATGTCTTGTTCAGGGCCGGAGCCTTCTCCGGGGCTATGGACACCGGAGTCCCGCGCACCACCGGGTGCCGGTTCAGCACTCCCGCTCACGACTTCGTCGACCAACGGACGGATGTCAGTCGGCTCGGCTTGCGCATGGCCACACATCGTCAGCGAAGCCAAGACGGCTGTCGCGGCGAATGCTGCTGTGGCCGTGTGTTTGTCGACAAGCATCCCCACACCTCGCATTCGGCGTCAGTCGACGTGTTGATAGCGGGCCAGCGCCAGTTCGTAGGCGTCGCGCGGGACGATGGTCGCCCCGGAGAAGGGGCGGTCGAGGTTTCGGATTTCGAGCAGAATCAATCCCACCACCACACCGAGCAGCGCGATCATCAGCACGCTGCTGACGGTCGGCTTGACACCGGACAGCACCGGGATCACCAGCATCAGGATCGCACCGAAAACCAATGCGAGGAAGAGGAATCCGGGAACGCTGCGCCGGACGTCGACTTCTCGCTCGTGCCGGGCGTCCGCCACGTCGTCGAGCCTGTCGAGCACCTTGGAGCGCAGGTCTTCGACCTCGGGGTCCTCATGCGGCATCGCGTACACCGAATCGCGCAGGGAATCCAGGGTCTGCTGCGCGTCCGAGCTGAGCCGCCCCTCGTGCGCCATGCTGGACCACTCCGGTCCGGCGACCTGCTCGGTGTATCGCCGCACCAGCCCCTGGATGCGCTGATGCTCCGGCTCCGGCATCTGGTGTGCGGCCCAATAGGTCTCGACCAGCGCCTTCGCCTCGGACACCGTGTGGGTCTGCGCATTGTCGTACTGCTGCCAGCACAGCACCACCACGAAGGCCACCACCGCGACGAAGAAGTTCTTCACGACATCGAGCACCAGCTCACCGGCCGCATGCTCCTCGGTCTCCTGCCACGACACGGGCCGCAGCCGCGCGCCGGCGACGAACACCAGCACAGCCGCGACCGCGGCCAGCACCGCGACGATCAGCTCGGAAACCATGCTCCCCCTTCACACACCACATCCAGGCACGCCGTCACAACCAGGACAAGCCCGGCACAACGAAAGTAACTGCGGTCGAAAGATATTCGGCACGACCGACGACCCGGATGGGCTCGACACGGATCTCGGCCACACCCAGCCGAGATCTCGAGAGCCAACTCAGGAGAGGAGCTTCCCACGTAGCGCGGTATTGGATACGCTGTTATGCCAGGTACTCAACGATCCACAGCGAGACCGAATCTTGCTGCGAATTCCGACATCTGGTCGTGCTGCTCGGCGGCGTCGGCGCCCGCGAAGTTCACCACGACCCGATCCACCCCGTGCTCGGCGAGCTCCTGCACCCGCTCGGCCGACATGTCGCCGGCCCCCCAGCGCGTGTACTCCAGAACCGCGGGATCACGCCCAGCATCGACAGCGGCCTTGCGCGCCAACAACATCTGATGATCCCGTTCGTGCTCGGTCAACATGCCACCGGCGAAGTATCCGTCGCCCCTCGAACCGACTCGCCGCGCCGCCGCACGGCTGGACCCACCGACATGAATCGGCAGTTCGCGCACCCCAACAGGTTTCGGAAAGCTGCACAGCTTGTCGAAGGCGAAGAATTCACCGTGGTAGTCGACCCCGTCCGGCCCGCCGGACCAGAGCAGGCGCAACACGTCGATCGCCTCGTCCGCACGACGGCCACGGGTCGCGAAATCCACACCCGTGGCCTTCGCCTCCCCCGACAGCGTGCCGAGCCCGACCGTCAGCAGCCGCATCCTCCCCTTGGACAGGACGTCCACTGTCGCAAGACGTTTCGCCAACACGACCGGATGCCGGTACGGCAGCAGCAGCACTCCGGTGCCGAGCAGCAACCGCTGCGTCGCCGCGGCGACGAAACTCAGGCAGTCCAGCGGATCGAAGTACGGAAGTGTCGGAGGCAATTCGCCCGCACCGTACGCGGCGCCCGGGTACAGGGCGATGTGGTCCTGCACATACAGCGCCTCGAAACCGCAATGCTCGGCGTGCTGGGCGAAGGCCACCAGCCGATCCGGATCGGTGCCGTTGAAGGCCGTGCTGTAACTGATCGCGAATTTCACGACCGCTCTCCTCGTGTGGTTGCGTCCGCCGGATACGTGAACTCGCACAGCGGCTCCCCCAACTGGCCGCGCAGACGTTCCCGGACCTCGGCGAGCCTGCTCATAGCCTCGTCGACTTCACTCAATTTGCGGCGCAGCGACTCCACCGAGTCGGGGCACTCGTCCCCGCTGCGATACCCGGCGCGCAGGCAGGTGACGAACGGCCGAGTATCGGCGAGGTCGAACCCCAGCTCGAGCAGCGCCCGAATCTTCTGCACAACCTGCAATTCCTGCTCGTCGTACACGCGATACCCACTGCTCGAACGCGCCGGCCGCACCAGACCCTGCTGCTCGTAGTACCGCAACGCCCGCGTACTGATCCCGGCGCGACCGGCCAGTTCCCCGATCAACATGCAATCTCCTCGCTACACCGCTGCCACGACGCTAAACCTTGACGTTGATGTCAATGCAAACGATGCGCGTTCCCGGCATCATCCGGAGCTGGGCCCCTCGCAGCAACCTTTTCGGATCAGCGAGCCCGTACACCAGAGGGAGCCGCACCATGTGACTGGCGACCGCCACGACCCGTCAGCCCGATCGTGGCGGCGGCGACCCGCGGCTTCAGCATGTGCAGCGGGGACTTGTCCATATTCAGCACGTCGAGGAACGTGGCCGCGGCCGCCCGGTCGGTGGCGGCGGCCCGGAACACCCTGTCGGCACCCAGGTAAAGGAACGATTTCACCCACGGTGAGCCGACCGGCACCGGCGGCAACGTAACGTCGCTGACCTTCGTCAACCACCACGGCACCCGCAACATCCGCCCCACACGCCGGTAATAGCGGCGTGGCAGATCAGCGGTGCCCCGCCGCAGCACCTCGTCCAAAAGATCCGCGGTGACGGCCGCGACCGTCATGCCGCTGCCGTAGATGGGATTGAAACAGCACACCGCGTCGCCGATCGACAAGATGCCGTCCGGAAGTCGTTGCAGCAGTTCGTATCTGCGCCATACCGAGTGCTTGAACCGGTAGGTCGCCACGTCATCGACGGGCGTCGCGCGGCGAATCACGGGACCGACATCCTCGGGCGCGAACTCGGCGGCGAACTCGCGCAACGCATCCGGATCATCCGGCGGATGATCGTACTTCCCGACGCCGAACGCCGACAGCACCCACGTCTCCCCTTCTTGCGCGGCGAACCCGAACCCTCGGGTCCGGCTCGGCGTAGGCCCGACCAGAATGACCCGATCGCCGCCGACCGCATCCAACGGAAGATCGAAATGGCAAGTGGCGTAGCCGATATCGACGGGAACCCGGTCCTCGCGCGGCCGCGGATAGCCCAGCTCCGAGAGCCAGGCCCCCACCCGCGTACCGCGGCCCATCGCATCGACCACCAAGTCGGCATCGATCGACTCCGGTTCCCCCTCGGTCTCCCGGCGCATCACTCGCACACCGCGGACACCAGCATCGGAGGCGAGCAGGCCGGAAACAACGGCATCGTCGCAGATGGTCACATTCGGCAGGGCTGCCACCCGGGCACGAACATGCGCCTCCAGGAACGGACGGCTCGCCGCGACCGAACTCCGGCCCGTCGCGGAGCGGTGCAGAACGCGACCGAAGAAGACCGCCCGGAAATCATCGAACGCGCTGAATGCCTTGGCCCCGTCCGCAATCAACTCCTCGACCAAGCCCGGAAACCGCGTTTCGGCGATGTCCGCGGCACGCATCAGCAACCCGTGTGAATGCCGCCCCTGCGAAACTCCCCTGCGCCCATTGCCATTGGGCGTCAACCGATCCCGCTCCACCACGGTCACCGCCGCATAGTGATCGGTCAGCACTCGGGCCGCGAACAAACCGGCCATCCCGGCACCGAGAACCACCGCATGATCCCCGGCGCGTCCGCCGTCGGTCCGCCTCACGATATCCTCCTCGCCACTGCGGCAGCGCCTTTCACGTGCGTACCCGAGCCGTCGGGCAAAGCAGGGCGGACGCTACTCCTCCAGGCTGGGCGGCGCATCCGCCCGAGAGTGCACCGTGCCCCTCTCCTCACGGAGAGCCGGCTCCCGCTGGGCGATTCACGGCCGTCCGCAACAACTGGTCGAACGGACGCCTGAACAGCATGGAGTAGCACAACCACGCGGTGAGCCTCGGCGCGCCGGGGAGTTCACCCGCCGTTCCGATGGGCATCCGATCCCTGATCGGTCAGGAATCGAGAAGCCCCGAGCAATGCCACAGCCATAACGTGTGAACCAACGAAGTTCCCACAACACAAGGAGCCCGACGATGGCGAAGAAACTCGACGCGATCCTCTACCCGGTAACCGACCTAGAAGCCGCAAAGGCCCAGTTCACCGCACTTCTCGGCACCGAACCGGCCGTCGACCAGCCCTACTACGTACACTTCGAGACACCCGACGGCACAGCGGTCGGCCTGGTCCCGAACGGCCAACAACGCGGCATGACCGGCCCCACCCCCTTCTGGACCGTCGACAACATCAACACCCAGGTCAACGCCCTGATACAGGCCGGCGGCAAGGTAACCGAGGATCCCCACGACGTAGGCGGCGGCAAACAGGTAGCAATCGTCGCCGACCCCCAAGGCAACATCATCGGCCTAGCCCAGGGCTGACCACCTGATTCGCTGCTCGGCGATCGGGCGTCCGCCACAGCTCCTGAACCGGCGGACGTTCGATTTCCTCAGCTCAGACGTCGACACGAGTCACGCGGCACGTCATATCGAGTCAGCAATATGAGCAGAAACGGCTCAGAGGGCACCGAGGTGATACGGCGGGCACATGGGAAACAGAGTGGGCGATGCGTGCGGGCCGAGACCCCAGTGTGGGCATGCTCGGCCTCCACGACCACAGCACCGGGCCGATCGCGAAGCGACTGATCCCGTACCTGATCCCGCACCCGGCCGTCACCGTGGTACTGCATCTCGGTGGCGGTTCGCTCGCCGTGGAGGACACCGACGGTCGGCAGCAGCGCGGCACAGTATCGTCGGCAGACTCAACGGTTGCCCCATTCGCCTGCGCAGCAGCCACATCGAGCGCGTCGAACTGCGCGTCTCGCCAGTAATCGCGCAGGCCGTGCTGGGTGTCTCCCCCGGAGAGCTACACCGCACGGTCGTCACCATCGATCATCTGTGGGGCCGCGACGCGACACGAATCCGGCAGCAACTGGACGAGGCCATCTCCTGGGAAGCTCGATTCGCTGTGGCGCCCGATTGGCCTACCTCGCGATCGGGCACGCACGTGTCCCGCAGTAGACCATACGAATGTCACCACCGTCCCACGACATCCGTTGAAGCCGACCTGGCGTGGAGCCGATGGGCAATCCCTTCCGAACACGACGATGCGATACGACACCTCCCTCCGATGCCGTTGGTATCTAGTCGGGACGCACTGTTCTGGTTGAACCCAAAGATCAACATGACCGATCCGAACATGGCACACTTCACTCGTGGACAGCACCGGTGAGGCCATCCTGCGTGAGGCGATCTTCGAACACCTCAGCGCGTTGACCCGCGACACGGGCGTCGTGACACGAAATCAGTTGTGGGACTTCACAGTCAACGGCGAAGTTCATCGCCTCATCGACCGCAGCCGCGGTATCCGCAACCCGGCATATCTCGAAGCGACGCTATCGATTATGTCGGATCCGAACAGTAGGTACAGCGACGAAGAACTCGACGACTCCCTTTTTGCTTATGCTTACAGGGAGGGTAGCGTTCAGGGAGACAATCGAAAACTTCGCCGCGCGTACGAACTACGTTCACCGATAATCCTGCTTCGCAAGATTGCCGACGGCTTCTTCGTTCCAGTCTTTCCTGTCTACGTCGTCGGAGATGATCCAGAAAATCGTCGATTCCTGATCGGCCTGGATCGAAGCTTATTGGCGATCAGCGATCCCTTGCACCTTCAACCCCTCGAAAAGCGATACGTAGAAAGAATTACGAGACAACGTCTACATCAGCCCGAATTTCGAGGGCGAGTGCTGATGGCCTACGAATACCAGTGCGCCGTTTGCAATCTGAATCGAAGCAAGCTACTGGATGCCGCACATATCATTGCCGATGGTGAGTCCAATGGAACGCCAACAGTCGACAACGGCTTGAGCCTCTGCAAGATTCACCATGCCGCGTATGATGAAAACTATTTGGGAATCACGCCGGATTACGAGGTGCGAATCAACAGCGAGTTATTGGAGGACAAGGATGGCCCCATGCTTCAGCATGGACTTCAAGAGATGCACGGAAGACCACTATCCGTCCCGAGTAAACGCAAATATCAGCCCTCTAAGGAACGCCTTGCCGAGCGTTTCAGCAAGTTTCAGGCAGTAGGCTGAGATAGCGTGAAATTCGAGTAGTACACTACAATTTGTCACGTACTCGGGGCCAACCCAGCAGCCCATTCGGCGCGCGCTAGCAATTCGTCGAATGTTAGCACCTCGGGTTCTTTCAAGCTGGTTCTATACAGTTCGAAGGAGCGCACCTTGCCCTCATTCTCGCCTCCCCCCACGCCCCGGAGCGTATGCCAGGTTTCCGATCACCAGGAACGAACGTGGTCGAAAGACATACGCATACTGCGTAGGAATATTGCTACCATCCTCGGCCTTGGCCTGAAGGCAGTCTCCGAACTGCCTTGCGGCAGCATGCACAGTTCCCTGGACCTGCGCCACACCTCCAGTGAGCTCCGCCGAAGGAGCCCAACAGCCAGAACGGTATTTTTTTCCCGATGATGTCCTTTTTATGCGTCTTTATCTCGGCAAACACCGTCGATTTGATACGTCCGGATGTCCGAAGAAGAGCGTCGGCGCGCTTACCGACCTGCGACACGGACGAACCGGTCACGATCTTTTCCAACTTGCCAGCATCCCAGGAAGTCAGAAACTGGCCCGTCAACGATGCTCCGAAAATCCATGGATTATCCTCGAAAAACTTCTGCCAGACCCGCTCGGCACCTTCTCCGGGGATTGCCTCTGATTCTTCCTCGAAGAAATCGTCGTCGACCAGCAGGCGACGAAATTTCTCGACTTGAGACTTTCGGTGCGCCAGCGCGATCACATCTCGAGCAGATATATCATCGGCAATCAGGTGCCGAAACAACTCTGGAAATTTTCGATACGCCGCAATTCGTTGACTTTCCTCTTTGTCTACTGTCTCGAACCCGAATGTATCGCCGAAGACTTCTATCAGGTCGCGTGCGATGGTTCTGTCAATCTGCAAAGACTGGCTGCTCTTACGATTCGAAATGCGCTGCTGCGAGCCGAAGGTCGACAAGTGGAGCAAGGTATCGCCTGCGCCGTCTTCAATGACTTGATATTCACACTCGACACCCTTGTTGAGCTTGTGCGCCCTGATCTTCTGCGAATTCTGCAGTATTTTTAGAATACGAGCCATTGCCTGATGTGTCCCTAGACCATTTAAACCAGCTGAACCCTCCGACTACTGGTCGATTGTTATGGACATGCGCCCAGCTGTCAACCAGAGGCAGAAGCTGGCGTGTCGCTTCGACAACGTGCCTGATTTCGTCTCCGCAGCCGTCAATCCGAAACACGAGGCATGCGACGAGTTGACCTCAATCATGCTCAAGGTTCTACGCTCGGGTCATGCCATTTACCGAAGTCGAACGTAGTTACCTGTCCACCCAGCGCCTAGGCCGCCTCGCCACCGTCACCCCCGCCTCCCACCCCAACCAAGTCCCCGCCGGCTACCGCCTCAACCCCGACGGAACCATCGACATCGGCGGGCCAAACCCCAACGCCCAGCGGTATCGCAACGTTCGGCAGAACCCGAACGTGAGCTTTGTCGTCGATGACATGACGCCCGATGACCCGGCGGAGGTGAAGCCGGGGTGGGGGCGGGGGGTCGAGGTTCGGGGGGTTGCGGAGATTGTGAAGGTCGAGGAGATTCCGGTGAATCCGGAGTGGTTCTGCGATGAGGTGATTCGGGTTCATCCTCGGCGGGTTCACAGTTGGCATATCGATCCGGCGAATCCGGATGGGGAGTCGCGTAACGTCTCGTAGGTGCTGTGGGGTGGGGTCAGGGTAGACCCTGAGCCGCCGTCATCCCTCGGGCCCATTTATCCCCCGTACTGGTGCTAGCCCCCGTGACCTTCCCGCGGTGATGAACGAGACTGCTGGCACGGCAGTTGAGTTGGAAGGATTCACCTTGTTATCGATAACCAGGCGCACTCTGGCGCGGGTGGCCGTGGCGGGGGCGGTTGTGGCCGCTCCGCTGGCTGTTGTTGCTATTCCGGCGCAGGCCGATGCGGTGGGCGAGCCGGACGTTACCGAGGCTCACGGCGGTCACGGGCACAACCCGTGGGATCGGCCGGGGCTGTGGGATAACCCGTGGGATCGCCACGACGACTGGAACGACTGGGATCGTGATCGTCGGCGCAACCACCCGGGTAACGGGTGGCGGCAGGCTGTGCCTCCGGGGTGGCTCGGCAGCAGCTGATTCGGTTACGCGACGGCCCAGTACCCGCACGGGTGCCGGGCAGTCGGCCTACGTGCGGGATTCCGCCTGTCCGGCGGGAGTGAACGATTCCAAGCCCATCCTTCGGTATTTCGCGATGAGCTTTTCGTAGCGGCGGCGGTTGCGAACCAGCGGGGTGTCCGTAACCGTGGCCGGCAACCAGCGGTAGGCCAGTTGGAGCGCCGTAGTCATCGCCCGGTACTCGCGCTCGTGGCGGCGGGTCCAGGTGATCGGCATGCGTGCGCGGACGCCGGGATGCATACCACCGCAGCCGAGGATCGTGATCACGTGACGAATCGCGGGTGCGCCGAGGCGCCAGAGCGGTTCGGCTGCCGGGGGCAGGAAGTCGGGGCGGGGCGCGCGGCGGATCGCGGCGGTTGCCGCGTCCAATGTGGTTGTGGTGGTGAGCTTTTCCTCGACCATGCGGTCGTAGTGGGCGGCCACGTCGCGATAGTCCTCGAGCAGGCGCGAGCGGCCCGGTAGCTCCAGTCCGGATACCTTGGCGCGGAAGTGATCCCAGATCGCTTGATTGTCCGCGGCCGACAGCCGCTCACCCGTGACGGCGAGAAATGCGGTGCGCTGCACGAAGAACGACGAATACAGGACCCAGTTCCAGGTCTCCGGATTCAGCGCCGAGTACCGCTCGCCATCGGGTCCGACGCCCTTGACGTCGCGGTGCAGTCGCAGCAACCGCTCGGATTCGGCGAGCCGGTCGGCCTCCTCGCCGTGGAACACCATCTGGTCCGACGCGGTGGTGCGGATCGCGCGGGCCCACGGCTCGTAGCGCACCCGGCCGGTGTTCTCCAGCGCGGCCGACACCGGGGGCAGCATCGTCTGGTCGTACAGGCCGACGCCGAAGAAGCGGAGAAACACCGAGCCGCTCACGCGCTCGAACCGTTTCACGACCGCCGAGGTGCCCTCCCGCGGCGGCGCGGACGACTGCTGCTGGGTAACGGGGCAAGTCATCGGAGAGAACTCCCTTGTTCCGGCATCCGCGCTGCTCCGGGGCCGCGAACGCCATGTCCGGCTATTCTGGTGCACTGCGGCACCAAAGTTGTCTGGTGTCAGCGTGCACCAGAAATGTGAGATGGTCAAGGTCATGAGCGACGAGACCGATCGGACCTACGGCGGGGTCGGCGCGCGGGAACGTCGTGAGCGCCGCCGCGCCGCGCTCTTGGACGCCGCGCTGGATCTACTGGCCGAGGGCGGGGCGGGCGCGGTCACCAAGCGGGCGGTCTGTGCTCGTGCCCGGCTGAACGACCGCTACTTCTACGAGCTCTTCGCCGATCGGGACACGCTACTGGAGGCGCTCGCCGAGGACGTCACGTCGCGGGGCATCCACGCCGTCGTCGCCGCGACGCTCGCCGCCGGGCCGGACATCGACGTGCAGATCCGCGCGGCCGCCGCGGCCGCACTGGATTTCCTGGCCGCCGACCCGCGTCGCAATGCGCTGCTGCTCGCGAACAGCACCGAGGTGCTGCAGCGGGCGCGGGTGCGTACGCAGCACTCCATCGCCGATGCCATGGCGGCGGTCGCCCGGGAACTGCTGATCACGCCCGCCCCCGACCCCCGCGATATCGATCTCACCGCCTACGTGCTGGTCAGCGGGACGCTGGAACTCGTCGGCGCTTGGCTGCGCGGCGAATTCCGCACCGACCGTGCCCATCTGGTCGACGTCATCGCCGACCTGCTGACCGCCGGTGTCACGAAAGCCCGAGGCCTGCACCGAACTCCGCCGCACCCTACTTCGCAGCAGGCACCCTGAAGTGGCTCGGTTCCGCGTCGACAGGAACTGCGGTCGCGAGGGTGAAAGGCTCGACCAGGGACCGCAATTCGATGAGGTGCCGGGCGTGCGCGTCGAGCAGGTGGTCCTCCTCCGACTCCGGCTGCCACTGTTTCACCGGCCGCGCCTTGCCGTCGTCGTCCACGGCGACCACGACGGCGAGCCCGTGCGCGGCGAGTTCCGGTATGTCGGAAAGGGTTTCGGTCGCCGTCACGTGGACGCTCATGTGCATGCTGCGCGGGCCGGTGTGGATGAGCCGCGCGGTGATCTCGACCACGTGGCCGATGAGAATGGGCCGGTAGAAACGGATTCCACCGAAATAGGACGTAATGACGTGCCGCCCCGCCCAATCCGCGCCGCAGACGCACGCGGCCTCGTCTATCCAACCCATCGTGCGGCCGCCGTGCACCTTTCCGCCCCAGTTGATGTCCGAGGGCGCGGCGAGGAAACGCAGTGTGGCACTGGGCCCGGTCCCCGCCGCCGTGTACTGCTGGGTGGCCATGGCCTGCTCGATCTGCTTGCGCACCGAGATTCGCGCGCGGGCTTGGCGGTGGCGCTCGAGCTCCAGGATCGTCGCCGGATCCCATTGCGGCACTTCGGCGGGACGCTTGTCGTCGTCGACCGCGACGAAGATCGTCAGGCACTGCGAGGTCTGGACCGGCTTCACTCGCGTGGGATCGGTCGAGTAGACGGTGACCAGGATGTGCATGCTGGTGCGGCCCGTGTGGACGAGCTTGGCGTGCAGCTCGACGAGTTCGCCGGGCACGATCGGGCGGTCGAGGTGGATGTTGCCGACATAGGCTGTCACGCAGTAGCGGCCGCTCCACTGAGCCGCCGCGGCGTAGGCGACCTTGTCGATCCATTCGAGCAGCCGACCGCCGTCGACGGAGCCGAGAATGCCCGCGTCGGCGGGTTTGACGAGGAACCGGTGAATCGCCTCCGACCGACGGCCGGCCGAGGCCGGGCTCGGGACGCTGGGCGCGAGTTGTGCTGAGGGCAAGGGTGTCACTATCCGTTCGGGCAGAGGTTCGCTTCTCTGACTCCGTTGTCGCGAAGCACCATAAACACGCTGGAGGTTTACGGGCGAGTAGCCGACTTCCCGGCAGCGGCGGGTGCGGTGGTCCGAAAGTTCCTGCACGGTCGCACAATTTCCTTTTTCGAGCGATCCTTCCCACGTTTTGCCGAGCGAGCGCTGATTTTCCTGGAGAATCGACCGGTGACCGCGTCCATGGATCGACTCCGGCAAATCGTCCCTCCGCCCGCCCCCGCGCCAGATACCAACTGGGACAACGTGGAACGAACGCTCGGATTCCGGCTGCCCACCGACTACAAGGAGTTCATCGACACCTACGGGGGTAGTCACTGGGAGAACTATCTCCGCGTCATGGCGCCCGGCTGCCCCGACGAGAGCTACGACCTGTTCGAGTGGAAAGACTGGCAGACCGAAGAGCTGAACGACCTGTGGGAGTTCGAGCCGAAACCGGCCGAGCTGGAGGAAGCGGGCACCCGGATCATTCCCTGGGCCACCACCGACAACGGTGAGATGCTCTACTGGCTCATCCGCCCAGGCCAGCAGCCCGACGACTGGACCGTCCTGATCAACGAAGGCCGCGGCCCCCTCTGGGAACACGTCCCCCACACCTGCACCCAGTTCCTCGCCTCCGCCCTCACCGGCGACCTGGTCTCGGTCCTCCTCTCCGACAACCACTTCCCCCTCCCCGTCCACCAGGTCCAACAGGTCCACACCCGCTGACCCCGGGAACGCCGAGGGCCCCAGACGCGAAAGGCCCCCGCCGAGTTAGCGGGGGCCCGAATGCGCTGAGGCTCAGGCGGTTTCGGTGATGGGGCGGTCGACCCAGCTCATCAGGCCGCGGAGCTTGGCGCCGGTGACCTCGATGGGGTGCTCGGCGTTCTGCTTGCGCAGGGACTCCAGTTCCTTGTTGCCGCCCTCGACGTTGGCGACCAGGCGCTTGACGAAGGTGCCGTCCTGGATGTCGCGCAGGATGTCCTTCATGCGCTCCTTGGTGCCGGCGTCGATGACGCGCGGGCCCGACAGGTAGCCGCCGAACTCGGCGGTGTCGGAGACCGAGTAGTTCATGCGGGCGATGCCGCCCTCGTACATCAGGTCGACGATCAGCTTCAGCTCGTGCAGCACCTCGAAGTAGGCCATCTCGGGGGCGTAGCCGGCCTCGACCATGACCTCGAAACCGGTCTTGACCAGCTCCTCGGTGCCACCGCAGAGCACGGCCTGCTCACCGAACAGGTCGGTCTCGGTCTCTTCCTTGAAGGTGGTCTTGATGACGCCCGCGCGGGTGCCGCCGATGCCCTTGGCCCACGACAGCGCCAGCGCCTGGCCCTCGCCCTTCGGGTCCTGGTCGATGGCGATCAGGGCCGGAACGCCCTTGCCGTCGATGAACTGGCGGCGGACCAGGTGACCGGGGCCCTTCGGTGCGACCATGCCGACGGTGACGTTGCCCGGCGCCTTGATCAGGCCGAAGTGGATGTTCAGGCCGTGGCCGAAGAACAGCGCGTCGCCGTCCTTCAGGTTCGGCTCGATCTCCTCCTTGAAGATCGCCGCCTGGGCGGTGTCGGGGGCGAGCACCATGATGACGTCGGCCCACGCCGACACCTCGGCGGGCGTGCCGACGGTCAGCCCGGCCTCCTCGGCCTTCTCCCGCGACTTCGAGCCCTCCTTGAGGCCGATGCGCACCTCGACACCCGAGTCGCGCAGGCTCAGCGAGTGCGCGTGGCCCTGGGAGCCGTAACCGATGACGGCGACCTTGCGACCCTGGATGATCGACAGGTCGGCATCGTCGTCGTAGAACATCTCGACAGCCACTGGTTATATCCCTTCTGGAAGCTCTATAAGCATTCGGTCAGCGCGCCCGCGGGCGCGCGGTATCAAAGTTCGGATCCACGAGCTGAACATTTGCCCTGTCGATCCGGACAACTCTAACGAGTCGCGGTGATCGACTTGGGTCCGCGTCCCACGGCCACCACACCCGATTGCACGATCTCGCGAATCCCGTACGGCTCCAGCATTCGTAACAGCGCGTCGAGCTTGGACCGGGTGCCGGTCGCCTCGACGGTGAGTGCGTCGGGCGACACGTCGATCACCTTCGCCCGGAACAGGCCGACCGCCTCGATCACCTGGGTGCGCACGCTGGCGTCGGCGCGCACCTTCACCAGGATGAGTTCGCGGGCCACCGAGTTCTCGGCGTCCTGCTCCACGATCTTGATGACATTCACCAGCTTGTTCAGCTGCTTGGTCACCTGTTCCAGCGGCAGGTCCTCGACCGTCACCACGATGGTCATCCGCGAGATGTCCTTGAGTTCGGTGCCACCGACGGCGAGCGATTCGATGTTGAACCCGCGCCGGGAGAACAGGCTCGCCACGCGGGCCAGCACGCCAGGCTTGTCCTCCACGAGCACGCTCAGGGTGTGGGTCGTACTCATTGTTCGGTCCCCTTCTGGGTGGCCCGCTCGTGGGCGTTGAGCGTGGCCTTCTCGTGCGACATGGCCTCGTGGATGACCGCGGGTTCGGCGACGGTCTCGTCCTCGTCGAACAGCGGGCGGATGCCGCGGGCGGCCATGATCTCGTCGTTGGAGGTGCCGGCGGCGACCATCGGCCACACCTGAGCGTCCTTGCCGACGATGAAGTCGATCACCACGGGCCGGTCGTTGATGGACTGCGCCTCGCGGATGGCGGCCTCGACGTCCTCTTCCTTCTCCACCCGAATTCCATGGCAGCCCAAGGCTTCCGCGAGTTTCACGAAGTCGGGGATGCGCAGGGTGTGGGTGCCCAGGTCGGTGTTGGAATAGCGCTTCTCGTAGAACAGGGTCTGCCACTGCCGGACCATGCCGAGGTTGCCGTTGTTGATCAGCGCGACCTTGATCGGCACGCCCTCGACCGCGCACGTGGCCAGCTCCTGGTTGGTCATCTGGAAGCAGCCGTCACCGTCGACCGCCCAGACCTCCTTGTCCGGCGCGCCCATCTTGGCGCCCATGGCCGCCGGGACGGCGTAGCCCATGGTGCCCAGGCCACCGGAATTCAGCCAGGTGCGCGGCTTTTCGTACTTGATGAACTGCGCGGCCCACATCTGATGCTGGCCCACGCCCGCGACGTAGATCGCGTCGGGACCGGCCAGCTCACCCAGCTTCTCGATGACGAATTCGGGCGACAGCGAGCCGTCACTCGGCGGGGTCCAGCCCAGCGGGTACTGCTTGCGGACGCCGTCGAGGTAACTCCACCACTCCGAAAGCTGTAGCAGCGGAACGCCTTTGGCGGCCGGGTCGGCCTTCAGGGTCTCGATCAGCTCGCCGATCACCTCGCGGCAGTCGCCCACGATCGGGACGTCGGCGTGCCGGTTCTTGCCGATCTCGGCGGGGTCGATGTCGGCGTGGATCACCTTGGCGTTCGGGGCGAACGAGTCCAGCCGGCCGGTGACGCGGTCGTCGAACCGCGCGCCGAGGGTGATCAGCAGGTCCGACTTCTGCAGTGCCGCAACGGCTCCCACGGTGCCGTGCATACCGGGCATGCCCATGTTGAGCTGGTGGCTGTCGGGGAAGGCGCCGCGCGCCATCAGCGTGGTGACCACCGGGATGCCGGTCAGCTCGGCCAGTTCCAGCAGCTCCTTGGAAGCGTCGGCCTTGATCACGCCGCCGCCGACGTAGAGCACCGGCGACTTCGCGTCCATGATCATCCGGGCCGCCTCGCGAACCTGCTTGCCGTGCGGCTTGGTCACCGGACGGTAGCCGGGCAGCCGCATCTCCGGCGGCCAGCTGAAGGTGGTCTGCGCCTGCAGCACGTCCTTCGGGATGTCGACCAGCACCGCGCCCGGGCGGCCGGTGGAGGCCAGGTGGAAGGCCTCAGCGATGGTGCGCGGGATGTCGATCGCCTCGTTGACCAGGAAGTTGTGCTTGGTGACCGGCATGGTGATGCCGGAGATGTCGGCCTCCTGGAAACCGTCGGTGCCGATGAGCGAGCGCGCGACCTGACCGGTGATGGCCACCAGCGGCACCGAATCCATCTGCGCGTCGGCGATCGGGGTGACCAGGTTGGTGGCGCCCGGACCGGACGTGGCCATGCACACGCCGACCTTGCCGGTCGCCTGCGCGTAGCCGGTGGCGGCGTGGCCGGCGCCCTGCTCGTGCCGGACGAGAACGTGACGCACCTTGGTGGAATCGAACAGCGGATCGTAGACCGGGAGTACCGCACCGCCCGGAATGCCGAAGATGGTGTCGACACCGAGTTCCTCGAGGGACCGGACGACCGACTGCGCGCCGGTCACCTTCTCGGGCGGGACCTGGCGGCGGGTTCCGGATGCCGCCGGTGTCGGCTGGTTGGCCGAAGGCGCGGGCCTGCGAGCCGAGGGCCCGGGCCGTGCGGTAGGTGCGCTCACCGTCTTTTTCCTTACTGCTTGTCGTTCTGGTCACAGAACTTGCCTGAACATAAAAAAGCCCCCGACAGCCGAAGCTGATCGAGGGTGGCGCGTCGCAGCTGCGAGCTTGACGTGGTCAGGCTCAGCGCTGGACGCGCCGGCCGATTACGAGAAGCTCGATTCGATTCACGCGCACGACGGTATGCGCGCGAGAGCCGATGAGTCAAATTCCTTGACATGTGGTGTCCCATTATGTGAGACGGGGCGGTTTCGTCTGTCTGTCTACCGTGATGCGAGGATGGGGGTGTGTCGTCGCCGCATCAGTCCGTACCACCTGCTCGATCGTCGCATACCGCCGAGAGCGGAGCGGATACGGGTCGGGTGATCAGAATTCCCCGGCTCGGTCATATCGGGGTACTCATCCTCCTGTTCTGCGTGGCGTTCCCGTTCTTCGGGTGGCCCGCGGTGCTGTGGGTGCTGTTTCTGATCCCGGCCGCGGTCTCGCTGTGGATCGAGCGGTCCCGGACCACCGTCTCGAACGCCGGGCTGGACCTGCGGACCGTGTTCGGTTCCCGGCATCTGGACTGGTCACAGATCCAGGGGCTGCGCCTGCCGAAGCGCGGATTCGTGCGCGCGCACCTGTCCGACGGTTCCGAGGTCGCGCTGCCCGCGGTGAGCTACGACCGGTTGCGACTGCTGGTCGCGGCGTCGAACGGCCGCATTCCGGATCCGTTCGCGCAGCCGGAGACCGAGCCCGCGGAACCCGAGACTCCCGACTCGGACGCGGGATCCGAGCCGAGGTAACCGCTCTGCCCCCGCCACCCGGGAGTACCGTGAGATAGCCGCCGAGATCCTCGGCACAGTCGCCGACCAGCCTGGGCGACCCGGTTCCGGCATCACCGGAACGAGCGCCGACTCGGGAACGAGTGGCCCGACCTCGCCGACAGCGAGGAGACGCCCTCCCCCGACGACGGCAGGCGGCCCACACCCGACGACCTAGGACCCATACCCATGCCACCGCTTCGCTCACGCACCACCACCTTCGGACGCAACGCCGCGGGCGCTCGCGCGCTCTGGCGGGCCACCGGCCTCACCGATTCCGACTTCGGCAAGCCGATCGTCGCCATCGCGAACTCCTACACCCAGTTCGTGCCGGGCCATGTGCATCTGAAAGACGTCGGCGAGATCGTGGCGGACGCGGTACGCGCCGCGGGCGGGGTGCCGCGCGAGTTCCACACCATCGCCGTGGACGACGGCATCGCGATGGGCCACGGCGGCATGCTGTACTCGCTGCCCAGCCGGGAGATCATCTCCGACTCGGTGGAGTACATGGCCAACGCGCACACCGCCGACGCGCTGGTGTGTATCTCCAACTGCGACAAGATCACTCCGGGCATGCTGAACGCGGCGATGCGGCTCAATATCCCGGCCGTGTTCGTCTCCGGCGGGCCGATGGAGGCTGGCAAGGCCGTGGTGGTCGGCGGCGTCGCGCAGGCCCCGACCGACCTGATCACCGCCATCTCCGCCAGCGCCTCCACCGATGTCACCGACGACGGCCTGTCCGAGGTCGAGCGCAGCGCCTGCCCGACCTGCGGTTCGTGTTCGGGCATGTTCACCGCCAACTCGATGAACTGCCTCACCGAGGCGCTGGGCCTGGCGCTGCCGGGCAACGGCTCCACCCTCGCCACGCACGCCGCGCGCCGGGCGCTGTTCGAGCGAGCGGGCACCACCATCGTCGACATCGCCACCCGGTACTACCGCGACGACGACGAGTCGGTGCTGCCGCGAAACGTGGCCGACGAGAAGGCCTTCCGCAACGCGATGGCGCTGGACGTGGCGATGGGCGGCTCCACCAACACGGTGCTGCACACGCTCGCCGCCGCGCAGGAGGGCGAGATCGACTTCACCCTCGACACCATCGATGAGATCAGCCGCCGGGTGCCGTGCCTGTCGAAGGTCTCACCCAACTCCGACTACCACATGGAGGACGTGCACCGCGCCGGTGGCATCCCGGCCATCCTCGGCGAGTTGCGGCGGGCGGGTCTGTTGGAGACCGACGTCACCACCGTGCACTCCGCGACCCTCGAGGAGTGGCTCGATACGTGGGATATCCGCTCGGGCAAGGCTTCCGAGGAAGCCCTCGAACTGTTCCACGCCGCGCCGGGCGGGGTGCGCACCACCGAGCCGTTCTCCACGGACAACCGGTGGTCGTCGCTGGACACCGACGCCGCCGGAGGCTGCATCCGCGATCTCGAGCACGCGTACACGGTCGAGGGCGGGCTGTGTGTGCTGCGGGGCAATATCGCCCCGGACGGCGCGATCCTCAAGACCGCCGGTATCGATGAGGACCTGTTCACCTTCGAGGGCCCGGCCGTGGTGGTCGAGTCGCAGGAGGAGGCGGTGTCGGCCATCCTCGGCAAGCAGATCAAGCCGGGCGACGTGGTCGTGGTGCGTTACGAGGGCCCGTCCGGCGGGCCGGGCATGCAGGAGATGCTGCACCCCACCTCGTTCCTGAAGGGCCTCGGCCTGGGCAAGCAGTGCGCGCTGATCACCGACGGGCGCTTCTCCGGCGGCACGTCGGGCCTGTCGATCGGCCACATCTCCCCCGAGGCGGCCAGCGGCGGCGCCATCGGCCTGATCGAGAACGGCGACCGCATCCGCGTCGACGTGCACACCCGCGCGCTCGAATTGCTGGTTCCCGACGAGGTTCTCGCCGAACGGCGCGCGAAAATGGAAGCGTCCGAACGCCCTTGGCAACCCGCCAACCGCGACCGGACCGTCACCACCGCGCTGCGGGCATACGCGGCGCTGGCAACCTCGGCCGACAAGGGCGCTGTCCGCCGAGTGCCATAGCGGCGCCTGCCCACACGAAAGCCGGGACCTCTCACGGGATCCCGGCTTTCTGCCGTTCGGCGAGCATTCCCCGCAAGTGGTTCAGCGCACCTTCCCTGCCACGCAGCCGGCCCTGCGCCCCGCACATTCCCTGCAACACAGCAGCCCTGTGCCCCCGCATATTCCCTGCCACGCAGCCCAGATCTGCGCCCGCACATCTCATTCCCTGCCAGGCGGCCACCCCAGCGCCCGCACAGCGCATTCCCTGCCACGCGGCGAGCCCTGCGCCTGGACAGCACATTCCCCGCCACACGGCGAGCCCCGCGCCCGCACGCATTCCCTGCATTCCCGGCGTACTTTTTGCCGGGAATGCAGGGACGTCAGTCGATGGTGCCGACGAAGGGGTTGCCGCCGTGCAGGACCAGCCAGCCGCCGATGGCCGCGGCGATCGCGAGGACGAGGACCACGAAGGAGCCCCAGGCCGGGCGGGTGGACCAGCCGCGGTTGCGGTCGAAGGACAGGCGGCCGGGGCCGGTGAGGACGAGCACCGCGGCCAGGCCTGCGAGGATCGCCTCCAATTCGGTGGTCTTGTACTGGAATCCGGGCGCCATGCCCTGCTTCCACAGCCACGCGTCGGCGATCGAGGCGAACAGCGCACCCGCCGCCAGCGGGGTGGCCAGACCCAGCACCACCAGCGCGCCGCCGCCGACCTCGGAGATGGTGAGCATCGCGGTCGACAATTCGATGTGCTTCCAGCCGCCCTGCTCCAGCATCTGCCGGGTGCCGTCCAGACCCGGGCCGTGGAACCAGCCCGCCAGCTTCTGCGTGCCGTGGTAGAGGAAGGTCAGGCCGATGACCAGGCGCAGTCCGAGCAGGCCCAGATCCTGTGTGCCGCGGCGCGTGTCGCGGCGGCGCTTGCGTCCGTTCTCCGCCGTGGCGGCCGGGGCGGGCGGGATCGTGGCGAACGCGTAGGTGGGCGCGTCCGCCTCGCCGGAACCTGCCGCACCGGCGGAACCCGGCGCCTCGCCGCGACCTCCCACACCGGCGGGACCTGCCGCACCGGCGGCCGGGACCTCGGGGTCGAGGCCCAGCTCGTCGTCGGTGTGTGGCACCTGCTTGCCCGGCTCCGGCCGGACCGGCGGGAATTCACCGGTCGGGTTGTCGAAGGGGCTGGTGGCCGCGTGACTGGTCGTCTCCTGAGCTGACTTCTCCGGCGGCTCGTTCGACTCCGGTGTCTGGTTCGGCTTGTCGGTCACGGGGTCAGAGTATGACGGGCGGGCAGTCTGCGCGCTGTCCGATCTCGGCGTGTCCCACGGCGCTCGCGCGCGCCAACCCCCGGTGCGAGCGCCCGCCGGGGTATTTCCGTAACGTCTGAGCCATGAGTGTGGTTGTCGCCGGCCGTGTCGCGCTGAGCCTGGCCGTCACCGCCGGTCTGCTGGCCGGCTGTGCGCGCTTCGACGAATCCGCGTCCGGCCCGTTCACCCCCGCACCGACCATTCGGCCCGAAGGCGTCGAGCCGACCACTCCGCAACCGCCGAGCACCAAGAAGCGGCCGCCGGGACCGTGTGAGGATCCCGACCCGAGCGTCGTCGCCAGTTGTGTCAACGACTCCACGGGCGTGCTCGCCATGCCGGACGGCACCACGGGCGTCGTCGCCGAGCGCGCCACCGGCAAGATCTTCATGATCGACACCCAGGATCCCGGTCCGTGGCCGTACTACATGAAGCAGATGGCACAGGTGGATGTCGACGCATCCGGCGACGGCGGCCTGCTCGACATCGCCCTGTCGCCCACGTACGGCCAGGACAAGCTGATCTACGCCTACGTCACCACCGGCAGCGACAACCGGGTGGTGCGCATCGGCGCGGACGGGACCGCCAAGCCGATCCTCACCGGAATTCCCAAGAGCGACAGCGGAAATCGCGGTTCGATCGAGTTCATCGCGGCGGACAAGATGCTGGTGCTGACCGGCGACGCGGGCAACCCGGGGGCCGCGGCCGATCAGGGCTCGCTGGCCGGGAAACTGCTGCGGCTCACCAACCCCGCCCCCGGCAGCAGCGCGCCCGACGTGCTGGCCTCCGGGATCGGGACCGCCGGCGGGGTATGCCCCGACATCGAGGGCAACATCTGGTTCACCGACCGCACCGCCGTTGCCGACCGCCTGCAGCGTCTGGACCCGAACGGCGCCATCACCACGGCCTGGAACTGGCCGGACCACCCCGGCGTGGCGGGCTGCGTCGCAGGCGACGACTTCGTGGCCGTCGCCATGTCCGATGCGAAGGGTCTGGCAATGGCCAAGGTGGAGAAGGACTCACACGCCATCACGTCCGCTCCGGCGCTGATGTACCAGGACAAGTGGGGCCGCCTCAACGACGCCGCGCCCGGCCCGAACGGGCTGATCTGGGCCAGCACCGCCAACAAGGTCGGCGGTCAGCCCACCCCGACCGACGACCGCGTGGTCGTCATTTCGCCGTCGGGCGCCGGCGGCGGCACGCCGGACTGAGTCGCGGCTCCCCATGTCTGGGCCTGTATCCGGGCGCAAGTACCTTCTCGGCGCATAGCCTTTGGCCGGAGCCGGGCCGATCGAACGGGAGTTGCCAAGTGCGTGTGGTGTTGTCGACGTACGGGTCGCGCGGGGACGTCGAGCCGATGGTGGCGTTGGCGATCCGGCTACGGGACCTCGGCGTCGAGGTGCGGCTGTGCGCGCCGCCGGACTTCGAGGAACGGGTGGCGGAGGTCGGGGTACCGATGATCCCGGTCGGCCCGTCGGTCCGTCGGATGCTGGCGGGAGGCACACAGTCGACGGAGGAACTGCTCGACCGTGCGGCGGAGTTGATCGCGGCGCAGTTCGATACCGTCGCCGCGGCGGCCGAGGGGTGCGATGCGCTGGTGGCGGCCGGGCAGTTCCCGGCCGCGGCCGGGGCGCACTCCGTGGCCGAGAAACTGGGAATTCGCTACGTGTACGCCAGTTTTCAGCAATTGACCCTGCCCTCGCCGCATCGCCCGCCGCCCTATCCGGGCTGGCGGTTCCCACCGGAGACCGGCAACCGCGAGCTGTGGGACCTGGACGCCCGCAACATCGACGCGCTGTTCGGGCCGGCCCTCAATACCCAGCGGGCCGCGGCCGGTCTGCCACCGCTGCACGATATCCGCGACCACACCTTCACCGACCGGCCGTGGCTCGCGACGGACCCGGTGCTGGATCCGTGGCAGGAACCGGCCGACCTCGACGTGGCGCAGACCGGTGCGTGGATCCTGCCGGACGCACGCCCGCTGCCCGCCGAGCTGGCGGCGTTCCTGGACGCCGGCGCGCCACCGGTGTACGTGGGTTTCGGCAGCATGCCGATGGCCGCCTCGGACATCACGCAGGCCACGGTCGAGGCCATCCGGGCGCAGGGCCGCCGGGTGGTCGTGTCCCACGGCTGGGCCGAGCCGGCGCCGACCGGCGCGCGGGAGGACTGCCTCACCATCGGCGATGTGAATCACCAAGCGCTGTTCGATCGGGTGGCGGCCGTCGTGCATCACGGCGGTGCGGGCACCACGACGGCGGCGGCGCGCGCCGGAACTCCGCAGGTAGTGATACCGCAGTTGGCCGATCAACCGTACTGGGCCCGCCGGGTGGCCGAGCTGCGCATCGGCGCGGCGTTCGGTCCGGGATCGGCTCCGGCTCCCGAATCGCTCTCGGCCGCATTCGAGATCGCGCTGGCCCCGGAGACCCGGACGCGCGCCGCCACCGTGGCCGAGGCGCTTCGCATGGGTGGGACGGCCGTGGCGGCGGCGATGCTGGTCGTCAAGGACGAAGCACCGACGGACGGCGGGACCTGGCCGATCCTGTGGTGAGTTCGGATCGGCCGGTCCGCGGTGACGGCGTCAGGCCGCGCCGCAGGCGGTGAGTACCAGTTCGCGGACGCGGGCGGCGTCGGCCTGGCCGCGGGTGGCCTTCATGACGTCGCCGACGATCTTGCCGGCGGCCTGCACCTTGCCGGAGCGGATCTTGTCGGCGATGTCGGGGTTGGCGGCGAG
This sequence comes from Nocardia wallacei, assembly GCF_029868745.1. Classification (GTDB taxonomy): domain Bacteria; phylum Actinomycetota; class Actinomycetes; order Mycobacteriales; family Mycobacteriaceae; genus Nocardia; species Nocardia wallacei_B. The sequence goes on along the minus strand of NZ_JARWOP010000099.1, from coordinate 9,076 downwards.
GGCCTTGTCCACCTCCGCCTGCAGGGCCGAGTCGTCGGAGACCATGCCCAGGCCCTTGGCCTCGACTATCTGGCCCGGCTCGCCCTCACCTGCCAGCACGAAGTCGACGACCTGACGGGCGACCTTGCTGTTGATGGTCTTGGCGTCCACCAGCGCCACCACCTCGGCGACCTGCTTCGGGGTGATCGGCAGCTCCTCCAGGGTGACCTCGCGCTCCTTGGCCCGCTCGGTCAAGGTGTTCACCCACCAGGAGCGAGCGGCATCGACGGAGGTGCCGGCATCGACGGTGGCGATGATCAGATCGAGCGCACCGGCATTGATCAGGTCGCGGAACACCTCGTCCGACAGACCCCAGTCGGCCTGGATGCGGGCCCGGCGCAGCCACGGGTACTCCGGGATGGTGCCGCGCAGCTCGTCCACCCAGGCGGCATCCGGCGCGACGGGCTCGAGGTCGGGCTCCGGGAAGTAGCGGTAGTCCTCGGCGGTTTCCTTGACGCGGCCCGGGGAGGTGCTGCCGTCGGTCTCGTGGAAGTGCCTGGTCTCCTGGATCACTGTGCCGCCGGAGGCGAGCACCGCGGCCTGGCGGCGCATCTCGTAGCGCACCGCCACCTCGACGCTGCGCAGCGAGTTGACATTCTTGGTCTCGGTGCGGGTGCCGAAGACGGTGGCGCCCTTGGGCATCAGCGACACGTTGGCGTCGCAGCGCAGCGAGCCCTGCTCCATCTTCACGTCCGACACTCCGAGCGACTTCAGCAGATCCCGCAGCGCGGTGACGTAGGCGCGGGCCACCTCGGGCGCGCGGTCGCCGGCGCCGGTGATCGGCTTGGTGACGATCTCGATCAGCGGCACACCGGCGCGGTTGTAGTCCAGCAGCGAGTGGCTGGCGCCGTGGATGCGGCCGGTGGCGCCGCCCACGTGCACCGACTTGCCGGTGTCCTCCTCCATGTGGGCGCGCTCGATCTCCACGCGGAAGGTGGTGCCGTCGTCGAGGGGCACCTCGAGGTGGCCGTTCGTGGCGATCGGCTCGTCGTACTGGCTGATCTGATAGTTCTTCGGCTGGTCGGGGTAGAAGTAGTTCTTGCGCGCGAACCGGCCCCACGGGGTGATCGAGCAGTTGAGCGCCAAGCCGATGCGGATGGCCGACTCGACGGCCTTCTGGTTCACCACCGGCAGCGAGCCCGGCAGGCCCAGGCACACCGGGCACACCTGGGTGTTCGGCTCGGCGCCGAAGGCCGTCGGGCACCCGCAGAACATCTTGGTCTCGGTGCCCAGTTCGACGTGGACCTCCATGCCCAGCACCGGCTCGTACCGGTCGACGACGTCGGCATAGTCCATCAAGTCCACCGTGGGTGCAGTCATGTCCCTCAGTCTAAGTAAGGCGGCCCCGGTAACCCTCACCCGCCCGAGCCGGGTGAGGGTTCCCCTCCTCTTCCCGATCAGTCGGCGGCAATGGCCTCGACGATCGGCATCCGGGCCGCGCGGAGGGCCGGTGGGATGGCGCCCAGCAGAGCCAGGATCAGCGCGGCGGCACCGTAGACGAACAGGATCGGGCTCGGCCGGTAGACCACGTCGATGGTCATGGCCTGACCCATCGCGAGGGTGGCGAGATACTGCACGGCAGCGCCCGTGACCAATCCGATTGCGGCACCTGCCACTCCGATGCCGACGGCCTCGGTGATCACCGTGCGCAGCAGGAAGCGGCGGCTGGTGCCCATCGCGCGCAGCACGCCGAGTTCGCGGCGGCGTTCCAGCACCGACAGCATCAGTGTATTGAGCAGCGCGGCGGTGGATACCAGGACCACGATCCAGAGAATCGAGCCGGACAGCGACGTACCCTGTTGCACGCCTTGGGATACTGCGGCCACCGCCTCCTGCCCCGTGTCGACGGCGAGGTCCGGTCCGGCGACCTGACGTAGCGCGGCCAGCACCGCGGTCTCGTCGGCGCCCGGTGTGAAATCGACGCCGAGGATCGTCTCGCCGGGCCGCTCGTACCACTGCCGCATGATGTCGATGTCGAGCAGCACGATGCCGGAGACGGCCGAGAAGTACGGGATGACCTGCAGCACCCGGACGTTGTGGATGCCGGTGGGAGTCGGCATGTCCAGCGTCGACCCCTGCTCGACGCCCAGTGATTTGGCGACATCTCGCGACAGCACCACGCCCTCACCGGACGCCATCTGCTTCGGCACGGCCGGGTCCAGGCCGCCGATCAGGGAGGAGCGCACACCGTTCTCGTAGGCCTGCAGCATCACCCGGTCGCGGCCGAGCGTGGCGAACGCCATCTGGGCGGAGCCGACATTCGCCACGCCGGGCACCGCGCGGATCCGATCCCGCAGGTCGATCGGAAGCAGTGGGCCGGTGGGGAATTCGGCCAGCGCCGATGGGCTCACGTAGGCGTCGCGGTCGGCGAGGTCTTGGAACGACGCGGCCGCCGAATCGACCAGGTTGCGAGATGCGCCGCCCATCGCGACCGTCGCGGTGACGCCGATCATGACCGTCATCGTGGTCGCCCAGACTCGGCGCGGAGCACGCTCGACGGTCGTCGCGCCCAGAGCGCCCGGGGCGCCGAACAATCGCGCGATCCCCGCGGCCATCCGGATGATCGGCCCGGACGCCGCGAAGCACAGCCCCACCGCTCCCGCGATCGACAGGGAGATCGCCGCCAGGGACAACCTGCCCAGCTTCGCCTCCGCGACGAACACCGCCGCCACGAGCATGGCCACACCGGTGAACCCGGCCAGCCACCGCAGCAGCGGAGGCACCAGGTCGGACTTCGACACCCCTACCGGCGCCAGCGCCTCGATCGGCTCCACCTTGTAGATCTGCCGGGCGGCGATCGAGGCCGCCGCCACGCTCGCGATGACGCAGGCGGCGACCGCGATCGGAATCGCGTACCACGGCACCATGTACTCGGTGCGCGACTCCACCGCGGCCACCATCGCCGACGGGATCTTGTCGATCGCGGTGCGCCCCGCGAACATTCCGATCACCGCCCCGATGGCGCCGCCCACCACACCCAGCAGGGCAGCCTCGGCGATCAGGTCGCGCACCATGGGCCCGCGCCGACCGCCGATGGCGCGCAGCAGCGAGAGCATCGGACGCCGTTGCGCCACGGCCATACTCATCGCGTTGTAGATGAGGAATCCCGAGACGATCAACGCGGCGGCGGAGGCCATCGTGGTCGAGTAGCGCACCAGTTGGATCGCGCCACCGGCCTGCGCCGTCCGCAGGCTCGGATCCGCCACCACCGCTCGCCCGTTCACAACCGCGGTCAGGTCCGAACGCAGTTGTGTGACATCGGTATCCGGCTTCGGGACGATCTGGACGGAATCCAGCATGCCGGTGCGGTGCACCAGTTGCTGCGCCAGCGGCAGGGTGGCGACGACGATATGCCCGCCGTTGAGGTCTTTCGAGGCGGCCTCGTCGAGCACTCCCGCGACCGTGACGGTGGACGACCCGAGTTGGAATCGCTCGCCTTCGGCATGCCCGAGGGCAGCGCCGACGAGCACACCGTTGGGCACCGACAGCAGCTTCGCCGCGTCCCCGCGCATCGGGCCGTCCAGGTCGCTGCCCAGCGATGCCACACTCGCGTCGGCGCCGACCAGCAGCGTCCGATCGCCGTGGTTGCCCACTCGGGTGCGCAGCATCGGGACGGCGGCCTCGACGCCGGGCACCGCCCGGAGCTGCGGCAGCAGTTGCTGATCGAAGCCGGATTCGGTGATGCCGGAGATCTCCAGTTGCGCTTTGCCGCCGAGGGCGTGGGTGAGCTTCTCCACCGATCCGGTGACCGAGCCGGCGATGCTCAGCACGGCGACCAGCAGCGCGGCCGACACCGCCATCACCGCCATCGACATGAGGGTGCGGCCGCGGTGGATGAGTAGTTCGCCGATGTTGAACAGCCGCAGCCGATCCCAGCCCGCACCGATCACGCGCGCACCGCCTTCTCGATCTCGGCGACGCTCGCGTGCCCGCGCTCGACCTTGTCGTTCGAGCCGATTCGGCCGTCGCGCAGGGTGATCACCCGGTCGCAGTACTGCACGGCACCCATGTCGTGGGTGACCATGACGACCGAATTGCCGGTGCCCGTGATCTCGCCGAGGAGTTCGAGAATTGCCGCGCCGGTCTTGGAATCGAGGTTGCCCGTGGGCTCGTCGGCCAGGATCAGCGGCGGGTCCATGATCAGCGCGCGGGCCACGGCGACGCGCTGCATCTGGCCGCCGGACAGCTCGGCCGGGCGGTGTTCGGCGCGATCACCGAGGCCGACCATATTCAACAGCTCCAGCGCGCGTGGCTTGGCGCGGCGTAATCCGGTGCCGTCCAGCAGTTTCGGGATCGCGACATTCTCCCAGGCCGACATCGTCGGCAGGAGGTTGAAGAACTGGAACACGAAACCGACCCGGTGCCGCCGGAATTCGGACTGGCGGTTGTCGTCCAGCGAGCCGATCTCCTCGCCGCGGAACTGAATCGACCCCGAACTCGGCGTATCCAGCGCGCCCAGCAGGTGCAACAGGGTGCTCTTGCCGGATCCGGACGGGCCGATGATCGCGGTGAACTCGCCCGCCTCGATGCGCAGGCTCACGCCGTCCAGCGCACGCACCTGCTGCTTTCCGACCAGGTATTCCTTGGTGACATCGGTCAGTTCCAACACGGTGGTCGCCTCTCTGTCGTTCTGCGGCGCTGTGCTACTCGCGCCGGCATGCTGCTGGCTGTCGGTGCCGGATCAGGAGGCCAGTGCCCGCGACTCCCGCCAGCGGCGGGCGTCTTGGGCGTCCAGCACGGCCCGGAGCACGGGCTGCTCGGCAGCCAGCTCGAGGTATGCCTCGGCGGCCGACTGCCCCACCACCTGGGCCTGATCCAGCTTTGCGCGCATGTGGTTGTCCCACTGGTACTGCAGCGCGGCCAGCACGCCGGCGGGTCCGCCGAAGAGCCGGTCGCAGTCGGGAAGGTCGTAGAACAGGCCTGGGGTGGCCGGGTCCGCGGCCGCGCGGGCGAGTACCTCGTGCAGGATTTCGGTACGATCGTGCAGATCCTTCCACGTCATCGCACCCACCTCCTCTGTACGTGTGCCCGCCGCTCACCACCGGGCACGGTGCCTTTCACGCTACGGCGACCGGGCCGCGCATTCGTCGTGCCGCGGGCGAGACTTCCACTCCTACCGTGGTAGGAGAACCGGTGCGTTCACGGCACGATGCCGCGGCCCCGGGCGGGCGGTTAGCCTTGCAGGATGGCTGTGACCGACGCCACCGCGCAGAGCGAGACCGGGCCGACCGGTACCGCGCCGCAGTCGCGGCTGCCCGGCCGGATCAGCGCCCGGTTCCGCGAATTCCTGCACGACCCGGTGAATTCGGTCCGTCGCAAGATCGAGGACAGCAGCTACGACTACCCGGCCTCGGTGGTCTACACCGCCGACGGCGCGATGATCATCACCGCGATCGCCGCGGCCGCGCTGCGTCACGACTATTTCGCCACGACACTGCCGTTCGTCGCGGTGGCGATCCTGATGCTGTGCTACCCGATCATCTTCCTGTTCGATCTGGAGCCGCACCCCGTCGTGCTGGCCGGTTCGGCCATGACGGCCGCGGCGATCTTCCTGGCCCAGCCGGTATCTCCCGACTGTGCGCCCTTGGTACTGACGGTGGTGGTGGGCGAGGTCGCGGCCATCGCCCCGAAGAAGATCAGCATCGCGGCCACCATCGCCGCCCTGCTCCAACTACTCGCCTTCGCCGCCATGGGCACTGTGGAGGGCGGGCTGCCGATGTATCTGGTCGGCATCGTGCTGGGCTGGATGGTGGGGCTGATGCTGCAGTTTCAGCGCCGATTCCTCTACCAGGAGCGGGAGAATCAGGAGATTCGCGCGATCCGCGCGGCCGACGAGGAGCGCCGCCGCATCGCCCGGGAGGTGCACGACGTGATCGCGCACTCGCTCAGTGTCACCATGCTGCACCTGACCGCCGCCCGCCACGCCCTGCAGACCGACCGCGACGTGGACGAGGCGGTGGACGCGCTCACCGACGCCGAACGCCTAGGCCGCCAGGCCATGTCCGATATCCGCCGCACGGTCGGCCTGCTCGATCAGCGCCCGTCCAGCAGCACCCCGGAACCAGGGCTCGACGACATCGACGGTCTGGTAACGGATTTCGTGCGCGCGGGCCTTCCTGTCGACTGCGCGATCACCGGCGACACCATCGCGGTCTCGGCGACCACGGGCCTGGCGCTGTACCGGATCAGCCAGGAGTCATTGGCCAATGTCGCGAAACACGCGCCCGGCGCGGAGGTCGTTCTCCGCATCGAGGTGACCGAGGCGGACGTGACGGCCACGGTGATCAACACCCTGCCCGGCTGGACCGTGCACCGCGGCGGCGGCATGGGCATCTCCGGTATGCGCCAGCGGGCCACCCTGCTGGGCGGCACGCTGACCTCCGGCCCGCACGACGGCAATACCTGGCAGGTGCGCGCGCACATCCCGCTCGGCGCCGGCAAGTCGGCGAGCAGTTGCGTGGTCACCGGCGTGGAGGATCCGCTGCGGGTGGTGCGCGATGCCTTCGTTTCGATAACCAGGAAAACGCAGGAGGGCACGTGACATCGGGAGCGGATACCGCGGGCAGCGCGGTGGAGGCGGAGGCGGGCACCATCACGGTCCTCGTGGTCGACGATCAGGAACTGGTGCGCGGCGGACTGCGCCGCATCCTGCGCCGCCGCGACGGCTTCGCCGTCACCGAATGCTCCGACGGCGACGAGGTGCCTTCGGCGGTAACCGCGCAGCGCCCCGACGTGGTGCTGATGGATCTGCGGATGAAACGAGTCGGCGGTATCGACGCCACCCGCCTGCTCCGCGCTCGCGAAGGAGCGCCCCCGGTGCTGGTGCTGACCACCTTCGACGACGACCAACTGCTGTCGGGCGCACTGCGTGCGGGCGCGGCCGGGTTCCTGCTCAAGGACTCTCCCGCCGAGGACCTCATCCGCGCGGTCCGCACCGTCGCCGCGGGCGGTTCGTGGCTCGACCCGTCGGTCACCGGACGCGTGCTCTCGGCGTATCGGTCGGTGCGGCCCACCCCGTCGAAGGCACAGAACCGGCTCGCCGAACTGACCGCCCGCGAGTTCGAGGTGCTCCGGCTGATCGGCCGCGGGCGCGTCAACTCCGAAATCGCCGACGAGCTCGGCATCTCGGAGGTGACGGTAAAGAGCCACGTAGGGCACATTTTCGGGAAGCTCGGGTTAAGGGATCGGGCCGCGGCGATCGTGTACGCGTTTGACCACGGCGTGGTCGCACCCGGAGAATCGGCAGTCTGAGGGGCAGGCACAACCCCGGTGACACACCGGGCACGGGTTTCGCACCCTGCCCAGGATGTGGAGGTTGCACCGGTGGACGCACCGCGGTCGCGGGCCGGCGACAGATTCGGCCCGTACGAGCTGCGCTCGCTGCTGGGCAGAGGCGGCATGGGCGAGGTCTACGAGGCCTATGACACCAACAAGGATCGGGTCGTCGCGCTGAAGCTGCTGCCGGGGGCACTGGCGGAGGATCCGGCGTACCAGGCCCGGTTTCGCCGCGCATCACAGGCCACGGCCGGATTGGCGGAGCCGCACGTCATCCCGATTCACAACTGGGGCGAGATCAACGGCATTCTCTACATCGACATGCGGCTGGTGCGCGGCGACAATCTGCGCACGCTGCTGCGCCGGCACAGCCCGATGGACCCGGACCGCGCTGTCGCGTTGGTCGAGCAGGTCGCGGCGGCCCTCGACGCCGCGCATGTCGCGGGTGTTGTGCACCGCGATGTCAAACCCGCCAATATCCTGGTCACCGCAGCGGATTTCGCGTACCTGGCCGATTTCGGCATCTCCCGCAGCGAGGGCGACAGCAGCGTCACGCTGGTCGGCACCGCGGCCGGGACCTACACGTACATGGCGCCGGAACGATTCGACGTCGGTCCGGTCACCGGCCGCGCCGACGTCTATTCCCTGGCCTGCGTGCTGCACGAATGCCTCACGGGCGCACCGCCGTACCCGTCGAAGAATGTGAGCGCCCTGATCCGCGCCCACCTGTCCGATCCGCCGCCGCGGCCCAGTCTGCAACGCTCGGACGTCCCGCCCGCGTTGGACGCGGTGATCGCGCACGCGATGGCCAAGGCGCCCGACGGCCGCTACGCCACCGCCGGCGAGTTCGCGGGCGCCGCGCGCGCGGCATTCGGGCTGTCGGTGGGCTACGGCCGCGATACGGCCGACACCGGAACCATCGCAACCCCCGTCTACGACGGTCCCGACATGTTCGCCGAGGACACGAGCCACCAGGTCGAGGACGACTACGAGCCCGACCGCTACGCCGGTAGCACCGGCCAATTCGCCTCCGCCGCAGGCAATTTCGACGACTACGACCCCACACCCCCCGAATCCGAGGCAGTACAGCCGTTCCCGCCCGCCGATCCGACCCCACCGCGCGGCCGGTACCTGGTCGGCTACGGCCCCGACGCCGAAAACACGCCGACGCGCGCCGGCTCGCGAGCACCGGAGAATACCGACCGGCCACGGCCATTCAGCCTCGACCGGGCTCCGGCCGAACCTCCGGCCCCCTCACGTGCCGACGCCGGAAGCCCACGCGACCCCGCCGCCGGAAACCAGTCCGGCCCCACTACCGACAGTCCGGCCGACCCCGCTGCCGGAAACCCAGACAGCCATACTGCCGAAAACCTGGCGAGCCCCGCTTTCGGAAACCCGGCCAACTCCGCTCCTGGAAACCCCGCCAGCCGCACTACCGGAAACCCGGCCGACTTCGCTTCCGGAGACCTGGCCAGCCGCACTGTTGGAAACTTCGCCAGTTCTGCTCCCGGAAACCCGGACGGCCGCACTACCGGAAACCCGGCCAGCTCTGCTCCCGGTAACCCGACCGGCCGCACAGCCGGAAACCTCGCGAGCTCTACTCCAGGGAACCCCGCCAGCAGCACTCCCGGGAACGGGTTCTGGTTCGGGGTATCGGGTCGTCGGTTGTCGCCGTCGGGGCCGCGCCGGTCGTCGCCGCGGTGGTCACCGTCGTTGCGATGGTCCTGGTCGCCCGGCGGGCGCTGGCCGTCCGGTTGCCAGG
>NZ_JARWOP010000098.1 GCF_029868745.1 Nocardia wallacei | reverse complement strand
GGGGCCGCCCCCCCCCCCGGGCGGGGGGGGGGCCCCCCCGCGCCCGCGCCGGGGGGTGCCCCTCCCGGTGGCGGGGGTGCCGGGGGGGGTCCGGGGGGGCCCCGGCCGCCCCCCGACGGTGTCGAAGACCGCTGCCGCGGTGTTGGAGAGATTGCGGGTGTTCTTGTCGACCAGCGCGATCTCCCACTCGACCCCCAGCGTGGGGCGGGGCGAGCTGTTCCAGTGAACTTTTCCGACGCCGGCCCCACCCATGGCAACCGCGCTACCCGATGACGCCGCAGGCCACCCGGCCGCCCGCGTCACCGGTCGCCAGCGTTTCGGCGTCCGGGCCGGCGGTGCCGTTGGCCTGGGTGTATCGGCTGGGGACGTTGCCGAAGTTGTCCGCTCCGGCGTGGATCATCAGGGCCTTGCCCTTCAGTTCGTCCAGGGTCACGGCGTCGGTGGTGGTGACCAGCTTGGCGGTGCCGTCCTGGCGCACCTCCAGCGAGGTCAGGTCGCCGCTGGCCGGGTGCGAGTTCTGATCGCCCACCTGCAGATGGCCGCCCGCGGACAGGAAGTCGCCGGCCGGGCCGCCGGCCGGCGCGGTGGAGTTCGCCTCACACTTGCCGACCTGGTGCACGTGCAGGCCGTGGAAGCCGGGCTTGAGCCCGTGCGCCTCGACCGTGATCTCGAGGTGGCCGCCCGACTTGACCACCGACGCGGTACCGACCTGGACCCCGGCGGGATCCTTGAGCTGCACCGAGACCGAATCGCCCGGGGTGGCGCTGTGCTCGGTGCTCCCGTGCCCGCTGCCGCCGTGCTCGCCGGTGCCGGTGGCCTCGCCGCCGGGCGCCGCCGAACCCGTCCACACCGGCGGAGTGGTCCCCTTGACGTCACTCGATTCCTGGCTGTTGGTGCAGGCCGCAAGGCCGAACACCGCGACCGCCAGCACCGGGGTCACAGTCCACCAGGACGGGCGACGAGTTGTGGACGGGGCCATCGGGGAACTCCTTTACGAGTACCGAGTTTACGAGTAATGCCGTGTGGACGAATTCGTTACCGGTCAAGATGATGCCAGAGCCGTTACGCCGTGGAGCCGTGGGGCCGGGTTGGTAGAGACGACCGTTCAGTTCCCTGTGACGATGACGATCACGCCGGGCGGATTGCTCGCGATCCCGGCGAATCGCGGCTCCGCCGAGACGCCGAGTTCTTCGGCGACCTCCTGGGCCGCGGCCCGCTCTCCCGGTGAATTCCCGTAGTAGACAGTGGTTTTCGGGATGACCCCGCCCGGATAGTTGCCGGTCTCCGCGATGGTCCAGCCGTCGGCGGACAGCTGACCCGCGGTCCGCGCGGCCAGACCCGCGACCGTGCTGTTGTTGAGCACGTGCACGGGCACCGACTTGGCCGCGGCCGGTGTCGTGCTGGGAGCGGTGGTCGTCGTCGTGGACGACGTGGTCGTGGTGGTCGTGTCGGCGGCCGAGGTGGTGGCGGGCTTGGACGACGTGGTGCTGGTGGGCCGGCCCTGCGTCGCCTGTCCCTGCGTCTCGGTGTCCGAGGCCGTGGACTCGGAACTCGACAGCGACATCGCGCCGAGGCCGGCGAACACGATGGCCAGTGCGATCAAAACCATCGCGAGCGCTCGCAGCGGCGGTCCACCGGAGGGCGGATTGGGGTTGCTCACCTGGTCGACCCTAGTCCTAGGCGGGCGTGCACGCCCGCATCACACCTGGAAGCCCAGCCGCCGGGCGGCGCGGGCCTTCTGCCGGCTGGCCCGCAGCCGTCGCAGCCGCTTCACCAGCATCGGGTCGGCGGCCAGCGCCTCCGGCTTGTCGACGACGGCGTTGAGGACCTGGTAATAGCGGGTGGCCGACATGCTGAACAGCTCGCGGATGGCTTCTTCCTTGGCGCCCGCGTACTTCCACCACTTGCGCTCGAAATCGAGAATCTCGAGTTCGCGACGGGTGAGTTCGCCGGCGACCTCCGCACCCGTGGAAGAGCTGTCCTCGCTTGCGGAAAGATCACGTGCCGCTGCGCTGTCCATATCGCTCCCTCGCCGAGTTACAACTGACGACTCGACGCTCATTCAACCATGAACGCGAGCGATGCCCGCTGCGTCGCACGGCGTGTCGGCGTCGCCGACGTGTCCGTCGCCGTGCCCGGTTCGGGCCTCCGCGTAAAGTGACCGACCATGGCGATTCTCCCGATCCGCATCGTCGGCGATCCGGTTCTGCACCATCCGACCCAGCAGGTCACCAGGTCACCGGAGGAACTCGCCGAACTCGTCGCGAACATGTACGAGACCTTGGACGCGGCGCACGGCGTGGGGCTGGCGGCCAATCAGGTGGGTGAGCCCCTGCGGCTGTTCGTCTACGACTGTCCCGACGTCGGCGCGGACGGCAGCATGAACCGGCGGCGCGGCGCGGTGATCAACCCGGTGCTGGAGACCTCGGAGATCCCCGAGACGATGCCGGATCCCGACGACGACGAGGAGGGCTGCCTGTCCGTGCCGGGCGAGCAGTTCCCCACCGGACGCGCCGAGTGGGCGCGCGTCACCGGGACCGACGAGCACGGCAACCCGGTCGACATCGAGGGCAAGGGCTTCTTCGCCCGCATGCTGCAGCACGAGGTGGGCCACCTCGACGGCTTCCTGTACGTGGACGTGCTGGTCGGGCGCAACGCGCGGGCGGCGAAGAAGGCGATCAAGCGAAACGGCTGGGGCGTACCGGGTTTGAGCTGGCTCCCGGGCACCGTGCCGGATCCGTTCGGGCATGACGACTGAACCGCCCGGCATACCGCCCGGCCGGCGGGTGGTGGTGCGGTACCGGCTGCCGGAGGGTTATCCCCAGCAGTTCACCGATGTGATCGGCGAGCTGGTCGCGCTGGACCCGCCGACCGTCCGCACCGCCGACGGTCAGACGGTGGCCATCGCGGCCGATCGCGTCGTGGCGCTGAAACCGCTGGGGCCCAGGCCGATTCGGACCCGCGAGATTCGCGCGCTGGAGGCGGCGGCCTGCGACGGCTGGCCCGGCACCGACCGCGCCGTGCTGGACGGCTGGGTGCTCGCCGCCGGGCACGGATACACCAATCGCGCCAATTCCGCCGTGCCGGTGGGTAGTTCGGAATCTCCGGCGCAGGTCCATCCGGAGACGCTGCGCCGCATCGGCGAGTGGTACACCGGCCAGGGCCTTCCGCTGCAGTTGCGGCTGCCCGACCGGCTGGCCCCCGTGCCGTCCGGCTGGCGGACCTGGGGCCATACGCGCGTACTGGCCATCGATATCGACAACTTGGTACTGCCGCAGGGTCCCTCCATGGTGCGGATCGACGCAACGCCGCACGCGGGCTGGCTGGAGCTGTACCGATTCCAGGGCGAGGACACCGTGCCGGTGCCCCCGCCACAGCCGGACGAGGCGGTGCTGACCGCGGTGCGCGACGGCGAGATCGGTTTCGCCGCACTGGGTTTGCCCACCGCGCTGGCCGTGGGGCGCGGCGCGGTCACCACCGCGCCGGACGGCCGCCGCTGGGTCGGGCTCACCTGCGTCGCCGTGGCCGCCCCGCACCGCCGCCACGGCCTGGGCACCCTGATCTGCGCCGAACTCGTTCGCTGGGGCCACCGGCACGGCGCCACCCACGCCTACGTCCAAGTGGCGGTGGACAATACGAGTGCGCAGGCGATGTACCGCGAGATGGGCTTCGTCGAGCACCACGACTATCGCTACGCGGCCCCGGCCTGACCGGGCCGCACCCAGGCAAGGAGAATGTGGCGGTGCGATTGGCTACCTGGAACGTGAATTCGATTCGTTCCCGCCTGGATCGGGTGGTGGACTGGCTCGACGATGCCGATATCGACGTGCTGGCCATCCAGGAGACCAAGTGCCGCGACGACCAGTTCCCGGCGGAACAGTTCGAGGAGGCCGGGTACGAGGTCGCGCACGTCGGGTTCAGCCAGTGGAACGGCGTGGCCATCGCCTCCCGGATCGGCCTCGAGGAGGTGGAGATCGCCTTCCCCGGCCAGCCCGGATTCGACAAGGACGCCGAGACGTCGCTGCTCGCCGCGCCGGTGGTGGAGGCCCGCGCCCTCGGCGCCACCTGCGGCGGCGTGCGGGTGTGGAGCCTCTATGTGCCGAACGGGCGTCCCTGGCCGACCCGCACTACACCTACAAGCTGGAATGGCTTGCCGCCCTACGTGATACCGGAGCCCGCTGGCTGGCCGAGGACCCCGAGGCGCAGATCGCGCTGGTCGGTGACTGGAACATCGCGCCGACCGACGCCGACGTGTGGTCCCCCGAGTTCTTCGCGGGCAGAACCCATGTGTCGCAACCGGAACGGGACGCCTTCAACGCCATCGCCGAGGCCGGTTTCACCGATGTGATGCGGCCGTTCGCTCCCGGCCCCGGCGTCTACACGTACTGGGATTACACGCAGTTGCGCTTCCCCCGCAAGGAGGGCATGCGCATCGATTTCATCCTCGCCTCCCCCGCGCTGGCGGCGCGCACCACGGACGCGACGGTCGACCGCGAGCAGCGGAAGGGCAAGGCGCCCAGCGATCATGCGCCGGTGGTCGCCGAGTTCGCCGACTGATTGCCGGGGAGCGGGTCAGGCCGGGCGGGTCTTGATGGCGTCCTGCGAGATGAACACGTCGTAGCTGCCCGCGGCGGCCACCACCGCGTTGCCGTACACCGAGCGCACGAACGGCTTGGTGTACCAGGTGTTCTGCTGCATCTGCTCGTAGAAGTCGCGGTCGCTGCCGTTGAGGAAGATGTGATTCTGCCTGGGGGCATCGCCGTCGAAGCGCTCACCGAACAGGCGAGCCACCTGATACCCCGAGTGGAAACCGAGCGTGTTCACCCAGTGCTCGAGTTCGACGATATTGGCCTGCAGGACCCACAGATCGCCCTCGACCCGATGCTTCTCGTGCCGGTCGGAGTGATTGCCGTCGCCGTACAGAGTGAGTTCGATATCGAGGGTGTGCGGCTGTCCGTCGACCGGTGTCGCGACCACGTGCGCGGCCTTCACCTCGCCGGTCAGCCCGAGATAGGTCTGCAGCAGGGTGGTCACCCAGAGGATGACCACCGCCACCAGCACCAGCACCAGCGCCCCGGCGCCGCGACCGGCCAGCGCCCGCCATCCGACCCTGCGTGCCCTGACCACCGCGCTGATCACGAGCACCACGGCGACGACGAAGAGCACCACCAGCAGGGCCTGGATCCAGCCGAAGCTCACCGGAAAGACCATGCGGTAGTTGTACCCGCAACCCCGGGCGCGCCGTAACCGCCGAATGTGTCACGAATCGGGAACGGAGGTTCAGAACGCGGCCTCGTCCAATTGCATGATGTCGTTGTCGAGGTTCTCCACCACCGCGCGCACGCCGCTCAGCAGGGGCAGCTTGTTCTTCGCGAACCACGAAGCGACGCCGATCTTTCCGGCGTAGAAGCTGCGATCGCGCTCCGACGGCCCGGCGTCCAGCGCGGCCTGCGCCACGGCGGCCTGCGCGAGCAGCCGCCAGCCGATCACCAGATCGCCGGTGGCGTAGAGGAATCGCACCGAGCCGAGGCCGACCTTGTAGATCTCCTCCGGATCCTGTTGCGACGCCATCAGATACCCGGTGAGCGCGGCCGCCATCGCCTGCACGTCCCCCAGCGCCGCGCCGAGCAGCTTGCGCTCGCGCTCGAGCCGGGCGTCGCCGGAGTCGGCGAACTGCTGGATCAGCCCGGCCACGTGGGCGAGCGCCGTCCCCTTGTCGCGAATGATCTTGCGGAAGAAGAAGTCCTGCGCCTGGATCGCGGTGGTGCCCTCGTACAGCGAGTCGATCTTGACATCGCGGATGTACTGCTCGATCGGGTAGTCCTGCAGGTACCCGGATCCGCCGAGGGTCTGCAGCGATTCGGTGAGCGTCTCGTAGGCCCGCTCCGATCCACAGCCCTTGACGATCGGCAGCAGCAGGTCGTTGACCCGTGCCGCGAGTTCCGGGTCCGCGCCGAAGTTCGCCTGTGCCACATCGTCGTTCTGGTAGGCGGCGGTGTACAGGTAGAGCGCGCGCAGGCCCTCGGCGTACGCCTTCTGCGTCGCGAGGCTGCGGCGCACGTCGGGGTGGTGGGTGATGGTGACGCGCGGTGCGGTCTTGTCCGTCATCTTGGTGAGATCGGCGCCCTGCACGCGAGTCTTGGCGTACTCCAGCGCGTTCAGGTATCCGGTGGACAGCGTCCCCGCCGACAGCACGCCCACCATCATGCGCGCGTTCTCGATCACCTTGAACATCTGGGCGATACCGTTGTGCACCTCGCCGACCAGGTAGCCGACGGCCGGTGTCGCGCCGCCGTAGGTCAGTTCGCAGGTGGGCGAGGACTTGATGCCCATCTTGTGCTCGAGGTTGGTGACGTACACGCCGTTGCGCTCGCCGAGCGCCATCGTCTCCCGGTCGAACAGGAATTTCGGCACCGCGAACAGCGACAGGCCCTTGGTGCCGGGACCCGCGCCCACCGGCCGCGCCAGGGTGAGATGAATGATGTTGTCGGCGGTGTCGCCCAGGTCGCCGCCGGAGATGAAGCGCTTCACGCCCTCGATGTGCCAGGTGCCGTCGGGCTGCTCGGTCGCCTTGGTGCGGCCCATGCCGACGTCGGACCCGGCGTCCGGCTCGGTGAGCACCATCGTTCCGCCCCAACGGTTTTCCCACGCGTGCTGGGCCCAGCGCTGCTGCTCCGCGGTGCCCTCGTGAAAGAGCACGGTGTGCATGAGCGGGCCCATATTGAAGAAGCTCGCCGAATTGTTGGCGGCGACAAGCATTTCCTGCGTCGCCCAGACCAGGGCCGACGGCGCGGTGACGCCGCCCATCTCCGCCGGCATGCCCAGCGCCGACCAACCGGCCTCGTTGACCGCGGCGACGGTCTTGCGCAGGGCGTCCGGCACGATCACCGCGTGCTCGGCGGCGTCGAACTGCAGCGGGTTGCGGTCGGCATCGACGAACGACTCGGCGACCGGCCCCTCCGCCAGCCGCAGCACCTCGGTGAGCATCCCCCGCGCGGTCTCCGCGTCCAGATCGCCGTAGGCGCCGTCGTCCAGCAGCGCCCCGATTCCCAGCACTTCGAACAAGTTGAACTCGATATCCCGAAGGTTCGCCTTGTAGTGCGACACGGACCGGCCTCCTCGACTGGGTCGAATAGCAGCGTGTGCCGGCTCTCCGCACACGCCGGTTGATGTTGTCCCTGGAGGTTGCCGTACGGCTGTCCGGTTACGCAACCGTAGGCTGCGGACGACGTAACCACATCTAAGTGTCGATTTGCCAGAGATATGCCGGAGATCTGCCGAATTCCGGCGGAAGCGATCCGGCAGGCTGCGGCATTCCCGCTGATATCTTGGTCCGCATGGGTTCCGATTCGGCAGTGCGGCCGCGGCAGCGTGCGCAACATCTCGGGCCCGAACGGCGCCGGCCACAAGTGCTCGACGCCGCCTTGCGGATCGCCGTCGAGGACGGCATCGCGGCCATCACCATCGCCGCCGTCGCCGAACGCATGAGCGTCACCCGCCCGGTGGTCTACGCCTGCTACGCCGACCGGGTCGAACTCATCGACGCGCTGCTCCAGCGCGAGGAGTCGTATCTGATCAGCGGCATCATCGCGGCGCTGCCGCGACGGCGGGTGGCGGCCGACGAAGAGGTGTTCGTGGAGGGCTTCCGCGCCCTGCTGGAGACGGTGGCCGCCCGGCCGGACACCTGGAAGTTGTTGTACGGCAACCCGGATCCCGCGGTCGCGAGTTCGTTCGGACGCGGCCGCCTGCTGGCCGTGCAGCGCTGCACCCGTCGCCTGCGCCCGACCCTGCACGCCTGGGGCACCGCCGACGCCGAACGCAAACTCCCGGTCCTGGTGGAACTGTGGGTCTCGGCCGGCGAGGGCGCGGTCCGCACCCTGCTGACCGGCGACGGCCCGTGGACCCCGCAGGATCTGGGCGCGTTCGTCGGCGCCGCGGTGTACCGGGCCCTGCGCGACGCCTGACCGCGAGCGATCCGTACGGTCCGGCCGCGCGAAGCGGCGGTGGCATGTACCCTCGGCCGAGACAACTGCACATGCCTACGGGGGCTCGCACCAGCGGGCTGAGAGGACGGCTAGCCCTTTTCGGGCGACTCAGGGCCGTCGACCGTTCGAACCTGACCGGGTAATGCCGGCGTAGGGAGGATTGTTCAATGCCATCGAAGCATGCCGTGACGACCGTCGACACCGTCACCACCGGCCCGATTCAGGGCAGCGTCAAGCACTACCAGGAGGTCGACGCGGACGGCGCCGCGCTGCGCATCCCGGTCCGCCGGATCAACCTGACCAACGGCGAGCACTTCGACGTCTACGACACCTCGGGCCCGTACACCGACGACGCCGCCACCATCGACGTCGAGGCCGGGCTGCCGAAGGTGCGCGACGGCTGGTCCAAGCCGGACGTGGCCGGGCCGCCCACCCAGCTGGCCTGGGCGCGGCAGGGCATCGTCACCACCGAGATGCGGTATATCGCCGCGCGCGAAGGGGTTTCGCCGGAACTCGTGCGCGACGAGGTGGCCGCGGGCCGCGCGGTGATCCCGGCCAACCACAACCATCCCGAGTCGGAGCCGATGATCATCGGCAAGAAGTTCGCGGTGAAGATCAACGCGAACATCGGCAACTCGGCGGTCTCCTCGTCCATCGCGGAGGAGGTGGAGAAGATGGTGTGGGCCACCCGCTGGGGCGCCGACACCATCATGGACCTGTCCACCGGCAAGAACATCCACGAGACCCGCGAGTGGATCCTGCGCAACTCGCCGGTGCCGGTCGGCACCGTGCCGATCTACCAGGCGCTGGAGAAGGTGAACGGCGATCCGACCCAGCTGACCTGGGAGATCTACCGCGACACCGTGATCGAGCAGGCCGAGCAGGGCGTGGACTACATGACCGTGCACGCCGGGGTGCTGCTGCGCTACGTGCCGCTGACCGCCAAGCGCGTCACCGGCATCGTCTCCCGCGGCGGGTCCATCATGGCCGCGTGGTGCCTGGCGCATCACCAGGAATCGTTCCTGTACACGAATTTCGCGGAGCTGTGCGAGATCCTGGCCCGCTACGACATCACCTTCTCCCTCGGTGACGGCCTGCGTCCGGGCTCGATCGCCGACGCCAACGACGCCGCGCAGTTCGCGGAGCTGCGCACCCTCGGCGAGCTGACCAAGATCGCGAAATCCCATGGCGTGCAGGTGATGATCGAGGGCCCGGGCCACGTGCCGATGCACAAGATCGCGGAAAACGTGCGGCTGGAGGAGGAGCTGTGCGAGGAGGCGCCGTTCTACACCCTCGGCCCGCTCGCCACCGATATCGCCCCGGCCTACGACCACATCACCTCGGCGATCGGCGCCGCCATCATCGCGCAGGCCGGGACGGCCATGCTGTGTTACGTCACGCCGAAGGAACACCTGGGCCTGCCCGACCGTGACGACGTGAAGACCGGCGTGATCACCTACAAGATCGCCGCACATTCCGCCGATCTCGCCAAGGGCCACCCGCGGGCCCAGGAGCGCGACGACGCACTGTCCAAGGCGCGCTTCGAGTTCCGCTGGCACGACCAGTTCAATCTGTCGCTGGACCCGGACACCGCCCGCGAGTACCACGACGAGACGCTGCCCGCCGAACCGGCCAAGACCGCGCACTTCTGCTCGATGTGCGGGCCGAAGTTCTGCTCGATGCGCATCTCGGCGGATGTGCGCGAATACGCGGAGCGGCACGGGCTGACCGACGTCGAGGCGATCGAGGCGGGCATGTCGGAGAAGTCCGAGGAGTTCGCGCAGGCGGGCAAGTCGGTCTATCTGCCGATCGTGTCGTAACGCCGCTCTCTGTTGGCACTGCTCCGTCGGCCCTGTGGAGGCCGGGGTCCCGCCTGGCCCCGGCTTCCGCTGGGCCGATGGAAAGCCGTGCGCCGGTAGCGAATTCAGGCGCGCGCGGAGATCTGCTGGATGCCCCAGCTGTTGCCGTCGGGATCGTCGAAGAACAGGAATCCGACGTTGTCGAGGGTCCCGTCCGGGCTGGGCGCGACCTCTTGGATGTCGCCGGGATCGAAGCCGCGCTCGACGAGTTCGGCACGCGCCCTGGGCAAATCGGCGACGACGAGTTGCAGGCCCTTCAACGCGCCGGGGTCCATCTTGGCGAAGCCGCGTTCCCCGAGGACGATCGAGCAGCCCGAGCCCGGCGGCGTGAGCTGCACGATGCGCGAGCCGTCGCCGATCGGGGTGTCGTGATCGACGACGAAGCCGAGCCGGTCGCGGTAGAACTCCTTGGCGCGGTCGATGTCCGAGACCGGCACGATCACCACCTCGAGTGTCCAGTTCACTGGCGTTCCCTTCGTTCGCGCGACACCGGTACCCCTGTCGACGGTGTACCGGGGCGAAACTCGTCGCCGGGACGTACGTTATCCGCGCGGCCGCCAGCGATCGGCGAATTCGCCGGGTTCCGGTGGCGGACCGGGCAATTCGCCCGTGGCGGCCAGGCCGTCGATCAGCATCGCCAGCACGCGGCGGCGCAGCTGCGCGGTGCGCTGCGGGT
The DNA here is from genome assembly GCF_029868745.1 of Nocardia wallacei. Taxonomy (GTDB): domain Bacteria; phylum Actinomycetota; class Actinomycetes; order Mycobacteriales; family Mycobacteriaceae; genus Nocardia; species Nocardia wallacei_B. The sequence continues at coordinate 7,726 of NZ_JARWOP010000098.1, read as the reverse complement.
CGGGCAGCGAGATCGCCGCGCACGCCTCCAGGACGAGCCCGAAATCCGAGGTGGTCACGCCCGCGCGCAGGCGGCCGGAGGACCGGGCGCGGCGCAGGATCTCGTCGTTCAGTGTCCCGGCGCGCCGCACCTCGGGCAGGATCGACTCGTCCGGGGTGAAGGTGCCGGCCAGCCGGACGGTCAGGGAGTGCACGTCCGCGTCCACCACCCGGCGCAGGAAATCGACCAGCACCGCCCAGTCGTCGCTCAGCTCCAGGGCCGCGGCCGCCTCCTCGTTGTACCGGCGCAGACCGTCGTAGCAGAGCGTGCGCAGCAGCACCTCCTTGCTCGGATAGCGGCGGTAGAGCGCGCTGATCCCGACACCCGCGCGCTCGGCGACGGCCGCGATCGGGGCGCCGGCATCGGCGAGGAACACGGTGCGAGCGGCGTCGAGGATGATGCCGTCGTTGCGGGCCGCCTGCGCCTTGCGGCCGGGCAGCGGTTTGCGGGAGTCGGCTGTCTTCGGCATGGGTTCAGGATATCACCGAAACGGAATGATCCGTTCTGTATGTTGACCCTGTCGGCCTGCGCGGTCACAATTCGCCACCAGACGGCAGAAAGTGCCACGCGGACGGGAATCGTGACCGCGCAGGCCGGGCGCACAATCGCGGGACCGTAGGGTTATCTCGTGCGACTGTTGCCATTGACTCCCGAGGGCCGGACCCCTGTCCGGGCGCTCACCATCGCCGGGACCGATTCCGGCGGCGGCGCCGGTATCCAGGCCGATTCCCGCACCATGGCCCTGCTGGGCGTGCACGCCTGCGTCGCGGTGGCGGCGGTGACGGTGCAGAACTCGCTGGGCGTCAGCGGTTTTCACGAGATCCCGCCGCAGACCGTCGCCGACCAGGTGCGCGTCGTGGTCGGCGATATCGGCATCGGCGCGGCCAAGACCGGGATGCTGGCCTCCACGGCGATCATCGAGGCGGTGGCGGCGGTGTGCCGCGAGCTGGGCATCGGCCGCGACGGCTCGATTCCGCTGGTGGTGGATCCCGTGGCGGCGTCCATGCACGGCGACCCGCTGCTGCACGCCTCGGCCCTGGACGCGCTGCGGCACACGCTGATTCCGCTCGCCACGGTGGTCACCCCGAACCTGGACGAGGTGCGGCTGCTCACCGGCATCGAGGTCACCGACGACCGCACCGCGCGCAAGGCCGCCGAGGCGCTGCACGCGCTGGGCCCGCGCTGGGCGCTCGTGAAGGGCGGGCACCTGCGTTCCTCCGACTTCAGCACCGACCTCTTGTTCGACGGCGAGCGTTTCCACGAACTGTCCGCCCCCCGCATCGACACCGGCGACGACCACGGCGGCGGCGACACCCTCGCGGCGGCCACCGCGTGCGCGCTGGCCCACGGCTACGAGGTGCCGGAGGCGATCGCCTTCGCCAAGGAGTGGACCACGCGCTGTCTGAAAGCGGCCTACCCGTTAGGCACGGGCCACGGCCCGGTGTCGCCGCTGTGGCGGCTCAGTGAGCACTGACCTGTAGGGCGCTCCCAGGAACCTCCCAGGCCGGGCGCAGCCGTGCCGCAGGCTGGTGGCCGATCTTCGATGTCATGACCGACACAGCGACGGCCGCGCCGGCGGCGGAACCGGCCGGTGCTCTGGTGACACCGGTGCTGGACGTGGTGATTCCCGTCTACAACGAAGAACGCGACCTCGGCGTGTGCGTGCGGCGACTGCACGCCTTCCTGAGCGCCGGATTACCGTTCTCGGCGCGAATCACCATCGCCGACAACGCATCCACCGACAGCACGCTGCAGGTCGCGCACCTGCTGGCGGACGAACTCGAGCATGTGCGCGTGGTCCATCTGGACCGCAAGGGCCGCGGCCGCGCACTGCGCGCGGTGTGGGAGGTCTCCGACGCCCAGGTCGTCGCCTACATGGATGTGGACCTGTCGACGGATCTCAATGCCCTGCTGCCGCTGATCGCCCCGCTGGTGTCCGGGCATTCGGATCTGGCCATCGGCACCCGGCTGGCGAAGTCGTCGCGGGTGGTGCGCGGGCCCAAGCGCGAGTTCATCTCTCGCTCCTACAACCTGATTCTGCGAGCCTCGCTGCAGACCCGATTCTCCGACGCCCAATGCGGTTTCAAGGCGATGCGCACCGATGTCGCGCGCCGGGTGCTGCCGCTGGTGCAGGACGGCGAGTGGTTCTTCGACACCGAACTGCTGGTGATCGCCGAGCGCGCCGGGCTGCGCATCCATGAGGTGCCGGTCGACTGGATCGACGACCCGGACAGCCGCGTCGACATCGTCGACACCGCCCGCAAGGACCTGCTGGGCGTGTGGCGGGTGGGCCGGGGTCTGGCCACCGGCGCCCTGCCGATCAACGAGCTGCGGGCGGCGATCGGCCGCGAACCGCTGGTGGACGGCGTCCCGCTGGGGATGGTGGGGCAGCTGGTGCGGTTCGGCATCATCGGCGTGGCCTCCACGCTGGCCTACATGCTGCTGTATGTGATCCTGCAGCCGTTCGCAGGCCCGCAGGCGGCGAACTTCCTGGCGCTGCTGCTCACCGCGATCGCCAACACTGCCGCCAACCGTGCCTTCACCTTCGGCGTGCGCGGTTCGAATTCGGTTGTGTCACACCATATTCAGGGCCTGCTGATCTTCGCGTTCGCCTGGCTGCTGACCGGCGGCTCCCTGTTCGCGCTGCACCGATGGGCGCCCGGCGCGCCGGTCCATGTCGAACTGTTCGTCCTCGTGGTGGCCAATGCCGTGGCCACGCTGTCGCGATTCGTCGCGCTGCGCTGGGTCTTCCGGAACGCGGTGACCGAATCGAACACGGCGCGGTGACGGCTGTGCCCGCCGCAAGGGCGGGCACGGTCACCGGCGGCTACCTCCGCTTGCCGTTCTCGGTCGCGGCTTCGATTCCGGAACGGTCGGCCGACTTGGTCTTCTTGTCCGCTCGTTTCTCCTTGAGGGACTTCCCGGACTTCTTGGACATGGTCTGACGCGGAGATTTGTCGGACATGCGGGTCCTTTGTTCGGCAAGACCTGAGCGGTCCTGGTACCTCGACGGTACGGCAAGCAGACGAATTCCAAGGACACACCGAATATTTCGAGAAAAAGGGCCGTGCGATAAGACGCACGGCCCACGATGTAGCCCCGACGGGATTTGAACCCGCGCTACCGCCTTGAGAGGGCGGCGTCCTAGGCCGCTAGACGACGGGGCCAGGACTCGCCTCCGATCGAGGAGGCCCGGCAAGCTTAACGGGTGCGGGCTCGCGGACCAAATCGCCGGACGGATCGGTCACTCAGCGCGGCGTGGTGAGCGCCGTGTGCAGAGTGGCCGACCACTGCTGGACGATCTCCTTGCGACGGGCCGAGTCGTCGGTGAGCACGTCGGCCAGGCCGAGGCCGCGCGCCAGGTCCAGCGTGGCCTGCACCAGATGGTGGGCGACCGGGTCGGAGTCGTCGACGCCCAGCGCCTCGACCGCCATGCGATGCGAGACCCGGCCGAACCGCGCCTCCAGCGGCACGATCCGCTCGCGCAGGGCGGGATCGGCGGCGGCATGCGTCCAGACCTGCAGGGCGGCCTTGAACAGCGGGCTGGTGTAGGACTCCACCAATCCGCTCACCACCGCCTCGGTCCGCCCGGCGCCCTCGGCGATCTCGGCCACGGCCAGGGCCTCGGCCTTCGCCTGTGCCATGCGGGTGTCGAACATGTACTCGAGCGCGGCGGTGATCAGCTCCTCCCGGGTCGGGAAGTGGTGCTGCGCCGCGCCGCGCGACACCCCCGCCCGCTCGGCCACCACGGCCACCGTGGCCGCCGCCCAGCCCGTCTCGGCCAGGCAGTCGATGGTCGCCTCGAGCAGCCGCTGCCGGGTGGCCCGGCTGCGGTCCTGCTTGGGTTCGTGGGGCTTCGATTCGTGGTGCGCAGTCATGATCCGCTCATTCTGCCCAGGCGGGCGGGCGGCGCTGGAAGAAGGCCGTCATGCCCTCCACCACCTCGGGTGTGCCGAAGTAACTCGCGGACCGCTTCGCCAGTTCCTCGGCGCCACGGTCGAATTCGGCCAGCAGCGCGGCATTGACCAGCCGCTTGCTCTCGGCCAGGCCCTGCGGCGAGCCCTGACGGAGTTCGCCGCGCAGCCGCTCCACCGCGGCGGCCGGATCGTCGGCGGCGAGGGTGATCAGGCCGATCCGCTCCGCCTCGGCCGCGTCGAACTTCTCACCGGTCTGGAAGTAGCGCGCGGCCGCGCGAGGGCTCATGCGCGGCAGCAGGGTGAGCGAGATCATGAACGGCGCCAGCCCGATTCGCGCCTCGGTGAGCGCGAAGCTGCTGTCCCGCCCCGCCACCGCGATATCGCAGGCCGCCAGCAGGCCCATACCGCCCGCGCGCACATTGCCGTTCACCTGTGCCAGTACGGGTTTCGGCAAGACGAGGATCGTGCGCAGCACGTCGATCATCCACCGGGTGCGGATGTCCGCGGCCGCCGCGGGATCGGCGTCGAGGGCCTCCTTCAGATCCGCACCGGCGCAGAAGGTGTTGCCGGTATGAGTGAGGACGACCCCGCGCACCCGCTCGTCGTCCCCGGCCCGTGCCAGCGCGGCCAGCAGCTCCCGCACCAGCCGCGCGGACAGCGCGTTGCGATTGTGCGGGGAATCGAGGGTGACGACGGCGAATCGGTCCGCCACCTCGTATCGCACGACGGCGTCCGCCGTATCGCTCATCGTCGTCCCCTTCCTCGATCGTCCGGCTCCGTGCCGCCGTACATCAGTAGGACTTCGGCAGGCCCAGGGAATGCTGGGCGACGAAGTTCAGCACCATCTCCCGGCTCACCGGCGCCACCCGGCCGATCCGGGCGGCGGCCAGCATGCCCGCCAGGCCCACGTCGCGGGTCAGGCCCGAACCGCCGTGCGTCTGGATCGACTGGTCGAGGGCCTTGATGCTGGCCTCGGCCGCGGCGTACTTCGCCATGTTCGCCGCCTCCGCGGCGCCGAAGTCGTCGCCCGAGTCGTAGAGCACGGCCGCCTTCTGCATCATCAGCCTCGCCAGCTCCAGTTCGATCTTCACCTGGGCGAGCGGATGCGAAATGCCTTGGTGCGCACCGATCGGCGTCTTCCACACCTGGCGTTCGCGGGCGTACTCCACGGCCCGGTCGATGGCGTAGCGACCCATGCCGACGGCCATCGCGGCGCCCATGATCCGCTCCGGATTGAGGCCCGCGAACAGTTGCGCCAGCGCCGCGTCCTCCTGACCGACCAGCGCCTCCGCGGGCAGCCGCACGTCGTCGAGGAACAGCGTGAACTGGCTGTCGGGCTCGATGATGTCCATCTCCTGCCGGGTCTTCTCGAAACCCGGGGCGTCGGTGGGCACGATGAACAGCGCCGGCTTCAGCTTGCCGGTCTTGGCATCCTCGGTGCGCGACACGATCAGCACCGCCTCGGCCTGGTCCACGCCCGAGATGAAGATCTTGCGGCCGTTGAGGATCCAGTCGCCGCCGTCGCGGCGGGCGGTGGTGGTGATGTGGTGGGAGTTCGAGCCCGCGTCGGGTTCGGTGATGCCGAACACCATCTTCGCCGAACCGTCGGCCAGCCGCGGCAGCCAGTGCCGCTTCTGCTCGTCGGTGCCGTACTTGGTGACGATGGTGCCGCAGATGGCCGGGGATACCACCATCAGCAGCAGCCCGGCGCCCTGCGCGGCGAGTTCCTCCATCACCAGCGCCAGCTCGTAGATGCCCGCGCCGCCACCGCCGTACTCCTCCGGGAGGTTCACCCCGAGAAAGCCGAGTTGCCCTGCCTCGTCCCACAATTCACTCAGCGGCTGGTTGGCGCGGGCCTTGTCCGAGACGTAGTCGCGGAAGTTGTACTTGGCGGCGAGCTGCGCCACCGCGGCCCGCAGCTGCTTCTGCTCGTCGGTTTCGATGAAACTCATGCCCTACTCCTGGGATTCGGCGTCGGTGGTCTCTTCGGGTCGCACGACCGCCAGCACGGTGCCGACGTCGACCTGTTGTCCCGCGGTCACATTCAGTTCGGCCAGCACGCCGGTGGCGGGGGCGGTGATGGTGTGCTCCATCTTCATCGCCTCCAGCCACAGGATCGGCTGTCCCAGTTCGACCCGGGCGCCGACCTCGGCGGCGACCCGGATCACCGCGCCGGGCATCGGCGCCAGCAGTGAGCCCTCGGCGACCTGCTCGGCGGGATCCTCGAAGCGCGGGAGCCGCCGCACGGTCACCGGCCCCAGCGGCGAATCCACTGCCACCAGTACGGGTCCCGAGCCGGTCGACGGGTACCGGGCGACGTCGAAGCGGCGGCGCACCGGGCCACGCGGGCCGGGTACCGCCAGCGTCACGACATCCGGTGTGGCGTCGAGCAATTCGATGCCGTCGTGACCCTCGACCGTCAGTCCGGTACGGGTGAGCCGATAGCGCACTTCGTGTGTGCCGGTCGTGCGGCTGTCATAGGACTTGGACTGCGGCTGCGCGGGCAAGTTGCGCCAGCCGCTGGGCAGGCCGCCGCCCACGCGGGCGCGCGACCGGTTGGCGGCCGCGTCGGCGAGCGCGGCCGCGACGATGGACAACTCCTCGTCGGCCGCAGAAACCAAAGGCGCGGAAAGGTTTTCCAGGCCGTGGGTGGCGAAGAACGCGGTATCGGTGTCGCCGGCGCGGAACGCCGGATGCTCGAGCACCCGCACCAGCAGGTCGCGGTTGGTGACCAGGCCGTGAATCCGTGCGCGCCGCAGCGCGGCGGCCAGCAGGTGTGCCGCCTCGTCGCGCGTCTCGGCGTAGGAGATCACCTTGGCCAGCATCGGGTCGTAGTGCACGCCGACCACGGACCCGTCTCGCACGCCGGAATCCAGTCGCACCCCGGGCTCGCGCAGGACGGTGAATTCGGCGGCGCGACCGAAATCGAGGCGGTGCACGGTGCCGCTCTGCGGCTGCCACTCCTGCGCCGGATCCTCGGCGTACAGGCGCACCTCGATGGAGTGCCCCCGCATCGGCGGCGGCGCGGCGGGCAGCCGACGGCCCTGCGCGGCCTGCACCTGCAGCCGGACCAGATCCAGCCCGGTGGTGTTCTCGGTGACCGGATGCTCCACCTGCAGCCGGGTGTTCATCTCCAGGAAGAAGAACTCGCCCGCCTCGTCCGCGAGGAACTCCACGGTGCCCGCGCCCTCGTAGCCGATGGCCTCGGCGGCCAGCCGGGCCGCGCGAAACAGCCTGTCGCGCATGCCATCTACCCGTTCCACCAGCGGTGATGGCGCTTCTTCCACCACCTTCTGATGCCGGCGCTGAATGGAGCATTCGCGCTCGCCGACGGCCCAGACGGTGCCGTGGGTATCGGCCATCACCTGCACCTCGATGTGCCGGCCGGTCTCGAGGTAGCGCTCGCAGAACACCGTCGGGTCGCCGAAGGCCGATTCCGCCTCGCGCCGTGCGGCTTCCAGCTGACCCGGCAGCTCCGCCAACGACCGCACCACTCGCATGCCACGACCGCCGCCGCCGGCGGAGGCCTTGATCAGCACCGGCAGCAGCGCGTCCGTGACCTCGGCGGGGTCCAGTTCGGCCAGGACCGGCACCCCGGCGGCGTCCATCATCTTCTTGGACTCCACCTTCGAGCCCATCTGCTCGATGGCGGCGACCGGCGGACCGATCCAGGTCAGTCCGGCCGCGAGCACGGCGCGCGCGAAATCGGCGTTCTCGGAAAGGAATCCGTAGCCGGGGTGGATCGCGTCGGCGCCCGCGGCCAGCGCCGC
>NZ_JARWOP010000097.1 GCF_029868745.1 Nocardia wallacei | reverse complement strand
AACCCCGCACCCTCCCCCCCCCCGCTTCTCGGGGGGCGGCGGCCGCCCCCCGCCCCGCCCGCCCCCGGCCCCGCCCCGGGCCTTTCCTGCCCGGGCCGCGGTCCTCATGCCGTCGACTAACGCGTCATCGAGCGACGCGGGCCGTACACAGCGATTGCTACGTCATGCAATGCCGCGGCATTTCCTGTGCGGAGGACTACGACTCCACACAGCACCAGGTAACAGATAAAGCAGAGCGATCCGAGCAAAGCGATGTCAGACACACCGACTCCTTCAGCGGAGTAGTACAACCTTCGAGTGCGCCCGCGCGGCATCCTCCCCTGTACTCAGGGCAACCACCGATCCAGATGCAGCCCCATCCAGAGTCCTCGGCCATCAGGTGGCCGACAACCTGTCGTGCGCCCCGTCGCGGCGGCGCACTCTCGCGTCATACCGACGTGACCGTGTCTATGCGATAACCCCCCGTCGTGGGCTGTACAGCATATAAGCAGTGCACGTCATCTCAAGTTGTCAGACTATTTCTCCTCCAATGCTTTTCGGTGGCCCCTTGGCAACCATCATCGCGAAGGCCGCCGCAACCCGCAACCAGGTGCTCTCACTACCAGTATGAGCAGGCTCCTGTTACCGGGATCGGAAGCGGCGCAGGCTCGGCGGCATGACACGAACGCTGCCTGGAACTCCATCGGCGACCGGCGTATCGGCGCTGTCGTCCGGCCGGTCGCTGACCGTTCTCGCCGTCATTCTGCTCGGGCAGTTCATGGCGGTTCTCGATGCCTCGATCGTCAATGTCGCGATTCCTTCCATTCGCACCTCGCTCGATGCCAGCGGATCGGCGTTGCAGCTGATCGTGTCCGGTTACGTGATCTCCTACGCCGTGCTGCTGGTGACCGGCGCTCGGCTCGGGGACAAGGTCGGCCAGCGGACGATGTTCCTGACCGGGCTGGCATTGTTCACGGTGGCCTCGCTCGCCTGCGGCTTGGCGTGGAATACGTTGGTGCTCATCGTGTTCCGATTCATCCAGGGTGTGGGTGCGGCGACCATGGTGCCGCAGGTGATGACGCTGATCCAGAAGACGTTCAGCGGTGGCGCGCGGGCGCGGGCGCTGTCGGCCTATGCGGCGGTGATTTCCGGCGCGATGGTGGTCGGGCAGATCGTGGGCGGTCTGCTCGTCAGCGCCGATATCGCCGGAAGCGGTTGGCGCGGCGTATTTCTGGTGAACGTGCCGATCGGCCTGGCCCTGCTGGCGATCGCGCCGGGGGTTCTTCCCGCCGCCGTCCGTGTCGAACGCAAGCTGGATCTGGCCGGACTGTCCGCGCTCACCCCGGCCGTCCTGCTGCTGGTGCTGCCACTCGTCCTCGGCCACGAGCAGCACTGGCCGGTGTGGACCTGGATCGCGCTGGTCTGTGCGGCAATCGGTTTCGCCACCTTCGCCCTCGTCGAGCGCCGCGTGCACCGGCGCGGCGGCGAATCGCTGTTCTCCGATCGCGTGCTGCGCGCGCCCGGTTTGGTCCTGGTCGCGGGCACGCTGTTCGTGATCATGGCCACCTTCAGCGGCTGGCTGTTCGTCACCGCGATCCACCTGCAAGGCCCGCTCGGATACTCGGCACTGCACGCCGGTCTGCTGTTCATCCCGTTCGGCGGCGTCTACGCGCTCGCCGGCTTGAATTGGCAGCGGATACCGAAACGCCTGCAGCCGTTCACGACTCCGGGCGGCCTGGTGCTCGGCGCCGTGACGATCGTGCTGCTCGGCCTGCGCCTGCGTGACGGTCACGCCATGGGAGCGCTGGAGCTGACGATCTTCGGCGTGACCGGTCTCGGCTTCGGAATCGCGTTCAGCCCGTTGATGACTCGGGCACTGAGCAAGGTCCCGCCCGCACTGGCCTCCGACGCCAGCGGCATTCTGGTGACCAGCGTGCAATTGGGCATCGTGGTCGGCATCGCCGGTTTCGGCTCGCTGTTCCTGAGCCAGGCCGGCGCCACGGCCTTGTCCGCGGCACACGCCGTCGGCCTCACCGCCGTGGCCGAAGGGATAACAGTGCTGGTGGCAAGCGTTTTGGCGGCCCGCGCGGTGCGGTAGAGCCGACAGAAGGGCACCCCGCGAGACTCCGCGAGGTGCCCTTCCCGTATCCGAGCTGGTGCGAGCACCGCCTCCGATGGTACAGAGAAATTCGGAATCTCTCTCTACCGCAACAAATCACCCACAATATTGCGGCGGCGACGTCATCGCCCGCGTATCGCGCGGCGGCAGAATGGGTTCGTCCGCCTCCGCCTCCGCGCCGTCCTCCACGAGCCGCCCCCGCGCCAGTTCGGCGTTCAGTCCCGCGCCGAGCAGCGCCGCCACATTGAGAATCCACAGCCACACCAGGAAGATCACCGCCCCGGCCAGCGATCCGTACACCTTGTTGTAGGAACCGAAATGCGCCACGTACACGCTGAATCCGGCCGAGGCGACGATCCACACGACCACCGCCAGCACACTGCCCGGCGTCAGCCACCGGAATCCCGGCTGCCGCGCGTTCGGCGCGACCCAGTACAGCAAGCTCACCACCGCGCCCATGAGTAGGGCGACCACTGGCCACTTCGCCAGTGCCCACGCCGATTCCACGAACGACCCGCCGCCGAGTCGATGCACGACGGCGCTGGTCGCCAGGCCCACCACCGCGCACAGACCGATCAGCACCACGAGCGCCGCCGTGACACCGAGGCGCATCGGCACCGTCTTCCACACCGGCCGCCCCTCCTGCACCTCGTAGATCCCGTTGGCCGCGCGCACGAACGCGCCGACGTACCCCGACGCGATCCACATCGCCACGGCCAGACCGACGAACGCCAGCGGCCCGGCGAGTTGCTGGGTGCCCTGCAATTCGTTCACCACGTCCACCAGCAACTCGGTGCCCCGGCCGGGCCCCAGCTCCCGGATGGCCCCGATCAGCGGAGAGGTGGCCGACGGCCGCAGCAGGCCCACGAACGCCGTCAGCATGATCAGGCCCGGAAAGATCGAGAGCACACTGTAATAGGTGAGCGCGGCCGCCCTGTCGGTGACGGTGTCGTCCCACAGCGCCACACCCAGCCGCCGCACCGCCGTCCACCACGTGCGCCTGCGCAGCCCGGTGGGGCCCGACGACCAGTCCACCGGCGCATCGCCGCGCGTTTTCGATCCGTTCACCTGCGCCTCCTCACCGGGGCGCGATACCCGAATCACGGAGATCACAAACTACGCCGGCACCGGGTGAGCGGCCTACGATCGATGAGAACGGCTGCGCCGGAATGACAACGAACACACCTGTTTGAGATCCCCGCGGCGGTCTATGTACTTCACGGAGGCGGCCCGCCGGGCCGCGCGTGAAGACGGTGAGGAGAGGTCGGCGTGGCCTGGGAGCTGGGTTGGCTGGTACCTGTGTCGGTGACGGCGATAGGTAGCGCGGCGGTTGTCGTGATCGCGATGTACTGGGTGTTCGTGGTCGGATACGAACGCCAGATCCGCGCCCGCTTCCGTGGCGGGGTGGCCCGCCGCCGCTGGGACTCCCACTACGTCGGCATGTGATCGGAGGAGCGAGACCCCGATCGATTTCCGGCCGTGGCGCCCTCCCGCCGCACATCGTTGCCCGATGTGCACGGCGAGGCAGCCGCCGCGCGGCAGATCCCGCAGCAGGCCACATCACAGCGCTCTACGCCGGTACGCTCGCGCGACGGCACAGAACAGGAGTAACGCATGGATTCGAGTGACGAAGTCGCCGAGCCGGTGACGCCCACCCGGACCATCGGCGTGCGGATACCGGCGGATTTCGAGGATCTGGCGCTGCTGCGCGCCGTGACCGAAACCGTCGCCCTCTTCGCGGATTTCGCGATGGATCAGGTCGTCGACATCCGTCTGGCCGTAGAGGAGGTCGCCACCGCCCTCGTGCAGGACAGCGTGCGCGACACCGAACTCGACTGCGCGTTCGAGTACGACCGTGCGGGCATGCGCGTGCGGGTCGCGGCGGTGACCAACTCGGACAAGGGTCCCGACGAGGGCGGCATGGGCTGGCACATCGTGTCGACCCTGACCGACTCGCTGACGACTTCGGTGGACCCCTACGACTCCGCCCTCGGCGGTCATCGCGCGATCATCGAATTCTGTTGCACCGCGGCGGTCACCGATGGCCGATGACCGCAATACGCCGCGGCGGCCGCGGCGCTCCACCCCGGACAGCTACGACAATATCGAGCCGCTGTTCGTCCAGCTCCACACGCTGGACCCGGACGACCCGCAGCGCCGGGCGCTTCGCGAAACCATCATTTCGCGATGCCTGCCGGTCGCGGAACACATCGCGCGCAAGTTCTCCGGCCGCGGCGAGAACTTCGAGGATCTGGTGCAGATCGCGCGGGTGGGGCTGGTCGCGGCGGTCGATCGCTTCGACCCCGCAGTCGGCAGCACCTTTCTCGGCTACGCGGTGCCCACGATCATGGGCGAGGTACGCCGCCACTTCCGCGACTACACCTGGGCAGTGCGAGTTCCCCGGCGGCTCAAGGAGATCCAGATCAAGCTGGGCCCGGCGACCGACGACCTGACGCATCGGCTGGGCCGGGTGCCCACGGCGCGCGAGATCGCCGAGGAACTCGAGGTCGACCTGGCCGAGGTCACCCAGGCGCTGATCGCACGCAACGGATACCAGGCCAGTTCGCTCGATTCGGCCACCGAGAGCGACGAGGGCGGCTCGTCACTGCTGGACACCCTCGGCACGGAGGAGCCGCAGTTCGGCGCCATCGATAACTATCTGGCCGTCAAGCCCCTGCTGGCCGCGCTGCCCGATCGGGAACGCCGGATATTGTCCATGCGATTCGGCGACTCGATGACCCAGCAGCAGATCGCCGAACAGCTCGGCTGTTCGCAGATGCAGATTTCGCGCATTCTCACGAAAACCCTGAAGAAATTGCGAGATCAGGCACTGCAGGAGTAAATCAAACCGCTTCGAATGCTTCGTCCACCGTGGTGCAGAGATTGAGCAGCTCCGACAACCCGGTGACGGTAATCGGCCGGGAGGTCGCCGGCTTGTCGGCGACCACCCACAGCCGGGCGCTCTCGGGAGCCGACCGGGAGCAGCCGGCGAGAACCGCCAGCCCGGCCGAGGCGAGAAACGTCACAGCGGTGAGATCCACGATTGTCGCGGGCGGCTGTGGGCCCTCACTCCAAGCGGTTTCGATGGCTTCCCGTAGCACCGGCGCGGTGAGAACGTCGATCTCGCCGCTGACGCGCAGAACCGTCGCTTTATCCTGCGTGTCGGCGACGATGTGAATACGCGTCTCGCTGGAGTTGTCGGACACTGCACGATTCTGTTCCGGGGCGCTATCGGTCACGCCTGGCAGTTTACGTTGTATCCACGGCGGACGGGAACCCGATCCGGGATGTGGCGCTCATCGCCGAGCGAGCAGGGCCTCGAGCCGGTCCAGCAGGGCCTCGAGGGCATCTTCGAACTCTTCCAGCGAACGGTCCTGCGCCAGCATCGGTTGCAGCCGCCGCAGTTGCGGGTAATCGGACAGGTCCCGCACCGGTTCCGGCCGCGATGCGGAATCCGCGCGCGGCGCCGGGGTGCGCGCGGATACTTCCAGCAGTAACTGCCCCAGCAGGAATGTCGTGTAGGACCGATACGCCACCACCGCGGCGATATCGTCGAAACCGTAGGACAGCAACGTATCCAGGAACGTTTCCATCCACTGCAGGCTGCGCAGCGGCGGCCGCACCCACGGCGCCTCCGGCGGGCGCGTGGCCACCAGCGGGAACAACTCCGGATGGTCCAGCGCGATCTGCCGCACCCCGTGCGCCAGTCGCACCAGAAAATCCTGCCACCCGTCCTCTCGGCGGCGGGCCGCGAGCTGATCGGTGCGCAAACGGTCGACCAGATGATCCACGATGCCGCTGAGCAAGTCTTCCCGGCCGTGCACGTACCGGTACAGGGCCATGGCCTCGACCCCGCATTCCGCACCCAGCCTGCGCATCGTCAACTTGTGCAGGCCTTCGCGATCGACCAGGTCGATAGCCAATTCCAGGATCGACCGGCGATTCAGTGGCGGGCGCGGTTCATCGGGCACTGATCACAGCACCGGACCCAGTTTGTTCGGTTCCCGGGGCAGCCGGACCACCTGGACGAAGAACTCGTCGATCTGTTTGATCGCGGCGATGAACTGATCCAGATCCACCGGTTTGGTGACGTAGGCATTCGCGTGCAGTTTGTAGCTGCGCAGAATGTCCTCCTCGGCCGCCGACGTGGTCAGGACGACCACCGGAATATGCGCGAGTTCGGCGTCGGACTTGATCGTCGCCAATACCTGGCGCCCATCGTATTTCGGCAGATTGAGGTCCAGCAGGATCAGGTCGGGGCGGGGCGCGTCGGCATGCTCGCCACGGCGATACAGGAAGTCGAGCGCTTCCTCGCCGTCGTGGGCGACATGCATGGTGTTGCCGATCTTGTTGTCGGCGAATGCCTCCCGGGTCATCAGCTCGTCGCCCGGATCGTCCTCGACCAGCAGAACATCGATGGGTTGGCCTGCCACGGTCATGCCGGTGCTCCTTCCACCTCGACCGGTGCGGCCGTGGTTTCTTCGTTGTTCGCCGGGAGTATGAAACAGAGTCGAGTGCCGTCGGTGTACGTGGTGTCCAGCCAGATACGGCCGCCGTGATACTCGACGATCTTCTTACACAGCGCCAAACCGATCCCGGTTCCACCGTATTCGTCGCGGCCGTGCAGCCGCTGGAAAATCACGAAGACCTTCTCGCTGAACTCGTCCGGAATGCCGATGCCGTTGTCGGTGACGCACAGCCGCCAGACCTCGCCCTCCTCGCCGGGTTCCGGCTCACAGTCTATGCGGACCACCGGCGCCCGGTCGGGGCTGCGGAATTTGACGGCGTTGCCGATCAGGTTCTGCCACAACATGACCAGCAATGTCGGGGCGGCATGCAGTTCGGGCAATTGCTCGGGCCGTCGCACGGTCGCGCCCGATTCCTCGATCGCGGTGGCGAGGTTGTCGAGGGCGCGGTCCAACGTCTGATCGAGAGCGACGGCCACCTTGTCCTCACCCAACCGGCCCACGCGGGAGAAGGTGAGCAGGTCGTTGATGAGGACCTGCATCCGCCGCGCGCCGTCCACGGCATACATCAGGTATTGCGTACCGCGCTCGTCGAACTTGTCGCCGTAGCGCTTCTCCAGCAGCTGACAGAAGGAGGCCACCTTGCGCAGCGGTTCCTGCAGATCATGGGAGGCGACATAGGCGAATTGCTCGAGTTCGGCGTTGGAACGGCGCAATTCGACGGCCTGCTCGTCGAGTTCCTCCGCTTGTCGCGCGAGCGCCTGCTGCTGCGCGCGGGAGGAGGCGAGTTCCTCGACGATGCGCCGCCGCATCGCCTCCACCGTCTGTGCCATGGTGCGTAGATCGGCCGGGCCGCGCGCGGCGATGCGGTGCTCGAAATCGCCGGCGGCCACTCGCAGCGAGGCCGACCGCAGATCCTGCAGCGGCCGCGTCACCAGCCGCCGGACCAGCACGGCCGACACCACGCCGGTGAGCAGGAACAGCGCCACCATGCCGCCCAGCACCCAGTCTCGCACGGCGCGGGTGTGCGCCAGCTCGGCGCGGTCGTCGGCGATCGTCGCGCTCAGCCCGGCGTTCTGGGTGTCGAACCGGGCGCGCAGCCGGTCGAACGCCGCCTTGCCGCCCAGCACGGCGTTCGGGTCCGCCGCCGGTGCGGAGTTCGCGGTCACGGCATCGATCAGCGGCCGGGCGTACCCGGTGCGCCACTGCGACGCCAGCTGTTCGACGGCATCGAGTTCGGCGACCAGTTCGGGCCGATCGCCGATCAGGGTCCGCATTCGCGCGGCCGCGCGGGCCTCGTCCTGCTCGCCCTGCTGGAACGGCGTCAGGAATTGCTCGTCCGCGCTGAGGGCATAGCCCCGCACGCCCGTCTCCTGGTTCACCAGCGCGGCCTGCAGGCGATACGCCTCGGTGGCCGCCGGTTCCGTGCGATCGATCAGCCGATCGGTGACCTGCCCGGTCTGCTGCAGCAACCGGACACCGACAAAGGTTGCGACGATCACCAGCAGCACCATGCTCGCCAGCACGACATAGAACCACCGCTGCACACTGAGCCTGCCGACCACACCCACCTTCCCCGATCCACCCAACTCTCCCCGCGGCGCTGTGTCCCCGTTGCCCTGTCGCGATGTGGCCTCGTCTCCGTGCGGCGATCCGCCCAACTCGCCCTGCGGCGCTGCGATCGCGTCTTCCTGCCGCGACATGGCCGCCTTTCCCGGTCGCGATCCGACCGCTCCCTCCGACCGGGGTGTGGCCTTCTCTTCCTGCGGCGCTGCGTCCCCGTTGCCCTGCTTCGGCGTGCCCGTCATCGCGGCTCGGTCGCGGCGTGGGCCCAGCGCACGTAGACCGCGGCCACGTCGTCGGCGAGGCCGCCCTTGTCCTCGGCCAGGGCCTCGGCGGCGGCGATCAGCTCGTCGACGAACGGGCCCGGGTCCCGGCCGGCCGCCGCGCCGGCCAGCTCGAGCAGGCCCTCTTCGCCCAGTCGTTCGTCGCCGACGCCGTTGTGGCCCTCGAACAGGCCGTCGGTGAACAGCAGCAGGCCCGCGCCGGGCGGCAGGGTCATCTCGTGCACCGTGCACTCGATCGGATCCGGGAGCAGGCCGAGTGCGGCGCAACCGGGGACCTCGACCCATTCGACCGCCTCGGCACGATGCAGGAGGAGGCCGGGATGCCCCACCCGCATCAGCTGTACGGTCGTGTGGTCCGGCAGCAGCGTCACCGTGGTCATCGTCGCGAAGATATCAGTGCCGACGCGTTCGGCGAGTAGCACCTGCTCCAGCAACCGCAGTTGCTGCGGACCGGTCGTTCCCGCGAGAACCAATGTGCGCCAAGCGATTCGCAATGCCACGCCGAGCGCCGCCTCGTCCGGGCCGTGCCCGCAGACATCGCCGACCACCACGTGCACCGACCCGTCCTCGGTGCGGACCACGTCGTAGAAGTCGCCGCCGAGCAATCCGCTCGCCCGGCCCGAGCGATACCGGGCGACCACGTCGACGTCCCCGCTCGCGCCGAGCAACGGGGTGGGCAGCAGGCCGCGCTCCAGCCGCGCGTTCTCGCGCGCCCGCATCTGGCCCGCCCGCAACGCGGCGGTCGCGCGCTCGGCCTGCTTGCGTTGCACGGCGTAGCGCACGGCACGGCCCAGCAGCTCCGGCTCGACCCGGCCCTTGACCAGGTAGTCCTGCGCGCCCGAGGCCACCGCCGCGAGACCCGCCTCCTCATCGTCCAGACCGGTGAGCACCACCACCGCGACGTCGTCGGCGTGCTCGCGCACCCGCTGCAGGGCCTCCATGCCGGCGGCGTCGGGCAGATTCAGATCCAGCAGTACACAATCGGGCAGCGTGGTCGCGAGTCGCTCGATGGCCTCGCGGATCGACCGCACCCACAGCAACCGCAGCGGCGGCGCGGTATCCGCGGCCAACTCCTCCACCAGCAGCGCATCACCCGGATCGTCCTCGACGAGCAGCACCAGCGGTTCCTGACCGTCCCCCACCGCGGCGGCGCGCGCGGACCGGGCGAGGGCGCCCTCGGCACCCGCGCCGTGGTCTCGGGAAAGCATCGGCAAACACTCCTTCCATCGCACCGCGGCCGTGGGGTGAGCCGTGTGCGTCCGTCACGAAAGCCGGAGCTTCCAGCCGCTTTCTCGACGTAGAAGTGCCGCCCGCCGGGAAGTTTACGTTGTAAGCGCACAAAAGCGCATAGCCACCGGCCGGACGGGTATGCCGAAATCGTGGCGTTGCGAAACGACTCCCGCTCGGGCAGTGCCGGGGCGGGCAGTAGAAGGCACAGACAGTCGTCGAGCCGTGGCGGGGAACGCATCCGACTGGACCTCGACGCCGTGCCGCCCGCGCGATTGCGGAGCCTGGTCCAGGAACTCCTCGCGGAGAATCACGAGGAGCTGTCCATCCCGGACGCGGTACAGATCGCCGACGAACTCGCCAGCAACGCGCTCCGGCACGGGGCGGCACCGCGGAGCTGCACGATCACCCTGTCGGCCGGACCTCGTCTGCGCATCGAGGTCGCCGACGCCTCTCCGATCGATCCCCGGTTTCGCTCCGCGGACGAAACGGGCGGTCTCGGACTGGTGCTGGTCGATCAGATGTCCTCGGGCTGGGGCGTGATCCACCGCAGCGGCCGCAAAATCGTGTGGGCGGAACTGGCCGTCGAGCAGCGCGGCACCGGCCCGCCACTATGCACCGAGTTGCATAGTACATCGCGTATCAGTTAATCTCGCCGCATGGCCCTCGAGCACGCGCTGCTGGTATCGCTGACCGAGCGCGCCGGTTCGGGCTACGAACTCGCACGCCGGTTCGACAAATCCATCGGATTCTTCTGGAACGCCACCCACCAGCAGATCTATCGCGTCCTCAAGCGCATGGAGCAGCAGGGCTGGATCACCGGCGAGGCCGTGCCGCAGGACGGCCGCCCCGACAAGAAGGTCTACAGCGTCAGCGCCGCCGGCCGCGCCGAACTGGCCCGCTGGATCGCCGCGCCGAGCGAGGACATCGGCCCGTTGCGCAGCGAACTCGGCATCAAGATCCGCGCCGCCGCCCACGGTGACCTGCCCGCGCTGCTCGCGGAGGTGACCCGGCACCGCGACCGGCACGCCCAGCGACTCGACGTCTACCGCCTGATCGAGAAGAAGGACTTCCCCGCGCCGCACCGCCTGACCGGCACCGCCCTGCATCAATACCTGGTGCTGCGCGGCGGCATCCGGGTGGAGTCGGGCTTCGTCGAATGGTGCGACGAGGTGCTGGACGCGCTCCGACCGAAAGGTGAAACCCGATGACGCCCAACCCGTATCCGCATCTGTTCGAGCCGCTCACCGTCGGCGGCGCCACGCTGCGCAACCGAGTGGTGATGGGGTCGATGCACACCGGGCTCGAGGACCGGGCCTGGGACGCCAACCGGCTGGCCGCCTATTTCGCCGAGCGCGCCCGCGGCGGTGTCGGGCTCATCATCACCGGCGGCTACGCCCCGAACCGGGAGGGCTGGCTACTGCCGTTCGGCGCCAAGCTCACCAACAAGACCGAGGCCTACCGGCATCGCGCGATCACCAGGGCGGTGCACCGCGAGGGCGGCCGGATCGCCTTGCAGATCCTGCACGCGGGTCGCTACGCCTATGTGCCGTTCAGTGTCTCGGCCTCCTCGATCAAGGCTCCCATCAACCCCTTTCGGCCGCGCAAGCTGTCGGGCAAGGGCGTCGAACGCACCATCGACGACTACGTGCGCTGCGCCGAGTTGGCGAAGTTCGCCGGCTACGACGGCGTCGAGGTGATGGGCGGCGAGGGCTATCTGATCAACCAGTTCCTCGCCCCGCGCACCAACAAGCGCACTGACGAGTGGGGCGGTTCGGCGGCGAACCGGCGCCGGTTCCCGGTGGAGATCGTGCGGCGGATGCGGGCCGCCGTCGGCGACGACTTCCTCATCGTCTTCCGGCTGTCCATGGCCGAGTTCGTGGAATACGGCCAGACCGAGACCGAGATCATCACGCTGGCAACGGAATTGGAGCGCGCCGGGGTCAGCATCATCAACACCGACATCGGCTGGCACGAGGCCCGCGTCCCGACCATCGTGACCTCGGTGCCCCGTGCGGCTTTCGTCGAGTACACCGCGAAAATCAAAGCGCGGGTGAGCATTCCGGTATGCGCGTCGAACCGGATCAACATGCCGGAAGTGGCCGAGGAGATCCTCACCCGCGGCGACGCCGACCTGGTCTCGCTGGCCCGGCCGCTGCTGGCCGACCCGGAGTGGGTGATCAAGGCGCAACAGACCCGCGGTGACGAGATCAACACCTGCATCGCCTGCAACCAGGCCTGCCTGGACCACGCCTTCGTCCACAAAACCGTGTCCTGCCTGCTCAATCCGCGCGCCGGGCACGAGACCGAACTGCGGTTGCTGCCCACCCGGCGGATGCGGCGCGTCGCGGTGGTCGGCGCGGGCCCGGCCGGGCTGTCGGCGGCGGTCACCCTGGCCGAACGCGGGCACAAGGTGGACCTGTTCGAGGCCGACGACAAGATCGGCGGGCAGTTCGACATCGCGCGGCGCATCCCCGGCAAAGAGGAATTCAACGAGACCATCCGCTACTTCACCCGCAAACTCGAGGTCAGCGGCGTACGAGTGTTCCTGAACCGGCGGGTGGACGCGGCGGAACTGGTCGAGGGCCGTTACGACCACGTGGTGCTGGCCACCGGCGTGCGCCCGCGCATCCCGAACATCCCCGGCATCGATCACCCGAAGGTGCTCACCTACGCGGAACTGGTGCGCGAGGAGAAGCCGGTCGGCAAGAAGGTCGCCGTGATCGGCGCGGGCGGAATCGGTTACGACGTCAGCGAATTCCTCACCGTGGACGGTCATCCGGCGCTGAAACTCGACGAGTGGAAGCGGGAGTGGGGAGTGACGAGCGACGACCCGGAGGCTCCCGGACAGCTCACCGCGCCCGTGCCGTCCCCCGCCGCCAGGGAAGTTGTTCTGCTGCAACGCAAGTCGTCGCCGTTCGGAAAGAGCCTGGGCAAGACGAGCGGCTGGGTGCATCGAGCCGCGTTGAAAGCCAAGGGCGTCGAGCAGGTCGGCGGGGTCAACTACGAGCGCATCGACGATCGCGGCCTGCACATCAGCTTCGGCGAGCAGCGCAAGCGACCGACCGTCATCGAATGCGACAACGTGATCCTCTGCGCCGGACAGGAATCCGTGCGCGAACTGGAGGCTCCGCTGCGAGCGGCGGGAATGCCGGTTCATCTGATCGGCGGCGCCGACGTGGCGGCCGAACTGGACGCCAAGCGCGCCATCGACCAGGGCACCCGGCTGGCGGCGGCGCTGTAATGCCGGAACTGGTGAGCCTGGGCCTGCCCGGTGACGAAAAGGCTTGGACCGCTCTCGGTTTCACCGTCGACGAGCACCGCAGAATGCCGGTGGGCGCGGTCTCGTGCGTTGTCGGCATGCCGCCGAGCTGGGGGTTCGACGAATTGCGCGGCGACGCCTCGGAACTCGGTGTGCCGGAACTACTCAGCGAGAACGCCGCCGCCGCCGCAGGTCCGGAACAGCGGCTGGAGCAGTTGCTCGAGCATATGTCCGACGATCCGAGCGGCGCCGATCTTACTGCCGCCCTGGGAGTTTCCAGCCCGCATCCCAACGGCGTGACCTTCGTCGACCACATCGTCTACCTGGTGCACGACCTGGACGAGTCCGTGGCGGCCCTGGCCGACGTGCTCGGCATGCCGCCGCGCCGCCGCTTCCATCCGCGCGGGCCGTCCGGCCCGGAGATGGCGTTCTACCGCGTGGGCGAGGCTTTCATCGAGGTCGTCGCCGCCCGGCGGCCACCGGCGCTGATCGGCATCGCCTTCGGCACTCCGGATCTCGACGCCACCGTCGCCGCCGTGCGCGCGGCCGGCGGCCCGATCGGCGACCCGAAACCAGCGGTGCAGGGCGGGCGCATCGCCAGCGTGTGGAACGGCCACATCGACTGGGGCATCGCCTTCATGGAGCCACCGGTAGGCTCCGGGTCGTGAGCCTGCCTGCACCGACCTCCGAGAACCGTGCCGTCGTCACCGGAGCCTCCTCCGGCATCGGCACCGCGCTGGCCGAGGAGCTCGCCCGGCGCGGATATTCGCTGATCCTGGTGGCCCGCCGGGGTGACCTGCTCAGCGAGCTGGCCGGGCGGCTGACCGAGCGATACGGCGTCGTCGCCGAGGTGCGCGCGGTGGACCTGTCCGACCGCGAGCAGCGGGCGCCGCTGGCCGAGGAGCTGTCCCGCCGCGACATCGTGATCCTGTGCAACAACGCCGGAGTCGCGACCTTCGGCCCCGTCGCGAAGCTGGATCTGGAGTTCGAGCGGGCGGTGATGGAACTCAACGCGGTCGCCGTGCACGATCTCACGCTGGCCGTGCTGCCCGGCATGACCGCGCGCGGCAGCGGAGGCATCCTCATCACGGGTTCGGCCGCCGGCAACATGCCGATCCCGAACAACGCCACCTACGCGGCGACCAAGGCCTTCACCAACAGCTTCTCCGAATCGCTGCGCGGCGAACTCACCGGCACCGGCATCAACGTCACCCTGCTCGCGCCGGGCCCGGTCCGCACCGACAACCCCGATCAGGACGAGGTCGGCAGCAAGATCCCCGACTTCATCTGGGTATCGGCCGCCTACACCGCCAAGATCTCCATCGACGCGCTGGAACGCAACAAGATGCGGGTGGTGCCGGGCCTGATCAGCAAGGGCATGAGCGTCGCCGGACAGTACGCGCCGCGGGCGGTCACCGCGCCGATCGTGGGCACGTTCTACAAGAAGCTCGGCGGTAGCTGACCTCGGGGCGTGCGACCGATCACACCGGTGTCAGGACCGCGTCAAGATCGCGCCGCCGCATGTCAAGGCCGCGTAGTCGGCCGTTTCGACGCCCCGGAACCGGCGTAGTCCTGTCGGTGGCCCCGCAGCACAGGCGAAAGCGGGGAACACCGCAGGAGAGATCGTGACGCTGCTCGAGATATTCCCTTCGCTGCGATCGGGAATGCCGTCCCCCCGCGTCGACACGACCGTCTGGCCGTGCGAGACCCACCACGACGACCTCGGACGCATCACCCTCGGCGGGGTCGCCCTGGCCGACCTCGCCGACCAGTACGGCACCCCCGCCTACGTCGTCGACGAGACCGAGGTCCGCCGCCGCTGCCAGGCCTACCGCAAGCATTTCCCGGAGGGCGAGATCGTCTACGCCGCCAAGGCGCTGCTGACCAAGGCGGTGGCCGGGTGGATCGCCGAGGAGGGGCTGTCGCTGGATGTGTGCTCGGGTGGCGAGCTTGCCGTGGCGCTGGCCGCCGGTGTCGATCCGGCGCGAATTGTGCTGCACGGCAGCGGGAAACCGTTCGCCGAGCTGGAGGCGGCCGTGGCGGCGGGGGTCGGGCGTATCGTGATCGATTCGCTCACCGAGATCACGCTGCTGTCGGCGCTGGTGTCGCGGCGGCAGCAGGTGCTGTTGCGACTGTCGCCGGGTATCGATGTGCACGGGCATCCGGCCGTGAAAACCGGTGTGGCGGACCAGAAGTTCGGTTTTCCGCTGGGTAGTGCCCAGGCGGCCGAGGCGATCGAGCGGGTGCTGCGGCAGCCCGCGCTCGAACTGGTCGGCTTCCACTGCCATCTGGGTTCGCAGATCCACGATCCGGATTTCTACGGTGAGGCCGTGCGACGGCTGGTGGCCGAGATGTCCAGGGTACGTATGGAATACGGGGTGCTGCTCACCCAGCTCGATCTCGGCGGCGGGCACGCGGTCGCCTACCGGTCGGGTGACGCCGAACTGAATCTGTACGAACTGGCCGACATCATCGAGGACGCGCTCGACGCCGCGTGTGCGCGCCACCGCTTCCCCCGCCCGCGGATCGCGCTGGAGCCCGGCCGTGCGATCGTCGCCCGCGCCGGGGTGACGCTGTACCGGGTGATGACGGTCAAGCACATCGAGGGCGGGCGCACGTTCGTCATCGTCGACGGCGGCATGAACGACAATCCGCGCGTCGCCCTGTACGGCGCCCGCTACGACGCCGTCGTCGCCAACCGCCACCCCACCGGCCCGTTCATGACCGCCACGGTCGCCGGCCGCTACTGCGAAGCAGGCGACATCCTCGCCCCCGACATCCGCCTCCCCGCCGACCTACGCCCCGGCGAAATCCTCGCTATCCCCTGCACCGGCGCCTACCACCACAGCCTCGCCTCCACCTACAACGGCGTAGGCCGCCCACCCCTCATCTCCGTCCACCAAGGCCGCTCCCGCGAACTCATCCGCCGCGAAACCCCATCCGACCTCCTCGCCCGAGACCTCGGCTGACCACCTCACCCGCCAAGCCCCACACCCCCACTCACCAACCACCACACCCCAACTCACCCACCCAACCCCGACCACCAGGCCCCACCACCCAACTCACCCACCACAACCTGCCCCGCACTCCGGCTGGTCCACTCGGTGGCCTCCAGCCCCGAAACATCGGCCTACCACCCGTCGGCCTTCCCGCCCCAAACCCACGTTGATCCGCCCGCCGACCACCAAGCCCCCACCTCCCCCACCAACCACTAAGCCCCACACTCCAACTCACCCACCCACCAAAACCCACAGCAAACTCACCTGAGGTTCACCCCGGGGAGTGGACACCGAGTTAGCGGGATGGTTGTTCCCGCTGGTTAGGATGTCTGTGTGCCTCCTCGTAAGCGTCGGTCGTTCACGGCCGAGTACAAGGTCGAGGCTGCGCATCGTGTGATCGTTTCGGGTCGCACGGTCGCTGAAGTTGCCCGGGAGCTGGGTATTCACGAGAGTCTGCTGGGGACGTGGGTCAAAGATGAGCGGCGCAGGATCGCCGCGGCCGAGATCCACGGGGAAAAGCCCTTGGATGCTGCGGAGCGGGC
>NZ_JARWOP010000096.1 GCF_029868745.1 Nocardia wallacei | reverse complement strand
TCTACGCCCCGCTGCTGGTCGGCGCCACCACCGTGCTCTACGAGGGCAAGCCGGTCGGCACCCCCGACTCGGGCGCCTACTGGCGGCTGGTGGCCCAGCACGACGTGCACGTCATGTTCACCGCGCCGCCCGCGCTGCGGGCCCTCCGCCACTTTCCCCGATCGCGGGGCCCCCACCCCCCGGGCCGCCGCGGGGGGGGGGGGGGCCGCCGCGCCCCCGCCCCGCCGAACTCAGGACTCCAGCGCGGCGTCCAGCTCGATGGTGCCGACACCGGCGAGCGCCTTGCTGATCGGGCAGCCGACCTTGGCGCCCTCGGCCGCGGCCTGGAAACCGGCGGCGTCGAGCCCGCTGACCTTGCCGCGCACGGTCAGCTTGATGGCGCTGATGTGGAACCCGCCCGCCGGATCCGGCCCCAGCGTGACATCGGCGTTGACGTCCAGACTCTGCACGGTCCCACCGGCATTGCCGATCTGACCCGACAGCGCCATGGCGTAGCACGACGAGTGCGCGGCCGCGATCAGCTCCTCCGGGCTGGTGGTGCCGTCGGCGGCGTCGGCCGTCCGCTTCGGGAACGACACGTCGAACTTGCCGACGCCGGAACTCGCCAGCTCGACCTGTCCGGAGCCATCCTGCAAACCTCCGGTCCAAGCGGTACGCGCGGTACGTGTTGGCATCACTGTCCTTTCACGTGAGTGGAGTGCCGTCCCGCCGAACCTACCGCCTCAGCGGGATCTCCTGTACCCCTTCGCCACCTCCGGCATACATCAGGCCCTGATCCGCACCTTTCCCGGCAGGCCTTAGGTCCCTACCTCGGCATGATGTGGCTGCGCGGGACTCGTAGGCCTGACGGGACTGGGAAAAGACGAGGCTTCCACGACTCCTGCGCGGTCCGGCAGTGTAGCCGTTTCCGCTGGTCAACCCGCCGGCCCGGTCGCCGAGCAGGAGACCGACCCGGCAGCGATCGGTACCGAGGTCAGGGATGGGAAGTTCGCTTTCGTGGTGAACAACGTGGAGGCCGGAAGGCAGGCCGTGGGGACGAACCCGTACCTCCGCAAGGAGGCGCAGGGCACCTACGTGCTCGTGCACACGACGGTCACCAATATCGGCAACAAACCGCAGACCTATTTCGGTCAGAATCAAAAACTCGTGGACGCGCAGGGCCGTCAGTTCGCCAACGATTACATGGCGGAAGCCAATGTCAACGACTCGATGGCCACCACCAGCGAAATCAATCCAGGAAATCAAATGGCGGTCACGATCGTTTTCGACGTCCCGGCGGATGCCGTACCTGATCACATTATTCTGCATGACTCCGCTTTCTCCGGCGGCGTGCGGGCCTCGCTGAAATAGCCGCTCGTGCGCGTAGCCGCCGGTGGGGTGCACCGGCGGCTACGGGGGTTGGGGTCAGGACATGTCGCGGCGGTGGATGAGGTAGGCCATGGTGGCGATGAAGGCTGTGATGTAGGCGGCGAGGACCAGGAATGAGGTGGGGCGGGTGAGGGTGTCGAGGACGCCGGGGGTGGCGGCGCCCTGGACCGTGCGCATGGCTCCGGCCAGGGATCCTGCGGCCGTGCCGGGGAGGTGGTCGGTGAGCGCGCGGATCGGGGAGAAGATCGCGCCGACGCCGCGGAGCAGGTTCTCCACGACCAGGACCCAGACCACGCCGAGTCCGACGGCCAGCGCGGGGCCTCGGGCAGCGGCGCCGATCAGGGCTCCCGCCAGGGTCCACATGCCCAGAATTGCTGTGCCCGTGGCGATTCCGGCCACGGCACGGCCCACCGAAGGCAGCGCCAGCGAACCGTGCTGCAAGCTTCCGATCACCGCCGCGACGCCCGTGTCGATGCCGAAGGCGGCCAGTACCAGGCCGATCACCACGACGACCAGCGCCACCACCGTTCCGCCGACCACGCTGAGCCGCGAAGGGCCTTGGGTGAGAACGGTTTTCCAGCTGCCCCAGCCGTAGCCGCTGCCGACCACCAGCGCGCCCAGCACCAGCATCAGCGCACCGCCGAACATCGCCATGCCCTGGGTGAACACCTCCGGCACCGCGGCCGGGAGCATCAGCTGCAACAGCACCTCGCGGGGCTGGCCGTTGGACATCCGGGTGCTGTCGCCGGAGGTGTAGGCCAGATAGTTGAACAGGTAGGCGAACACGAGATTCAGCAGAATCCACGTGCCCAGGACGATCCAGAACGCGGGCCACTTGCGCAGCCGGGCGAATTCGGCTCTGGTGCAGGCCATCAGGTCGTTCATCGCGCTGTCTCCAGTTTCGTCATCTCGAAAAAGACTTCCTCCAACGACTTTTCGTCGGAGCGCAGTTCCAGCAGGTCCGCACCCGCCTCGATCACCGCGCGCGCCACCACCGGTGCCGTTGCCGTACCGGCAGCCACTCTGATGCCGGCGGCGGTCAGCAACGCGGATCGATCACCCACCACCCGGCGGACGGCCGGGAAGGCCAGCTCCACCGGCTCGGCTCGCAGGAAAAGCGTTGCCGCACCGCGCAGTTCGCTCACGGTGGCCTCCGTGAGCAGGCGGCCCCGCGAGATGACGCCGACGCGATCGCAAATCTCCTGCACCTCGCTGAGCAGGTGAGACGACAGCACGACGGTGTGCCCGTCGGCGGCGAGTCCGGTGATGAGCTCGCGCATCTCGGCCATTCCGGCCGGGTCGAGCCCGTTGGTGGGTTCGTCGAGAATGAGCAGGTCCGGGTGGCCCAGCAGGGCCGCGGCCACACCGAGTCGCTGCTTCATCCCCAGGGAATAGGCGCGGAACTTGTCGTCCGCCCGGTCGGTGAGGCCGACCCGGGCCAAGACCTGCTCCACGTCGTCGTGCAGGGCGCGGGTGCTCCGGGTGCGACCGGAGCCGTCTCCGTTCGCGGTCCCGCGGTAGCGGGCGAGCACCCGCAGGTTGTCCCGGCCGGAGAGGTACGGGTAGAAGCCAGGTCCCTCGATGAGAACGCCGGTGCGCCGCAGCGACTCCGGGTCCCCCGGCCGGCGGCCGAGTACGGTCGCGGCGCCGGAGGTCGGCCGGATCAAGCCGACCAGCATCCGCAATGTGGTCGTCTTGCCCGCGCCGTTGGGGCCGAGGAAGCCGTAGATCTCACCGGCGTTGACCGTCATGCGCACGGCGTCTACGGCGGTGTGCGAGCCATAGCGCTTGGTCAGCGCCTCGGTGGCCACCACCGCCGCGGCCGGATCGGGTGCGGCGTGCCCCTCGCTGTTGTGTACCGAATCGTTCATGCCTTCGAGAATCCGCCTGCGACCTGGGTCGACACATCCGCCGCGCAGCGCGACCCGGCATACGTATCCAGACGTAATTCGCGGCGCGCGGCTCCCGTTCGGCCGCGGGCGGGGCTACCGTGCGAGTGTGCAGTCGAGGACGCGGCCGAACGGCCGGGACGTGGTGGTGGCGCTGGTCGTCGCCGTGGTGCAGTTGGTCGGGGGCAACCTCGCCAACCTGCACCAGAGCGGGAACCGCGGCCTCGACGCGCTCGGTGTCCTCCTACTGTCGGCGGGGCCGTTGCTGCTGATCGGTCGCCGCATCCACCCGACGCCGGTATTTCTCGGCGTGCTGGCCGTGACGGCCACGTATCTGCTCGTCGGCTACGGGTACGGGCCGATCTTCCTGTCCCTGGTGATCGCCTTCCTCACCGCGGCGAGCCGGGGCTCGCGCTGGCGCACCTATCCGTTCGTGCCGGTGGGCTATCTGCTGATGGTGTGGCCGGTGCCCGTGCTGCGCGGGCATTCGACCAACAGCTGGCAGGCGATCGGCCTGCTGGCGTGGCTCAGCGTGCTGATCGCGGTGGCGGAGGGTCTGCGGCAGCGGCGGGCGGTGCTGGTGGCGCGGCGTCAGCGAGCCGAGGCCGCGCGCGCCAACGAGCAGGCAGAACGCGCCCGCGAACTGGCCCGCCGGGAGCAGCGCGCGACCGAGGAACGACTGGCGATCGCCCGCGAACTGCACGACGTGCTGGCGCACAGCCTGTCACTGATCAATGTGCAGTCCTCGGTCGCGCTGGAGTTGCTGGACCGCAAGCCCGAGCAGGCGGCGACCGCGCTCACCGCGATCAAACAGGCCAGCCGCGATGCGCTCGGCGAGGTGCACACCCTGCTGCGGTCCATCCGCGCCGGCGCGCAAACCGTTGCGGCGCCGTTCAGTCCGGCCGTCGGCGTGACCGATCTGGACGCGCTGCTCGGCCCCGCACGGGCCGCCGGGCTGACCGTCCGCACCGAGGTGCGCGGCACGCCGCAGCGGTTGCCCGCCGTGCTCGACGGCGCCGCCGCCCGCATCGTGCAGGAGTCGCTGACCAATGTGCTGCGCCACGCGCCGTCCGCGCAAGCCGTTGTCGCCGTGGACTTCTTACCCGACACCCTGGTGTTGTCCGTCGAGAACTCGCCACCGTCCAGTTGTCCACAACTGTCCACACACGCGGCCGCCGGGCCGCCGGAATCCGGCCATCGCCCGCCCGCAGGACCGCTGCCGGTGCCCGAGAGCACCCCCTCCGGAACCGCGGCCGCCCCGGAAGCCAACGGCGGCAACGGAATTCCCGGCATGATCGAACGCGCCCACGTGCTGGGTGGTGAACTGACTGCGACACCGAAGCCCGACGGCGGCTTCCTGGTCCGCGCTCGTCTCCCCATCCCCCGCCTCGACACCGACCCCCGGGACGACACATGACTTCAGACGGCAGGAACCAGTCCACCTCGAGCCGGGAGACACGGTGAGCATTCGAGTGCTGGTGGCCGACGATCAGGCGCTGGTGCGCGGCGGGTTCGTCGCCTTGCTGGACGCGCAGGACGGGATCGAGGTGGCCGGGGAGGCGGACAACGGGCAGCAGGCCGTCCGGATGACCCGCGAGTTGCGGCCCGATGTGGTGCTGATGGATATCCGGATGCCGGTGCTCGACGGGCTAGCCGCCACTCGTGAGATCGCGGGCGATCCCGCGCTGGCCGCGGTGAAGGTGGTCGTGCTCACCACCTTCGAGCTCGACGAGTACGTGTTCGAGGCGATGCGTTCCGGCGCAACGGGTTTCCTCGTCAAGCACACCGAACCCGCCGACCTGGTGAAGGCGGTGCGGGTGGTGGCGGACGGCGACGCGCTGCTGTCCCCCGGCGTCACCCGGCGGCTGGTCGCCGAATTCGCCTCCCGCGCGAAACCCGCCCCGACGGCCGAGCTGACCGAACTCACCGAGCGCGAACGCGAGGTGATGACCCTGGTCGCCGAGGGCCTCACCAATGCCGAGATCGCCGCACGGCTGTTCATGAGCCCGGCCACCGCCCGCACCCATGTGAGCCGAATCCTGTTGAAGCTCAACGCCAGGGACCGCACGCAGCTGGTTGTGATGGCCTACGAGTCGGGCCTCGTCCGTCCGGGATGGCAGTAGGCAGCCGGTCCGCTCGGCGGCGAATCTTGTCGGTCCCCCGGTCTACCGTCTTACTCGGAACATCTGCTGCTACAGCGATTTGGGGGGATCTGTAATGGGCATGGTGATGTCGTTTTCCCGGGTGACTCCCGCGGAGTTGGCCCGGATCGAGTCCGCCCCGGAGAGCATGCGGGAATTTCCGTGGGAGCCGGACCGCGGAGGCGAGCCGGACGGCTATCTCGACAAGGCCTGGGACGGCTTACGGTACCTGTTCGAGAGCGCAGAACTGGACATAGACCTGTTCCTGGGCGGCCGATCCGTCGACTCCGACGGCACGCTCAGCCTCTGGGACGCCGAACTGGTCCGGCAGACCGCGAAGGTGCTGCGGGGCACCCCGTTCGACCGATTGGCCCGCCATTTCGATCCCGGACAGATGACGGCACAGAACGTCTACCCGAACATCTGGCAGAGGGGCGACGAGGCCCTGCACTACCTGCGCGTGAACTACGAGCACCTGGTGCGGTTCTTCGACTTCGCCGCCACCGACGGCTCCGGAGCGCTCATGTCGTTCGGTTAGCGCCGGGCGCGCGGATACGTACCGATACGTACGCCGGTTACCGTCCGCGCGCCGATGCCCGCGGCCGGCGAACGGAAGAGGCTGGGAGGCATGAACATCTACGCCTCTCCCGAGACCATGTCCTTCCTCGCCGACCACTACGACGGCGGCCCGCACCCCTGGCCGTTCTTCTGGATCTTCCCGGTGCTGTTCTGGCTCACCGTGATCGCGGTCGTGTTCGTCTCCCGGCGGGCCCGGTGGCGCGACCGCGGCATCGGCACGCTGCGCTCGGCGTTCGCGCGCGGCGAGATCGACGAGGACCAGTACCTGACCCGGCTGGAGGTCCTGCGCCGCACCCGGCGCGCACGGCGGTGACCATCCACCGCTACCCGTCCGATCCCGGCGGCCCGCCCGGCCGCCGGGGTCACAACCGCTGCCACCGAAGGCTTTCCGACATACGGAGGTTCACATGACCATGAAGTTCGCCACCATGCAGGTCCCCCGGACCGGGGCCGACTGGGTCCGGACCGCGCGGACCGCGGAGGAGCAGGGTTACCACACCCTGTTGCTGCCCGACACCCTGAATACCCCGTCGCCGTTCCCCGCCCTCGCGGCGGCCGCCGCAGTCACCGATACGCTGCGCCTGCGCCCGAATGTGCTCGCGGCCCCGTTGCGCCCCGTGGCCGGTACCGTGCGGGAAACCGCCGCGCTGCAACTACTCTCCGACAGCCGGTTCGAGCTGGGCATCGGCATCGGCCGCCCGGACGCCCAGCCGGAGACCGAACGACTCGGCCTGTCCTGGGGCTCGGCCGCGCAGCGGCGCGCACATCTGGTCGCCACGGTGACGGCGGTACGCGCCGAGGTCACCCCGGCGCCCGCGGTGGTGATCGCCGCCTCGGGACCGAAGATGTTGGCCGCCGCGGCCGAGATCGCCGACCGAGTCCTGGTCGCCCTGCTACCGCACGCCACCGAGGCGGATCTCGCCGACACGGTGGCGCGAGTACGCGACCATACCGACCGCCCGATCGCCTTCACCAGCCAGCTGGTCGGCATCGGCGACGAGATGCCCCGCTGGCCGGGCGCCTGGAAGGTCCCCGACGCGGCCGAGCTGCGTGCCGCGGGAGCGGCCGGACTGCTCCCCGCCGACCCCGGCGAGGCCGCGGAGATCCTGGACTCTCGCCGCGAGAAGTACGGCATCGATGAACTGATCGTGCCGGGCGACCTGGCCCGAGCCTTCGCCCCGGTGCTGGAGCGCCTGCGCTGAGCCGAGCTCAGGCCGAGACTCGCAACCCGCGCAGAATCGCTTGTTCTACAGGCGAATACGCCGCGTCGGCCCGATCCAGCACGCACGGTTCACGAAGCACCAGCGGTGGCTGGGCCATGAACTTCGGACGGCCGACTCGGTTGGGCTGGGCGGCGTGCACGAGAAACGGGTGGCACAGGTAGACGTCTCCGGCGTTGCCGGTGGCCGTCGCCTGCGGCAGGTCGTCGGTCGAGGAGAAGACGTCGACGAGCTCGATCACCTCTGCACCGTCTTCGCCCAGCGGCTGTAGTGCCCGCGGCAGACGCAGGTGCGAACCCACGCGGAGACGGGTCGGGGCGTCGTCCGGCCCGACATCGGAGAACAGGAACAGCATCAGCAGCGCCCGGCCCTTCGACCACAGGTTGACGCGCCACTGCAGCGGGTTGGCCGGTGGTGGATCCCCGGCGAAGCTGGCATCGACGTGCCAGCCGTCGTCGGCGGGCGGGTACTCGCTGGGGAATCGAATCGGGAAGGTGCCCACGCTGATTCGGGGCCACCAACGTTCGGCCCCGACCAGCTGGTCGAACGCCTCGCGCAGCGCCGGCGCGGTCGCGGCCTGCCGGAACGGTTCCTCGGCGTGGTCGCCGAGCCGGATCACCGGCTGCGTCCAGGTCGACGGGTCGTCCGGATCGCAGCCGGTCTCCCGCCAGAGGATTTCCCGGCCCGCGTCCGCGACCTCCCGCGGAAACGCCTGTTCGATCCGCACGAAGCCGTCCGCGATGAAACTGTCGATCTGCGCCTCGGTGAGCATGCGTTCCTTCCGCGTCGGTTGGCCTCGGAAACGATGCCTCGAGCAGGCTCGGCCACGCCACCGAATTTCGGGTGATGCGCCGCCGGGCGAATGCTGACATGCGAAAGCCCCGCTGCCCCAGGCGAACCTGGGCAGCGGGGCTCTCGAACGGACCTCTTACTCTCCGGAAGCGGAGGCCTCGCCGGCCAGCACCTCGACCGGCTGTTCGTCCTCCTCCACGGGCTTGGCCGGCTTGGCCCGCCCGGTGAAGGTGAACTTGGCATCCTCGCCGGCGCCTTCGCCGTCCCAGCCCTCGACATCGACCGAGACGATCTGACCGGCACCGATCTCGCCGAACAGGATCTTCTCCGACAGCTGGTCCTCGATCTCGCGCTGGATGGTGCGACGCAGCGGGCGCGCACCGAGCACCGGGTCGAAGCCGCGCTTGGCGAGCAGGCTCTTGGCCCGGTCGGTCAGCTCCATCTCCATGTCCTTGTTCTTCAGCTGCACGCCGACGCGGTTGATCATCAGATCCACCATCTCCACGATCTGCTCGGTGGTGAGCTGGTGGAAGACGATCACGTCGTCGATGCGGTTGAGGAACTCGGGCCGGAAGTGCTTCTTCAGCTCGTCGTTGACCTTGAGCTTCATCCGCTCGTAGTTCGAGCCCTCGCTGTTGGACTGGGTGAAGCCCAGGCCGACGGCCTTGGAAATATCGGATGTCCCCAAGTTGGAGGTGAAGATCAGCACGGTGTTCTTGAAGTCGACCGTGCGGCCCTGACCGTCGGTGAGGCGGCCGTCCTCCAGGACCTGCAACAGGGTGTTGTAGATCTCCTGGTGGGCCTTCTCGATCTCGTCGAACAGCACGACCGAGAACGGCTTGCGGCGCACCTTCTCGGTGAGCTGGCCGCCCTCCTCGTAGCCGACGTAGCCCGGAGGGGCGCCGAACAGCCGCGAGGCGGTGAAGCGGTCGTGGAACTCGCCCATGTCGATCTGGATGAGCGCGTCGTCGTCGCCGAACAGGAAGTTCGCCAGCGCCTTGGACAGCTCGGTCTTACCGACACCGGACGGGCCGGCGAAGATGAACGAACCGGACGGGCGCTTCGGGTCCTTCAGACCCGCACGCGTGCGGCGGATGGCCTTCGACACGGCCTTGACCGCGTCCTCCTGGCCGATGATCCGCTTGTGCAGCTCGTCCTCCATGCGGAGCAGACGGGTGGTCTCCTCCTCGGTGAGCTTGAACACCGGGATACCGGTCCAATTGGCCAGCACCTCCGCGATCTGCTCGTCGTCGACCTCGGCCACGACATCCAGATCGCCGGAACGCCACTGCTTCTCGCGCTCGGCGCGCTTGGCGACGAGCTGCTTCTCCTTGTCACGGAGACGAGCGGCCTTCTCGAAGTCCTGCGCGTCGATCGCGCTTTCCTTCTCCCGGCGGGCGTCGGCGATCTTGTCGTCGAACTCGCGCAGGTCCGGCGGAGCGGTCATGCGACGGATGCGCATGCGCGCACCGGCCTCGTCGATCAGGTCGATCGCCTTGTCCGGCAGGAACCGGTCGTTGATGTAGCGGTCGGCCAGTGTGGCGGCCGCGACCAGGGCACCGTCGGTGATGGACACCCGGTGGTGCGCCTCGTACCGGTCGCGCAGGCCCTTGAGGATGTTGATGGTGTGCTCGACCGTCGGCTCGCCCACCTGGACCGGCTGGAAGCGGCGCTCCAGCGCGGCGTCCTTCTCGATGTACTTGCGGTACTCGTCGAGGGTGGTGGCGCCGATGGTCTGCAGCTCACCGCGGGCCAGCTTCGGCTTGAGGATGGAGGCCGCGTCGATCGCGCCCTCGGCGGCGCCCGCACCGACCAGCGTGTGCAGCTCGTCGATGAACAGGATGATGTCGCCGCGGGTGTTGATCTCCTTGAGCACCTTCTTCAGGCGCTCCTCGAAATCACCGCGGTAGCGGCTGCCCGCGACCAGGGAACCCAGGTCGAGGGTGTACAGCTGCTTGTCCTTCAGCGTCTCGGGGACCTCGCCGTTGACGATGGCCTGCGCCAGGCCCTCGACCACGGCGGTCTTACCGACACCGGGCTCGCCGATCAGCACCGGGTTGTTCTTGGTGCGGCGGCTGAGCACCTGCATGACGCGCTCGATCTCCTTCGAGCGGCCGATGACCGGGTCCAGCTTGCCCTCCAGCGCGGCCTGCGTCAGGTTGCGGCCGAACTGGTCGAGCACCAGGGAGGTGGAGGGGGTGCCGGTCTCGCCGCGGGCGCCGGATTCCACCGGCTCCTTGCCCTGGTATCCGGACAGCAGCTGGATGACCTGCTGCCGCACCCGGTTCAGATCGGCGCCCAGCTTCACCAGGACCTGGGCGGCGACGCCCTCGCCCTCGCGGATCAGGCCGAGCAGGATGTGCTCGGTGCCGATGTAGTTGTGGCCGAGTTGCAGCGCCTCGCGCAGGCTCAGCTCCAGCACCTTCTTGGCGCGGGGCGTGAAGGGGATGTGACCGGACGGCGCCTGCTGGCCCTGCCCGATGATCTCCTCGACCTGGCTGCGCACACCCTCCAGCGAAATGCCCAGGGATTCCAGAGACTTCGCCGCGACACCCTCACCCTCGTGGATCAGGCCCAGCAGGATGTGCTCGGTGCCGATGTAGTTGTGGTTGAGCATCCTGGCCTCTTCCTGGGCCAGGACAACGACCCGCCGCGCGCGGTCGGTGAACCTCTCGAACATCGCTCCCTCACTTCCTGCTCCGCTTACTACGGCTGTCCGGCGCTTCAGTCGACCGATCGCCAGCCTGCCATGAAGCCCTGGGGTTGCACTCCCCCGCCTCCCACTCTAGTTGGCGGGGGTCACGGCCGTCGTCCGTCCACCCTATTGCGAACCGGCGACAGCGCGCCTCATTCAGTCATAACGCGACCACTGCCAGGAACGTTTCTGCAGGACGTACGCCCAGAGCGAACAGCGGCGAGCACCCTGCGACCTGCTCAGAGGTCGCGTTCGGAAATGACGCCGCTCTGCATGGCCAGCATCGCCAGCCGCACGCGCTTCTGATTCTGCGGCAGATCCTCGACCCCGAACTTCGAGAACAACGTGCGCATGTGGGTCTTGATCGCGTCCACGCTCAGGAACAGCTCATCGGCGATCTGCTGGTTCGGCGCGGGCGTCGCGAAGCCGGCGTTGTTCTTGTAGGGGCGGCACAGCGCGATCAGCACCGACCGCTGGGTGTCGGTGAGCGACCGCAGCGAGGGCAGCGACCCGGTGGAGGTGCGGGTGGCGTCGTCGGCGACGCCGGTGAAGTCGTGGAACGACAGCAGCGAGGTGCCGACCCGGATCCGATCACCGGGCGACAACCGCCTGCGGCCGACGAGTCGCTCCCCGTTGACGAACGTGCCGTTGCGGGAGAGTCCGTCGTCCACGATCGTCCAGTGCGCACCCAGGTACTCCACCGACGCGTGCAGCCGGGACACCTCGGCGTCCCAGGACAGGGTCAGGTCGGCC
The DNA here is from genome assembly GCF_029868745.1 of Nocardia wallacei. Taxonomy (GTDB): domain Bacteria; phylum Actinomycetota; class Actinomycetes; order Mycobacteriales; family Mycobacteriaceae; genus Nocardia; species Nocardia wallacei_B. The sequence goes on along the minus strand of NZ_JARWOP010000096.1, from coordinate 10,343 downwards.
TGCTGCGAACGGCCGATGGTGACGCGCTGGAGATCGGGAGAAAGCGCCAACTCCTGCTGCCGGCCCGTCTCATCGATGAATCGCAGGAACGATTCGTGAAATGCGGTCACTGCGCCGATCCCTCAACTCTCCACTCGGCCGGCGTCGTTCGCACGTTTCCATGGTGCCGCGCCGCCCGCACCCGAGCAAGATCATGCGGCGCGCATCGAAGGACAAACGCCGCCCATCGGTTATGCGGAAACGATATGAAAATACCGCTGCCGTCCGGACGGCGCACGATTCCTCCGGACGGCAGCGATGAAAACAACAAGAGTAGCCGAGTCCGAGGGTCGGCTAGTTGGTACGGCCGACTTCCTTGTTGTATGCCTCGGTAATGTCGGCCGAGATACGCCCGCGCGCCGAGACCTTGTGGCCCTTGCGCCGTGCCCATTCCCGAATTGCCGCGCTCTGCTCGCGGTCCATCGACACCCTGCTCTTGGTCGCACCCGCCGTCGCACCCGCCGGCTTGCTCCGCCGCCGTCCGCTCACCCGGCGTGCGTTGGTGACCCACTGCTCCAGCCCGTCGCGCAGCTTTGCCGCATTTGCCGCGGACAAGTCGATCTCGTACGACACACCGTCGATCGCGAACTCGACGGTCTCGTCCGCGATGGACTCACCGTCGACATCGTCGATCAGGCTAACGGTGACCTTCTTTGCCATGAGATGAACGTCCTCTCGAAATCGTGCGACCCGCATAGTAGGCCGATGCCCGAGTTGAGAATACCTCGAATTCCGAGATTTCCAACACGAGACTTCGGCATTCGAATCCGACGACTCAGCGAGCTGTCGGACGCACAATTGGGAACAGTATCGTTTCCCGGATTCCCAGACCAGTCAAGGCCATCAGCAACCGATCGATTCCCATACCGGTGCCCGTTGTCGGCGGCATACCATGTTCCATGGCCGCGAGGAAGTCCTCATCCAGCCGCATGGCCTCGTCGTCACCCGCCGCCGCCAATCTCGCCTGATCGATGAAGCGGTCCCGCTGAATCACCGGGTCCACCAGTTCGGAATAACCCGTGGCCAACTCGAAGCCGCGGACATACAGGTCCCACTTCTCGGTCACGCCCGGCTTGCTGCGATGCTGCCGCGTCAACGGGGACGTCTCCACCGGGAAGTCACGCACGAAAGTCGGCGCGTACAGCTTGTCACCGTAGGTGTGCTCCCAGAGTTCCTCGACGAGTTTGCCGTGGCCGTAGCCCTTGTTCGGCGGAATTTCCAGGCCCACCCGGTCGGCGAGCTCGAGCAATTCCGGCACGGTCGTTTCGGGCGTCACCGCAACACCGAGCGCATCCGACAGCGAGGGGTACATCTCCACGGTGTTCCACTCGCCACTCAGGTCGTATTCGGTGCCGTCGGCCAGCGTCACGACCTGGGTTCCGAAGACCTCCTGCGCCACCTCCTGCACCAATTCCCGGACCATCCGCGCGGAATCGTCATAGGTGCCGTAGGCCTCGTACGTTTCCAGCATCGCGAACTCCGGCGAATGTGTGGAGTCGGCGCCCTCGTTACGGAAGTTGCGGTTGATCTCGAAGACCCGCTCGATGCCGCCGACGACGCAGCGTTTGAGGAACAACTCCGGCGCGATACGCAGGTAGAGGTCCATATCGAGGGCATTGGAGTGGGTCACGAACGGACGCGCGGCGGCGCCGCCGTGCAGCGTTTGCAGCATCGGCGTCTCGACCTCGAGAAAGTCCCTGCGCTCCAATGCATTTCGCAGTGCGCGCACCACCTTCACCCGGGTGCGCGCCATTTCCCGCGCCTCCGGCCGCACGATCAGATCGACATACCGCTGCCGGACCCGCGACTCCTCGCCCATCTCCTTGTGTGCCACCGGCAGGGGTCGCAGCGACTTGGCCGCTATCGACCAGGAATCGGCCATAACGCTCAATTCACCGGTACGCGAAGAGATCACCTCGCCGTGCACGAATACGAAGTCGCCGAGGTCCACATCGGCCTTCCAGGCCGCCAGCGCATCCGCTCCGACACCGTTCAGGCTGATCATCGCCTGCAACTTGGTGCCGTCGCCCTCCTGGAGCGTCGCAAAACACAGTTTGCCGGTATTACGCATGAATATGACCCGCCCGGCCACCCCCACCTGCGTACCGGTGGCGGTATCGGCCGCCAGGTCGGGATAGGCGGCCCGAATTTCCGCCAGGGTGTGCGTGCGAGGCACCGCTACCGGATAGACCTCACCGCCCTCGGCGAGCAGCCGCTCCCGCTTCTCCCGGCGAATCCGCATCTGCTCCGGAACGTCGACTTCCGCTGGGGCAGGACGGGATTGCCCCGCAGGAACCGAACCCGCGGAGCTACCGGACGAAGGGTTGTTCGGGGTGCTCACAGCGCACTACCCTATCGTGCGCCGTAATTCGCCCCCAATCCGCGGCAATTACACCGAGGCGACCGCGACGACCTCTCGGGCGATGTGCGGGGCGCCCGCGGCGACCGACACCAATCCCGTCGCCTTCAGCGCCTGATAGCCGCCCACCAGATCGGTCGCGCGGTGCAATCCCAGCTGTTGCAGGGCGGCCGCGGCCAGGCTGGAGGTGTAGCCCTCCGAGCAGACCACGATCCATTCCACGTCATGATCGGTGGCCAGCGCCAGCCGGGCGGAACTGGTCGGGTCCAGCCGCCATTCCAGCACATTTCGCTCGATCACCAGCGCGCCCGGCAGCGTGCCCTCCTTCACCCGCTGCGCCTGCGGCCGGATGTCGACCAGCAACGCGCCCCGGGCGACGGCCTCGGGCAATTCGAACGCGTAGATCCGCTGCAACTGCGAACGCGCGTGGTCGAGCATGCGGTCGATTCCGCTGCGCGGCGCGCTCCCGTGCGTCGGCTGGGTCATTTTACTTCGCCTTCGGGCTGGTCGGTGAGGACCGTCCGGCTGCGCCGCAGCGTGCCGTGACCGGTGACCTCGTAATAGGACATGGCGGTGAGCGGTGGTGAATAGGCGTGCACCGACAGGGTCGGATTCGACGGTTCGGCGGGCCCGGCCAATTCGTCGGGCGCGCGTACCACGTCGTGTACCCAGCCGAGCGGGAACGAGGCCTGGTCGCCCGCCGTCAGCGTGCGCCGGCGTAACTCCCGCCCGTTCCAGCGGAACTCCGACAACGCCCCGCTGAGGACCGTGAGCGCGCCCAGCGAACCGGCGTGGTCGTGCAGTTCGGTGGAGCGATCGGGCACCCAGCTGATCAGCCAGACGTCGACTTCCTCGTCGGACTGCAGCCGCACGGCCCAGCGATTGTCGCGGGGCCATTCGCCGTCGGCGGGGAGCAGGTGGTCGAAGCGACCGGCCAGCACGTCCTCGGCGCCCTCGTCGGTGAGCCGCAGCAGATCGGCCGGGCGCAGCCGGGTGGGCAGCGCGGAGACGATCGGCCGGTCGGTGACGTCGGCGGAGAGCCGCACCGCGGGCCGGGGCGCGACAACGGGCGACGCGACCGAGCGGGCACGGGTGGAATAGGAAACTGCAGAGGACCGCATGAGCGAGACTCCAGGAGAGTGAGGATGGCAGGGGGGCGAATGCGAAGCCCCGACACCAGCCGAGGCGAATCAGCCTCGACAACACTCCTGGGTGGTCACGCGGTAAGACACGTCCGGAAGTTTAGCAGCAGGTTCCCACCGGGCAAATGCGGTGTCGGATTCCCCACACCACCGGCGCGCCATCCCCGTCATTCCGAAGGGCTCTCACCGCCGACGCTGGAGATTTCGTTCGAAGACCACCCGCAGACCCTCCAGCGTCAGGTGCGGCTCGTGGCGTTCGATGGTCTCGGACTCGGGCACGATCAGCGGCGCGGACTGTCCGGTGGCGACCACCACGACGTCGTCGCCGGAGAAGGCGTCGAGTTCGTCGCGGATGCGGTCGATCAGGCCGTCGACCAGGCCCGCGAAGCCGAACACCGCGCCGGACTGGATGCACTCCATGCTGTTCTTGCCCACCACCGAGCGCGGCCGAGCCAGCTCGGCACGGCGCAGCGCGGTGCGCTCCACGATCGCCTCCGTCGCGATCTCCACGCCGGGAGCGATGACGCCGCCGAGGAACTCGCCCTTGGCCGACACCAGATCCACGCAGATGGCGGTGCCGAAGTCGACGACGATGGCCGGGGCGTCGAAGCGGTGGTAGGCGGCCAGGCAGTTGACGATGCGGTCGGCGCCGACCTCCTTCGGATTGTCCACCAGCAGCGGAATGCCCGTGCGCACACCGGGTTCCACCAGCACGTGCGGGACGTGGCTCCAGTAGCGGCTCAGCATCTCGCGCAGTTCGCGCAGTACCGGCGGCACCGTCGACAGCGCCGACACCCCGACCACCTGCTCGGCCTGCTCGCCGATCAGCCCGCGCACCTGCATGGCGAATTCGTCGGCGGTGAGCAGCGGGTTGGTGTGGATGCGCCAGGTCTGCGCGATCTTCGCGTGCTCGCCACTGCCGGAGAACAGGCCGATCTCGATGGTGGTGTTGCGGACATCGATGGTCAGCAGCATCCCGGATGTCTCCTACGCCGGAGTCAGCGTGCGCGGCGAGGACAGACCCGAACCGGCAGGGGCGTGCGCCGGATCCGAACCCAGCTCCACCTGCCGGTTGCGTTCGTCGACGAACACCACCCGCGGCGCGTACTCGCGCAGTTCGGCCTCGTCCATCATCCCGTAGGCGATCAAGATCACCAGATCGCCGGGATGCACGAGATGCGCTGCGGCGCCGTTGATTCCGATCACGCCGGACCCGCGCTCGCCCGCGATCACATAGGTCTCCAGCCGGGCGCCGTTGTCGATGTCGACGATGCAGACCTGCTCGCCCTCGAGCAGATCGGCGGCGTCCATCAGGTCCGGGTCGACGGTCACCGAGCCGACGTAGTGCAGGTCGGCGTGAGTCACCGTGGCGCGGTGGATCTTGGACTTCATCATGGTGCGCAACATCGTCGTCGGCCTTCCTACGAGTTCGCCTGGGCAGGCTGGGCATTCGGGGTCGTGGGGTGGCCGTCCAGCGACGTCGGGAGGGTGACGGCCGTGTTGTCGATGAGGCGGGTCGTGCCGAGGCGGGCCGCGACCAGCAGGCGGGCGTTGCCGCTCCAGTCGGGCGGGCCGGGCTCGGTGAGCGGTGTCAGGTCTGCGCGGCGTAGTTCGAGGTAGTCCACGTCCAAGTCGGGTACCCCGGCGAGGACGCTGCGGGCCGCCGCGAGCACCGCGTCCGGACCCAGCCCACCGGCGTGCCGTCCGGCGGCCAGCGCCGCGGACAGCGTGGTCGCCACTTCGCGGTGTTCCGGCGCGAGGTACCGATTGCGCGAGGACATGGCCAGACCGTCGGCCTCGCGGACCGTCGCGACCGGCACGATCCGCACGCCGAAGTTCAAGTCCCGCACCAATTGTCGGATCAGGGCGAGCTGTTGGTAGTCCTTCTCGCCGAAGAACGCCTCGTGCGGACGCGCGATCTGCAGCAGTTTCGCCACGACGGTGAGTACGCCCGCGAAGTGGGTCGGGCGGGCGGCGCCCTCCAACTCGGCGCCGAGCGGGCCCGGATGCACCGAGGTGCGCGGACCGTCCGGGTACATCTCGGCGGCGCTGGGCGCGAAGACCAGCTCGACGCCCTCGCCGCGCAGCAATTCCACGTCGGCGTCGAGGGTGCGCGGGTACTTGTCGAGGTCCTCGCCGACGCCGAACTGCAAAGGGTTCACGAAGATCGACACGATCACGACCTGGTTGGTCCGCTTGGCCTGCCGCACCAGGTGCAGATGGCCCTCGTGCAGCGCGCCCATGGTGGGCACCAGCGCGACCTTGCGCCCGACCGAGCGCAGCGCCTCCGCCACCGCGGTCAGCGTCGCCGGATCGTGCAGCACGGTCAGTTGGCCGGGCCGATAGCTGCCGCGCAGGGCCTGCAGCCGCGTCGTATCGGTCATCGGGGGCCCTCCAGCAGATCGATCAGAGCGGGGTCGGTGCGCGCCCGTTCGGCCGTGCGCAGCGACAGCGCGCGATAGCCCTCGGCCAGGCGGGGGTCGACCGCGGTGAGGGCGGCGAGATGGGCGGCGACCGCGGCCGTGTCGCCGCGCGCGACCGGGCCGGTCAGCGCCGACTGCCCGCGCCGCAGGGCGTTGTCCAGTGCGGCCGAGGCCAGCGGCGCCAGGATGCGCTCGGCCAGACCGTTGGGCTGATCGTCGACCAGTTGCTGGCCGAGCAGTCCGGGCCCCTCCAGGGCGGCGCGCAGGGCGGCCACGGCGTCGACGATCAGAGTGACCAGATGATTGCTGCCGTGCGCGAGAGCGGCGTGGTAGAGCGTGCGATGCTCCTCGGGCACCCGCACCGGCTCGCCACCCATCTCGATCACCAGCGACTGGGCGATGGCGTAGCCGACCTCGTCGGCGGCGGTGATGCCGAAGCAGGCGTTGCCGAGCCGAGTGGTGTCCTCGTCGTGGCCCGTGAACGTCATGACCGGATGGATGGCCAGCGGACGGGCGCCGAGTTCGGTCAGCGGGGCCAGCACCGCGATGCCGTTCGCACCCGAGGTGTGCGCGACGATCGTGCCGGGCCGCACCACCCGCGCCGCCGCGAGCCCGGCGACCAGACCGGCCAGCTCGCTGTCGGGCACCGCCAGGACCAGCAGTTCGCTGCGGGCAGCGACCTCCTCGGCAGGCATGATCCGCGAATCGGGCAACGCCGCGCGGGCGCGCTGCCGGGAGGCGTCCGAGATCGCGGACACCCCGAATACGACGTGCCCGGCGCGCTCCAATGCCGCGCCGAGCGCCGAGCCCACGCGTCCCGCCGAGACGATTCCCACCGTCAGCCGTGCGGGCGCCGGGTCACTCCCTGAGACACTCCGGCCCGCATCGGGCCGTGCAGATTCAGAGGTCACCATTGTCCTCTCGAAGTCGTTCCAGTCCCGCCGTGCGGGTACCGGACGTTATCGGTTCCGAGGATAGGCCGGGCCGGGACGCGCGGACAGGGCCGGGGCCGGTGATGTTCCCCACCAGCGCCGATCAGTTCGAGCTGTTCTGCTCCGACCGTAGGTTGGCCATGATCTCGGCGACCGTCAACTGGTGGCCGTTGCGCTCGCCGTCCCCGGCCTCCGCGCGGCGGCGACGGCGGGTGCCCGCGGTGCCGATGGCGGAGGGCGCCTTGGCCGGTGGCCGGGCCTCTTCGGACGGTGCGACCGCGGCGCCGTTGGTCTCCGGCACGGCGGACGACGAAGCGCCGTTCACCGACGCGGCGCCGTCCGACCCGGCACCGTTGACCGGTTCCGGATCGGCTTGCGAATTCGGCCGTTCCGGCTCGGGCTCGGCTGCCTCGGGATCGGGTTCGGGCGTCTCCGACCAGGCGGTCCAGGTGTCGGACGACTTCGGCTCGGGGGTCTGCTCCCAGGCGGTCCAGGAATTGCGTGACCGCGGGCCGGGCTCGGCCGAGACGATCGAGGTCTCCGCGGTCACCGGATCGTCGTCCGGGCTGGCGAACAGCGGCGCTTCGGGGTGGCTGGTCTCGAAGACCGGCGTCACCGAACCGCGCGGCACGGCGGGCACACTCCACGCATCCCAGGTGTCGGTATCCGGCGAGCTACCGTTCGCCGAGCGTGCGGGCAATTCCGGAACTCGCACCACATCGGCGCGCAATGCGGGCCGCTCGACCGGCAGGTCACCGTCGAACAGCCGTTGCAGGCTTTCCCTCAGCACAGCCAGCTCGGCCCGCAGCGCGGCCATTTCCGCGGCCTCGGCCCCGACTTCCGCGCGGACCCGGGATTCGACACCGAGTTCGTATTCGTGCCGTGCGGCAATCTCGCGCCGCAGTTGTAACTCGTACACCGTTTGCAGGTCACGCATCTTGACCCGGTCCACTGCCGACTCCCGGCGGTACCTGCCGGCCACCATGACACCGATCGCCCCAGTCCACAGGGCTGCGATCAGTCCGATGCGGGTCAGTTGCAGGCTGTCACTGAAACTCAGGAAAACGCTGGCAATCAGTCCGAGCAGAATCAATACACCGACGACGAATTTTCCCGCGACTCCCCGCCATCGACGGGAAGTACTGCTACGGGCGGGCGAAACCATGCCCGTCAGGGTAGCTCGGATGGCCGACGCCGGCGGCAAGCCCGGCCGGTGATTCCTTTCGGAAGGATTGCTATGAAGTTGCCGGTTCGTCCGGCGGATCGCTCGGCGCGCGACAGCAATACTCCAGCCACAGTGCCGCCGCCACCAGCGCCACACCCGCGACCAATCCCACGACGGCGCCGGGGGTGTCCGCGGCCGCCGCGCGCAGCGTCGACCGCTGCGGGAACACCCAGACGAGGAAACCCAGCCAGACTCCGGCGGCCAGGGAGCCCACTTGCGCCGAGGCCTTGGCCAGCGCGACCGCGCGCGCGGCGGTGATCGGGTGCAGGTGCTTGGGGCCGTCGCCGATGCGCTGATCGTGCACCCGCGTCCGAATCATGAAGGCCAGCACCGCCTCCAGCGCCGCCACCGGATACAGCGAGGCGCCCGCGATCACGCTGATCGGCGGGAAACTGGAATACGCCCAGCGCGTGGCGACCCAGGCGACGGCCGCGGCGATCAGCACGTTCGCGGTCAGGTCGAGCAGCTTGGTCGGTTTCATGACGTTCACGAGATCACCGGCCGGAGTCGAAGGTCGGTGCGCCGCACGCCGTCTCGTTCGGCGGCTGGCAACTCCGCCAGCAGTTCTCGCACGGGCCGCGCCACGCCGTCCACCTCGAGCACCGCATCGGGATCCGCCTCCAGCCAGGGCGCCAGCACGAACGCGCGATTGTGCGCCTGCGGGTGCGGCAGCGTCAATTCCGGATCGGCGCTGCGCACCGGTCGCAGCTCGCCGTCCCGGCGCTCTCCGCACCAGACCACGTCGACGTCGAGAGTCCGTGCGCCCCAGCGCACCTCGCGTACCCGTCCCGCGGCCTGCTCCAATTCCTGACCACGGGCCAACCAGTCCCGCGGCGTCGCGTCAGAATCGTCTACCACGAGAATGGCGTTCAGGTAGTCGTCTTGCGGCACCGGTCCCCACGGCGCGGTCGTATAGACCGACGACACCGCGATCAGCTGCGGCGCGAACGCGTCGACCACGCTGCGCAGGTGCGCCTGCCGGTCGCCCAGATTCGAGCCGATGGACAACACCGCGCGGGTCATGCCGCCGCCTCGCGCCGGCGGGTCGCGACCACCCGGACGTCGGCGAAGGTGTGCGGAATAGGGGCGGAAGGCTTGTGCAGCACCACTTCCGCGGCGGCGACGCGCGGATCGGCCATGATGTCGTCGGCGATCTCCGAGACCACCGTCTCGATCAGATTGCGCGGTTCGCCCTGCACGATCGCCACCGCGCGACCGGCGAGCGCACCGTAGTCGACCGTGGCGTCGAGGTCGTCGGAGGCCGCGGCCGCGGCGAAGTCCAGCCAGAGGGTGAGGTCGACGACGAACTCCTGGCCGTCGCGGCGCTCGAAGTCGAAGCAGCCGTGATGACCGAACGCGCGCAGTCCGCGCAATTCGATGCGGTCGGTACTCAGCGGATTACTCCCTCGTGCCGTCGATCGTCTCGGACTGCTCTGTTCTATCTCCCGTGCGGCGCCGGTCCTCGGCCGCTCGCCGCCAGGCGTCGGTCACCGCGATCGCGTCCAGGGAGGCTCGCACGTCGTGTACTCGCACACCCCAGGCGCCGTGCAACGCCGCCAGCGCCGAGACCGTCGCCGTCGCCACCTCGCGGCCGGCGGGGGGACGCGGCGTCTCGCCGTCGGCCAGCAGCCTGCCGAGAAAACGCTTGCGGGAGGCGCCGATCAGCACCGGCAGGCCCTGGGCGGTGAGTTCGGGCAGCGCGCCCAGCAGGGCCCAGTCGTGCCCGGCGTTCTTGGCGAAACCCAGACCTGGATCGAGCACCAGCCGACTCGGGTGCACGCCCGCCGCCATCGCCAGATCCACCTGGATCGACAGTTCCTCGAGCACCTCGGCGACCACGTCGCCGTACTGCTCGGCCGGGCCCGTGTGCCGGTAGTCCGCCCCGGCCCGCCAGTGCATGAGGATCCACGGCACCCCGGCCGCCGCGACCACCTTCACCATATCGGCGTCGGCCCGCCCGCCCGAGACATCGTTGACCACCGACACGCCCGCCGCGATCGCCGCCTCCGCGACGCTCGCTCGCATGGTGTCCACGCTGGTCGGCACCCCGGCCTCGACCAGGCCCCGGATCACCGGCGTCACCCGGTCCGCCTCGATCCGCGGATCGATGCGGACCGCGCCGGGTCGCGGCGATTCCCCGCCCACGGCGATGATGTACGCGCCCGCCGCGCACAGCCGAACACCGGGCGCGACCGCCAGTTCCGGGGGCAGATAGCGGCCACC
>NZ_JARWOP010000095.1 GCF_029868745.1 Nocardia wallacei | reverse complement strand
GCATGTCCCTCGGCATCGACACCCCCCGCCACCTGTAGCCCGCCCCCCCCCGTCCTCCGGCCCTCCCGGCATCCGCCACCCCGCCATGCTTTTGGCGGGTATGACGGGCGGGAACCGAGCGCGCCGGTGTCAGAGGATGTTCCAGGTGAGTGGGATGCCGTTGCGCAATCCGTCGATGCGGCGCAAGACTTCTCGGGCGCTGGCGGAGCCGGGGGCGGACTTGTAGGCGTTGGTGGTGATCATGCGGAGTTCGCGGAGGTCGCGCAGCCAGGCGAAGCCGGACCAGTCGCGGATGTCGAAGCCGTAGTCGCGGCAGAAGCCGTCGTATTCGCCGGGGTGGTGAGCGAAGCGGCGGCAGTGCACCTCGATGGTCACCAGATCCCATTCGGGCTGGCCGATCGCAACGCTCTCCCAGTCGCACAGCACGCCACGCTCGGATGCGTTGTCCCACAACGTGTTCCGATGGTGCGCGTCGCCGTGGATGAGGCCTTGCGCCAGCGCATAGCCGATCTTGTCGTGCCGGGCGGCCAGCCGGTTCCGCTCGGCGCGCAGCAGGCGGCGGTCGCTGGGCGGCAGGATCGTGTTGGCGTCGATGGCGCGGGCGATGCGGTGGAAGGTGTCGGAGAGGTGGCGGGTCGGCAGCCACTGCGTGGGTCGGGTGCGCAGGCCGTGCAGCCGCGCCAGCGGTCCGGCCAGATCGGCGGCGACGATGTCGCGGTGCTGTGGCAGGTACCGCCAGAACGTGACCGCGCACCCGTCGATCTCGACGGGCTGCACCACGCCCGCGAGCGGCACCGCCGGGACGTCCCGGTGCCGTAACCAGCGCACCAGCGCGACTACATCGACCGGCGCCGCGGCACCGCACGGCCGATCGATCTTCACCACCACCGGCTCGTTCGCCAACCGGTACACGGCATTGGTGTGATGGCGCAGCAGCTCGGCCGCGGTGGGGTCGAAACCGCTACTGTGGCAGGCCTTCTCGAGGATCCAGCGGGTGCGCTGGGCGGTGAACTCGGCGGCGGGACGGCGGCCGGTCGCCGACGCGGTGGTCACGGCGTGGCTCCCGGACCGGCCGCCACCAACCGGCGCAACTCGTCGACCACCCGGCGGCCGCGGCCCGGCTCGGGAATCGCCTCGACCACGGCCGCCGCCCGGGTCGTCACGATCGTGGTCCGGTGTTCCGGCGGGAGTGTGGTGAGCACCCGCACGGCCAGTGCGCAGGCCTCGTCGACCGCGCCATCGAGGGCGTGGCAGACCGCGGCGTCGAGTTCGAGCAGCGCCGGATCCACCACCACGCCCGGACTGTTCCGGTACAGCTGCAGGCCCCGCTCCTGCACCCGACGCGCCGCGGCGGTGCGGCCCAGATTCGTCAGGGTGCCGGATTGGTAGAGCAGCAAACGCTTTTCGCTGAACCGGAACGCCTCGTCGGTGACGGCGGCGCCGAGTTCGTCGATCTGTCTGCGGGCTCGGTTCAGTGCCAGCTCGGCGCCGTCGGCGTCGCCGAGGCGGGCCAGGGCGCGCGCCTCCGCGGCCGCGGCCAGCGCGGTCGCGTCGTCGGCGATCTCCGGGAGTTGGGCCTGGGCCGCGCGAGCCAGCAGTACCGCCTGCTCGGGGCTGCCGTAGTAGTACGGCAGCATCGCGTGCTGGGCGCGGACCCGCGCCCGCAGCCTGCGATTGCCGGTGTCGTCGGCGGCCAGGCGGGCGGTGCCGTACCAGTAGTCGGCGCGCTCGATCTGGCCGAGCTTCATCAGCGCGTCGGCGATCAGCAGGCCCAGCACCGCGGTGATCTCCGACAGTCTGGCCTGAATGGCCGCGGGCTGACGCTGCGTCGAAATCGACTGCACCTCCAGCAGATCCGGCAGCACCGTGGACAGGACCGCCGACGGCGCGGTGCGGGTGTAGGCGAGCATCCGCCCGGCGGCGCGCTCCTCCATCAGCTCCACCATGGCCGGACCGACCGTGCCGGCGGCGAGCGTCCGGTCGATCACCAGCCGGGCATCGTCGATCCTTGACATCAGAGCCACATCGGATCCGGCCGCGGACGCCGCGCCCAGCGACACAGCGGCGCGGCGGGCGGGCATCCGGCGCGAGCCGAGGGCCTGTTCACCCTCGGCCAGAATCTGTTCGAACCGCTCGCGCACTTCGGCGCCGACCTGCACGAGCAGCGTGTCCAGCAGCTCCTGGGTGAGTGGGCGCGGCGTCACCGCGCTCAGCCCGGAGCGCCAGTTGGCCACCGTCGTCATCTCCACCCCGAGGTGAGCGGCAAACTCCCGCACCGATTTCCGGGTCGCCTCCTGCAAGGCGACAGCCTCGAATCCGGTCCAGGGACGACCCAACACCATTGTTAACTCCCTGTTTCGCACCCGTGTGCCAACAGTAAGCCAACACCAATGCCAACGCTGCGCGATTTCGTAATGGGCCGAATACGGCGAAAGTTAGAGGCGCACCCGGTGCCGATGCGATAAATCCTTCGCAATTCGACGACAAAACCGAGGGCGGCGATCCTGAGACCCACGGTTTTCGCGGCGCCGGGTGCACCCGCACACCTGCTGGAGGTACCACGATGCACGCACCGCCCTCGGACGTCCGGGACCGGTGGCTGATGGACAGCCGCGACTGCGCCCACGAGCCGGTCGACCTCACCTACGACCGGGCCCGTTTCATCCTCGCCGTGCATGCCGGGCACGGCGGCAGCTGCCGGCAATATCTCGCGGCGGCGGCCTACTGCTTCCGCCGCACCGGGGAAAGGTGAACCGGGGGTTGGTGATTCGCGTGCGCCGGTTCGATTTCGGGGAAGCGGACCGGCGCTCGGGCTCGGCGAACATCGTCGGGGGCGTCGAACCTGTCACGGGTGCCACATATCCTCGTCCGTATGCTCACGCTGCTGTTGTACGTGCTGATCGTCGGTCTGGTGGCCGCGCTGCTGTTCCTGGTCGCGAGCGCCGTGTTCGGCCGCGGGGAGGAACTGGGGCCGCTGCCCGAGGGCACCACGGCGACGGTGCTGCCGGTCGCGGCCATCAGCGGCGGCGATGTGCGGGCGCTGCGCTTCCAGCAGGTGTTCCGCGGCTACAAGGCCGGCGAGGTGGACTGGGCGCTCACCCGGCTCGCCGCCCGCATCGACGAGCTGGAAATCCAGCTGGCCGAGGCCCGCGGCGACCGATCGGCCGCACACCCGCGCACGGGTTCGTACACCGCGCCGCCCACCTTCGAACAAACCATCCATCCGAACCGGACATCCACGTCCTGGGCCTTCGGCTCCCCGCCCGCAGCCGCACCGCCCAACGGCCACACCGACATCACCACCTACTCCAGCCCCTTCACCAGCCCACCCACCGCCTGGGAACCCTCCACCCAGCCGACCCACCGCCCCGCCCCCGAGCCGACCACACCCGACCCCACAACCACGAGTTCCGCACCGCCCGGTACCGAGCAGCCGAAGTCGGCGCAGGCGGAGGGCTGGGGTGACCCGTCCGCTGCCGCGCCGGGTGGGGCTCCACCGTGGCAGGTCTCGGTGCCGGGGTTGGCTCGCGGGAGCGGCGGGCCGGAGGGTTCCGACGCGTCCGGTGGGCCGTCGCCGCAGGTACAACCGCCGGGGCAGCAGGGCACCGACCAGGCCGATCGGCGGGATCCGCGGTGAGTACCGCATCGGTCGAGGTGGAGTCCGACGGCAAGGTGCGGTGCGGATGGTCGGAATCGTCTCAGCTCTATCGGGACTATCACGACGAGGAGTGGGGACAGCCGCTACACGGTGACGACGCGCTGTTCGAGCGGATGTGCCTGGAGGCCTTCCAGTCGGGGTTGTCGTGGATCACCATCCTGCGGAAGCGGCCGGCGTTCCGGGCCGCCTTCGAGGGCTTCGCCATCGACCGGGTGGCCCGTTTCACCCCGGCCGACGCCGAGCGCCTGCTGTCCGATCCCGGCATAGTGCGCAATCGCGCCAAGATCGAGGCCTGCATCGCCAACGCCAAGGTTGCCGAAGATCTCTCGCCGGGGCTGGACGAACTGCTCTGGTCGTTCGCGCCCGAGCCCCGCCCGCGCCCGCGCCGACTCTCCGACGTGCCCGCGGTCACACCCGAATCGGTTGCTCTCGCAAAGGAACTCAAGCGCCGCGGATTCCGTTTCGTGGGTCCGACGACGGCTTACGCGATGATGCAGGCGACCGGAATGGTGAACGATCATCTGGCCGATTGCTGGGTCGAGGTGCGCGGTTGAACACGCGCCACGGCGGTCGGTTTTCGAACTCAGGTACCCGCCCAGTTCCGTGATGAGGAAGAATAGTCGTGGTGTGGCCCCTCGGGCGCGGCGTGGCCGTGCACGGGGGCTACCTGTTGGTGACAACACGAGTTCCAAGAAAGTGCGCAGCAGACCGCGCGGATCTGGAGGGAGCAGAGGATGGCGGCCATGAAGCCCCGCACCGGGGACGGTCCCCTCGAGGCAACCAAGGAAGGGCGTGGAATCGTCATGCGGGTTCCACTCGAGGGTGGCGGGCGTCTGGTCGTCGAGCTCACGCCGGAAGAGGCCGCGGCCCTCGGCAAAGAGCTCACCGAAGTCACCAGTTAACCGCTCGTTCGATCAATGCCGGTGACTCCGGCGCGGGCGGACACCGACACGCCGCTCGCCGCGATCGCGCGGTTACTCGCCTGCCCCGAATGCGGAGCGGGCATGACCGTGCGCGACCGCTCGCTGTCCTGTGCCCGCGAATCGCTGTCCAATACTCGCGGACATGCCTTCGATCTCGCCCGTCAGGGGTATGTCAGCCTGCTGACCGGCGCGTCGACCAAGATGACGGGCGACACTGCCGACATGCTGGACGCGCGGGCCGCTTTCCAGCGCGCCCGGCATTTCACTCCGATCGCCGACGCCGCGGCGGCGGCACTCACCACCGGGTCCCCGGTGCATTCGATTCTCGAGGTCGGCGCGGGAACCGGCTACTACCTGGCCGCGGCGCTGGATGCCGCGCCCGGCGCACACGGGATCGCACTGGACGTGTCGAAGTTCGCGGCCCGGCGCGCCGCCCGTGCGCACCCGCGGGCCGCCTCGGTGCTGGCCGATGCCTGGCGTGGGCTGCCGGTGCGCGACGGTGCGCTGAGCCGGGTGCTGTCGGTGTTCGCGCCGCGTAATCCGGACGAGGTGGCCCGGGTGCTGGCTCCCGGCGGGATATTCGTCGTGGTGACGCCGACATCCCGGCATCTGTCCGAACTGATCGTGCCGCTGGGCATGGTGGGCGTGGACGCGGCCAAGGACGAGCGCCTCGCCGCGACCCTGTCCGGCCGCTTCGACCGGCTCGCCGAACGGGTCGTGGAGTATTCGATGCGGCTCGGCCACGCCGATGTCACGAATGTCGTCGGCATGGGGCCCTCCGCGCATCATGCCGCCGCGCAGCGCGCCGACCGGATCGCGGCGCTGCCGGAGACGGTCGAGGTGACCGCCTCGGTGACGGTCTCCACCTACCGCCCGCACTAATGCCCGTCGGCCTGCTCGGGCGCGAACGGCCACTCCTCGAACCAGGTGCAGCGGCCGTCGTCCGCGAAGCGCAGCACCCACAGATCACGCCAGCGTGCGGGATCGGCCCGGGCGTACTCGACCTCTACGCGGACGACCGCGGTGTCGCCGTCGAGGGCCACCACCGCCGATGTCATGGTGAACGGCTCGTCCGCCCCGTCGCGGGCGCGCTCCCAGAACCGCGCCAACTCCATCGCGTCGGTGATGGGCGCCGCCCAGGGCGACGGGAGATAGCTCGCGCCGGGCGCGAACAACTCCCCCAGCTGCGCGGTGCCCGGCGTCCGCCAGGCCCGCTCGTACCGTTCCACCCAGGCATCCACAGCAGCGCGGTCCATGCCCCCGACCGTACGCGCCAGGGCGCGTACGGTCGGGGAATAATGGCGACTCGCGCGCCCTCGGGGAACAGTGGCGACCCGCGCGCCCTCAGTGTCTGGTCGCGGATTCAAGCCTTGCGGATGCTGTCGTAGAGGTGGACTGTGCGTTCGGCTACCTGGGACCAGTCGAATTCGGCTATGGCTCGGGCTCGGCCGGCGGTGCCTAGGGCGTTGGCGGATAGGGGGTCGCGGGCTATTGCGTTGACCGTGCGGGCTAGGTGGGACTCGAATTCTTCGGGGGTGTCGCTGTCGTAGTGGACCAGGCGGCCGGTGGCGCCGTCGGCGACGACCTCCGGGATGCCGCCGACGTCCGAGGCGACCACGGCGGTGCCGCAGGCCATGGCTTCCAGGTTCACGATGCCGAGCGGCTCGTATACCGACGGGCACACGAATACCGTCGCCGCGGCCAGGATCTGGCGCACCTGCTCGGTGGGCAGCATCTCCCGCACCCAGAACACACCGCCGCGGCGGCGGGCCAGCTCGGCCACCGCCGCCGACACCTCGGCCTCCAGCTGCGGCGTGTCGGGCGCGCCCGCGCACAGCACCAACTGGATGTCCGGATCGAATTCGCGGGCGGCGGCCAGCAGATGCGACACGCCCTTCTGCCGGGTGATGCGCCCGACGAACGCGGCGATCGGCGCGTCCGTGCGCACGCCGAGTTCGGCCAGCACGTCGCGGGCGCCGTCGATCGGACCACCGGGACACCACGCCTGCGCGTCGATCCCGTTGTGCACCACGTGAACCCGCTCGGGATCGATGGTCGGGTAGGCGTCCAGCACGTCGCGGCGCATGCCCGCGCTCACCGCGATGACCGCGTCGGCATACTCCATCGCGTTGCGTTCCGACCACGACGACAAGCGGTAACCGCCGCCCAGTTGCTCGGCCTTCCACGGCCGCCGCGGCTCGAGCGAATGCGCGGTCAGCACATGCGGAATGCCGTACAGCGTGGCGGCCAGGTGCCCGGCCAGCCCGGTGTACCAGGTGTGCGAGTGCACCACGTCCACGCCGCCGACGGCATCGGCCATGCGCAGTTGCGCCGACATCATCTGTAGCGCCGAATTGGCCGCGTACAGCATCGGATCGGGCTGGTGCACCACGGCGTCCGCGCGCGACACACCCATGCAGTGCACGGTCACCTCGCTCAACCGCCGCAACCGCGGTACCAGGTGGGTGACGTGCACCCCCGCCCCGCCGTACACCTCCGGCGGATACTCACGAGTCAGCATCGCGACCCGCAACCGATTCCGCTCCCGCGATTCGGTCGGCTCGCGTCCGCCCTCCGGGCCGAAACTCACCGGTCCAACCTAATCGTTCACCTGCGTGCTGACCACTCCACAGACCCGGCGGCGGTAAGTTGGGCCCTGTGAGGAGCCAGCCGCACGTACTCGGGATCGTGCTCGCCGGCGGTGAGGGCAAGCGACTCTTCCCGCTCACCAAGGACCGCGCCAAACCAGCGGTCCCGTTCGGGGGCGCGTACCGGCTCATCGACTTCGTCCTGTCCAACCTCGTCAACGCCGGTTTTCTGCGGCTGTGCGTGCTCACCCAGTACAAGTCGCACTCGCTGGACCGGCACATCTCACAGACCTGGCGGCTGTCGGGGTTCGGCGGTGAATACATCACCCCGGTCCCGGCCCAGCAGCGCCTGGGTCCGCGCTGGTACACCGGCAGCGCGGACGCGATCATGCAGTCGCTCAATCTCATCTACGACGAGGACCCGGACTACATCGTGGTGTTCGGCGCCGACCACGTGTACCGGATGGATCCCGAGCAGATGGTGGCCCACCACATCGACACCGGCGCGGGCGTGACGGTCGCCGGGATCCGAGTGCCGCGCAGCGAGGCCGGGGCGTTCGGCTGCATCGACTCCGACGAGTCCGGCCGGATCACCCAGTTCCTGGAGAAGCCGGTGCATCCGCCGGGCACCCCCGACGACCCGAACGTCACCTTCGCGTCGATGGGCAACTACGTGTTCAGCACCAAGGCCTTGGTGGACGCCATCCGCGCCGACGCCGACAACGCCGATTCCGACCACGACATGGGCGGCGACATCATCCCGACCCTGGTCGGCGAGGGCGAGGCGGGCGTGTACGACTTCGCGCGCAACGACGTGCCCGGGTCCACCGACCGCGACCGCGGCTACTGGCGCGACGTGGGGACCATCGACGCGTTCTACGACGCGCACATGGATCTGGTGTCGGTGCACCCGATCTTCAATCTCTACAACAGGCACTGGCCGATCCGCGGCGCCGCGGAGAACCTGCCGCCGGCCAAGTTCGCGCAGGGCGGGCTGGCACAGGAATCGATCGTCGGGGCGGGCAGCATCCTGTCGGCGGCCACGGTGCGCAATTCGGTGCTGTCGTCGAACGTGTTCGTCGAGGACGGCGCGACCGTGGAGGGCAGTGTGCTGATGCCGGGCGTGCGGGTCGGCCGCGGCGCGGTGGTGCGGCGCGCGATCCTGGACAAGAACGTGATGGTCGGCGAGGGCGAGATCATCGGAGTAGACCTGGAACGCGATCGGGAACGATTCGCGGTCAGCAACGGTGGCGTGGTGACCGTAGGCAAGGGCGTGTGGGTTTAATCGCACCTGCCGTGCTCAGCGCGGGGCGGCGGGCACCGGAGTGGCCGTGCAGAACGGATCGCACGGGCCGTGGGTGATCGGCGGTTGTTTGGCCGGATCGTTGTAATCGCTCCCGGTGACCAGCAGCAGCACCAGCAGGGCGACGAAGATGAAGAAGCCCAGCATTACCACCGCCAGCACCAGCCAGCTGCGTGGCGCGACTTCGATCAGCACTGCGCGTTGGAAAACCACCCACGCCTCCACCGGTAGCGAAACACTTGCTCCCTCAATCATATCGGCGACCACGGCCGCCGCGCACCCCATGTACTCGCGTGCCGATCAAGGTGGTGCGGGAACGCCGGTCGTCGCGGTGCAGAAGGGCGCGCAGGTGCTCGGTGTCGTCGTGACCGGTGAGTGCTGGTCGTCGAAGTCGCTGTGGCTCACGATCAACAGCACCACCACCGCGACGACCACCACGAACCCGAAGATGACGGCCGCCGGAAACAGCCAGCCGCGGGGCAGGTAGTGCTCGAGCAGATGCGCGAATTCCTCGGCCACCGCGCATCACCTCCCGCCGTGCACGTAACCGGCTGCGCGGCAGGGCAACCGGCGGCCGCCCGGAAGGCCTTCATCCCGGGTATGCCCGGTCCGCGGCGCGTCAATCCAGTGTGCGCCATGGGCTGCCCGATGCGTTCGCGAGCGCGTGCATCCCCCTCGACGACCGCTGCCCGTCTCGACCGCGATCGGGCGCCGGATACGCCGAACGCCCCTCGGCGTACCGAGAGGCGTTCGGGGAAAAGGTAGTTCAGCGCAGGTCGCGGCGCCGGAAGGCGACGAGGCCCATCGTGAGCAGCACCGCCGCGAGCACCAGCAGGATCACCACCGGAGTCGCGGTGAATTCGGCGCCCGGCAACTTGGGCAGGTGACTGTAGGGCGTGAGATCCAGAATCCATTGCGGCATACCGGAGATGGAGCCGAGGAAGAACAGCGCCACACCGGCGGTGAACACTCCCCACGCCACCGGCGCCCAGCGCGGCAGCAGCCCGAACAGCAGCACCGCGGCGCCCACGAACAGCCAGACCGCCGGGATCTGCACCAGCGCCGCACCCAGCACCCGCGGCAGCTTCCCGCCGATGTCCCCTGCCGCGGCGCCGTAGGTCAGGCCGCCGAACAGGCCCGAAACCACCAGCACCACAACCGGTCCGAGCAGGGCGTACACCACATGCGATGCGGCCCAGCGGGTCCGGGCGACGGCCCCGGTGAGCACGGTCTCGGTGTGCTGCGCGGTTTCCTCCGAATGCAGCCGCAGCGCCGCCGAGATGGAGTACGCGGACGCCGCCATGCCGAGCATGGTGTAGCCGGTCGTGAGGAACGCGTCCTCCAGGGCGGCGCTGCCGCCCAAACGCCCGATGATGTCGTTGACCGCGTCGCTGGTGCCCAGCTCGTCACCGATACCGTGCACCACGCTGCCGATGACCAGCCCGTACAGCGCCAGACCAATGGTCCACGCCAGCAGCGTGCCGCGCTGCAACCGCCACGCCAGACCGAACGGACCGGCCAGTCCGGGCCCGGCGGCCGGCGCCCCGAGCCGCTCGGCGATCAGCCCGGCACCGAGATCGCGCCGCTGCAGCAGCACATACGCCACCACGATCAGCACGGCCGTGGTCGCCACGTGCAGCATCAGGATCGGCCAGTGGTTACCCGCGAGCGCCCGCACCTGGATCGACCAACCCTGCGGCGACAGCCAGACCAGTGGACCGGTCGGCCCGGCACCGGCGCGAGCATCACCGATGGCCCGCAGCGTGTAGGTCACGGCCAGCACCACGAAGGCGAGGCCGCGCGTGGTGCGGGCATTGGCACTGAGCTGCGCGGTCACCGCGGCGACGGCGGCGAACACCAGGCCCGACCCCGCCAGCGCCAGCCCGAACGCCAGCGCGCCGGCGCCCTCGACCCCGGCGCCCATGATGCTGACGGTCGCGATCAGCCCGGCGGCGATCGCACCGCCGCAGGCCACGATCAGCGCGGCGGTCAGGCTGGCATACCGCCCGACCTGAGTGGACGCCAGCAGCTCACCGCGGCCGGTCTCCTCCTCGGCGCGGGTGTGCCGGATGACCGTGAGAATCGTCGCGATCCCGATGAGGGTGAAGAACATTCCGGCCTTCCACAACCCGGCCGCCGCCGTGGAGGTGGTGTTGTAGATCGGGCCGTACATGGCCAGCTGCGCCGGGCTGGACAGGATCGTGCGGGCGAAACCGGCCAGCTGCTCCGGCGTGGAATACACCGATTCGGTGCTCTTGATGTATGTGCTGCCCAGCGGCAGCGACAGCAGGATCACCCACAGCGGCAGCACGATCCGGTCGCGCCGCAGATACAGCCGCAGCAGCTGCATCGTGCCGGTGAAATCCGAGGCGCCACGGTCGGATTCGGCGAATCCGTACTGCGGTCGGGAGACGGTTGCGGTGGTCATTTCGTCGCCTCCGCGTACCGGTGGGCCGCCGAGCCGCTCGCGGCCGGCTCGTCGCCGTCGAGCGAATAGTGCCGCAGGAACAGCTCTTCCAGCGTCGGCGGCTGACTGACCAGGCTGCGCACGCCCGCGTCGCCGAGCACCCGGATCAGCTCGCCCAGATGTTCACTGTCCACCTGGCAGCGCAGGGTGTGCTCCTCGATGCTGACATCGTCGACCCCCGGCATGCTGCCGAGATCGCCTGGGTCGCCGAGCATTTCGGCGGTGATCGAGGTGCGGCTGAGGTGCCGCAACTCGGCGAGGCTGCCGCTCTCCACGGTCCGCCCGGAGCGGATGATGGTGACCCGCTCGCAGAGCATTTCCACCTCCGACAGAATGTGGCTGGACAGCAGCACGGTCACCCCGCGCTCGGTGGCCTCCCGGACGCATTCCCGGAAGACCTGCTCCATCAACGGGTCCAGACCCGAGGTGGGCTCGTCGAGCATCAGCAGGTTGGCGTTCGAGGAGAACGCCGACACCAGGGCGACCTTCTGCCGATTGCCCTTGGAGTAGGTGCGGGCCTTCTTGCGCGGATCCAGCTCGAACCGATCGATCAGCTCGGCGCGGCGATCGGGGTCCAGGCCACCGCGCATCCGGGCCAGCAGGTCGATGGTCTCGCCGCCGGACAGCGACGGCCAGAGCGTGACATCGCCTGGGACATAAGCGATCTCGTGATGCAGGCCGACCGCGTCGGCCCACGGGTCCCGCCCCAGCACCTGCGCCTCGCCGGAGGTGCGGGTCAGGATGCCCAGCAGAATGCGAATGGTGGTGGACTTGCCCGCGCCGTTGGGGCCGAGGAAGCCGTGTACCTCGCCCTCGGCGACCTCCAGGTCGAGCCCGTCGAGTGCGTGTACCTGTCCGAAATGCTTGTGCAGATCCCGGACGACGATTGCCGATGACATCGAATCTCCTCGAGAGACGAGTGGGTTCACCGATCGGCGAGCAGGGTGTCCAGCAGCGACGAATCGGCGAAAAGACCATGTGTATTGACTTCGACCGCCGGCAGCATCATCTGGTCGGCGTACTCGCGCAGCGCTTTTCGGTAGTCGAGCTTGCCGTCGTGTCTGGCGGCGTACAGCTGCAGGAAGAAGAAGAACCCACCGCCGTTGTTCACCGCCAGAAAGCGAGCCGTTGCTCTCAGGTCGAGTGGTGCGCGCAGGGTCCCGGCCTCGATCCCGACGACGAGGTAGGACTCGACATCGGCGACCATCTGCTCGAACATCGTGGCCATGAGCGGCCCTCCGGCCTGAAAGCTGCGCATCAGATAGGCGATGGCGGGCGCGTATTCCTCGATTTCCGAGAGCGCCTGCCACGTCGCGTTCGGCGTGGGGTGTTGTACGTACTCCGTCTTCGCCGCCCGAATGATCGAGCGGACGTGTTCATCGCACGCTTCCCGCAGCCCGTCCTTGGAACCGAAATGGTGGTTGACGAGCCCCGGGGACACACCCGCGGCCTTCGCGATCGCCCGAACACCGACCCCGAACCCCTCCTCGCCGAAGACGGCGATGGCGGCGTCCCGGATGCGGGCGCGAGTGCTCAGATCCGAGGCGGATCCTTCCGGTACGGCTGTTCCCTTGAACACATGTTCAATATACTAAACACTCGTTCAATGGTCACGCAAGACTTCCCGCGCAACGATTTTCGATCGTCATCTACGCAGGTCAGAACCACAGAAAAATGATCGGATGATCCGACCAACCAGTGGATCCGGGGCCGCTAACCCCGTGAGGCGCAGAGCAACCCGTCGCCGACGGGGATGAGCACGCTGGTGAGTTCGGGATCCTCCGCGACCGCGCGGGTGGCCGCCCGCACCGCCTGGGTGGCCGGGTCGCGCTGGGCGGTATCGGGCACCCGGCCGCCGAGCAGCGCGTTGTGCAGCAGGATCGCCCCGCCCTCGCGTAACAACCGCACCCCCTGCTCGACGTACTGCGGGTGCTCGAGCGGTGCGGCATCGACGAAGACCAGGTCGTAGGCGCCGTCGGCGAGACGCGGCAGCACATCCAGGGCGCGGCCGTTGATCAGCCGGGTCCGCGCGGGCGGGATGTCGGCGGTGCGGAAGGCGTCGCGCGCGGCCCGCTGATGTTCGGGCTCGGAGTCGATGGTGGTCAGCGTGCCGTCCTCGCGCATGCCGTCGAGCAGCCACAGCCCGCTGATCCCGGCGCCGGTGCCCACCTCGACCACCGCCCGCGCCCCCAGCATCTGGGCGTACATACTCAGCAGCGCGCCCACCGAGGGCGGTACCGGCAGCGCCCCCAATTCGGTGGCCCGCTCGCGCGCGGCCAGCAGAATCTCGTCCTCGGCGACGGATTCCTCCACGTAGGCGAGGTTGCGCTGCGCGGTCGCTGCCGCGGGTATGAGGCTCACAGGTATGAGGCTAACGGCGAACCCCGCCGAACGTCGCGACCTACGAGGCGGTGGGACGGCGCGCGACCCGCGATTTTTCTCAGGTGTCCCTCAGCCTCCCCACACCACCGGCACATCGGGATTCGACAGAGTTGGTACCACGCAAAGGCCGACCGACCGTGGGCGGCGCCCGGGAACAACCTGACACCCGTCTTCGGTTATACCCGGCACGCGACAGGATGGGGGGAACCTCACCGTCGCAGCGCCGAGCACGGTCCCGAGTAGGAGGTAATCCCATCCACATGGTCGATGCGGCGCGTGAGCACGCCACTCTTCCCCCGTCGAGCCTGCCGAACACCGCAGACTCGGCCGAATACCTACTGCCCGCGGCGGACAGCGGCAACCCCGTCCCGTCCGACGCCGTGCTGCCCGACGACGCCCCGGCGCCCCCCGCCGAGGACGACATCGATCCGCTGACCGGCACCGCGGCCTTCGACGCCACCGGCGACCGGTCCATGATGCCCACCTGGGACGAACTGGTGCGCGAGCACGCCGACCGGGTGTACCGGCTGGCCTACCGCCTGACCGGTGACCCGCAGGACGCCGAGGACCTGACCCAGGAGACGTTCATCCGGGTCTTCCGCTCGCTGTCCAACTACCAGCCCGGCACCTTCGAGGGTTGGCTGCACCGCATCACGACCAACCTGTTCCTGGACATGGTGCGCCGCCGCAACCGGATCCGGATGGAGGCGCTGCCCGACGATTACGACCGGGTGCCCTCGGAAGGTCCCGACCCCGAGCAGGTCTACCACGACGCCAACCTCGATCCCGACCTGCAATCCGCGCTGGATTCGCTGGCTCCGGAATTCCGCGCCGCCGTGGTGCTGTGCGATATCGAGGGGCTGTCCTACGAGGAGATCGGCGCTACGCTCGGCGTCAAACTGGGCACTGTGCGCAGCCGGATCCACCGTGGACGCCAGGCGCTGCGGGAGTACCTTGCGCATAATGGATCTCAGCAGCGGTTCGCCGCTGACGAGAAGGTCGGGTGATCCAACGCCGCCGTGAGCGGCGCCCGGCGCCAGCAGTTCGTCCGTCGGAAGGGTGAGTGCACGTATGAGTGGCGAGGACGCCGCAACCGGCCGTCCGCATCGATTCGCTCCGACCGAACACTTGGCGAGCGAGGCCATCGCCGCCTACGTCGACGGCGAACTCCGAATGAACGCATATCTGCGTGCCGCCGAGCATCTCGCGAAATGCCCCGAGTGCGCGGCCGAGGTCGACTCCCAGCAACAGGCGCGCATCGCCCTGCGGCGGGCGGCGCAACGGCAGATCGCCGCGCCGGGGAATTTGCACGACACCCTGAGCCGCATTCCGCTGGCAAATCTTTCCGATCACATGGACGAGATGACGCGCGGTGCGAGTTTTCTAGGGCTGCGGGCGGATTCGTTCCGCTTCGTCTCCACCGATCGCGAATTCTCTTCGGAGAGCAGGCGGTGGACCGGTTGGTGGCGCAAGTAGAGTTCGACACGTGACCACCGAATCGACGAACACCGGATCACAGCCCGAACAGCCCGGCGCGTCGCCGAGAGACGCTGTGTCGGATTCGGCGGCCGAACGGGGGAACCTGAGGCCGCCGGACGCGCCCGTGCTGGGGCCGCGACCGGTCTATCGGCCCGACATCGACAAGCACACCGCCCGCGCGTTCCGGCGCCCCGAGGGGCAGACCGGTTCGTTCTCCGCGCATCAGCCGGGCGCGGCCGGTGAGCCCCGGCACGACGGCCCCGAACTGGTGAACCGGCCGCCCGACGCGGTGCTGGCCGAGGCGTTCGGCCGCCCCGAGGGCTCCGACGAGCTACTGCAGCGCGACCCGGACGCGGCCGACGACGACGGCCCGGCCGCCGGACCGGCCGATCCCTGGCGTGATCCCGAGGCCGCCGCCCGCCTGGGCGCACCCGCCATCACGACTCCGCGCGACGCGCCGCTGCCGCCCGCCACCCAGCTCAGCGCCCGCGAGGTGCTGTTCGGCAAGAAGGTCGCGCCCGCCGCGCTCGCGATCCTCGCGGTCATCGCCCTGGCGATCGGCCTGGTCGGCGGTCTGATCGGCCGGTTCACCGGCGATTCCGCCTCGGCACTCACCTCCCGCAAGATCGCCCTCCAGCAGGAGGAATCCTCGGACAAACCGCACGGCCAGGTCGCGAAGGTGGCCGACGCGGTGCTGCCCGCGGTGGTGCAGATCCGCGAAACCGTGGGTGACAACGGCGCGCTCGGCTCGGGCGTGGTCATCGACGGCGCGGGTTACATCGTCACCAACAATCACGTGGTCTCGATGGTCGGGCTGGACAAGTCGGGCCGCGGCAAGATCCAGGTGACCTTCTCCGACGGCACCAAGGCCCCGGCCCGGATCGTCGGCCGCGACCCCAAGACCGATCTCGCGGTGCTCAAGGTCGATGTCAAGAATTTGACGGTGGCCCGATTGGGCAAGTCCGAGGACGTCCAGGTGGGTGACGACGTGCTCGCAATCGGTTCGCCGCTGGGCCTGACCAAGACGGTCACCTCCGGCATCGTCAGCGCGCTGAACCGGCCGATGGCCGAGCCCACCGAGGCCGGCGACGACACCGCCGGCGCCTTCGACGCCGTGCAGACCGACGCCGCGATCAACCACGGCAACTCCGGCGGCGCGCTGGTCGACGGCGAGGGGCGCCTGATCGGCATCAATACGGCCATTCGCAGCGAGAGCGGCGGTTCGGTCGGTCTGGGCTTCGCCATCCCGGTGGATCTGGTGCAGCGCATCGCCCAGACGCTGATCCGCGACGGCAAGGTGGCCCACCCGTGGCTGGGCGTCAACGCCCGGCAGAAGACCGTCGAGAACGACGCCATGAGCGGCGCGGCGATCGCCGACGTGTCGGGAGGCAGCCCCGCCGCCAAGGCCGGGCTCGTCGAGGGCGACGTGATCGTGCGGGTCGCCGGGCGCGAGGTGACCGAGCCCGCGGAGCTGACCGTGGCCGTGCAGTCGCGCCGGATCGGTGAGACCGTGACCTTCCAGGTGATCCGCGACGGCCGCCAGGTCGACGTGCCGGTCACGCTGGAATCCGACGAGAACGCCCCCAAGCAGCCTTAGTAGCCTGGTCGTATGTTCGATATCGGATGGGCCGAGATGGTGATCCTGGTGGTCGCCGCCTTGGTGATCCTCGGTCCGGAGCGGCTGCCGGGGGCGATCCGCTGGACCGCGCAGAGCCTGCGGCAGGTGCGCGACTACGCCAGCGGGGCCACCAGCCAGCTGCGCAGCGAGCTGGGCCCGGAGTTCGACGAGATCCGCAAGCCGCTGCAGGACCTCAACGAACTCCGGCGGCCGCTGGACCAGTTCCGCGGCATGACGCCCCGGAGCGCGGTGACCAAACACCTGCTGGACGGCGATGATTCGTTGTTCACCGGAAAGTTCGACAAACCGTCCAGTACGTCCAATGGCTCGGATTATTCGCCGCCCGCGACATATTCCGCCCCCGAGCCGCCGAAGCCGCTGGCGCGCAACGAGAAGCCGCCGATCGATTTCGATGCCACCTAGCGAGGCAATCGAATTGCCGTGGTCACCACGGACGATTCCGATCAACAGGTATTCCCGATCGGAACTTTTGTCCGCAATTCCGGTGCAGGCCGGAGCGTTTTCGTCAACGGGGCTAGACACATCCCGCTGTCGAGCTATCTAGACTGCGCACATGTCGGCCGACGAGGTGGCACGGGTGTTCGCGATCGAGGACAAGGTCGAGCGCCTCAAGGCTGCCACCGATGGGGTCGCGCAGGCCCAGCAGACCATCAACGAGCTCACCAGGATTCGGCGAGCCGTCATCCGCGAGTTGCATGCCGAGGGCTGGACCTTCGCCAGAATCGGTGCCGCGGCGGGGCTTTCACGCGCGCGGATCCACCAGGTCAGCACGCAGGGCCCGGTGCCGGAGGGCTTGTTCTTCGGGCACGGCCCGCTGACCATCCTGACCCCGGACGTGCGCAGCACGACGCGCGCCGCGCCGCTGGTGGGCGCGCCCGACGCCGCGGCCCCGCATCGCCTGGTGGAGCTGTTGCGGGAGTTGGGATTCGCCGCGAACGTGGAACGCTTCCTGCCGGGGCGCCCGCTGGATCTCGACCGCGACGGCCTGATCGTGCTGGGCGGTCCGGAGTTGTCCCCGAGCCTGCGCTACCTGGCCGCCGCGGATCCGCGGTTGCGCCGCACCGTGGCTCGGGCGGGGCGGGTGCGCCGCGGCATCGAGGACCGCGGCCGAGGGGGGCGCGGGGGGGGCCCGCGGCGGCGCGCGACAGGGGATCAAGGGGGCGGAGGCGGACGCCGCGCGGGGGATAAAAACGCCCCGCGCGCGAAAGAAAACCAGCCCGCCCCCGGGCAGAAGGGGGGGTT
>NZ_JARWOP010000094.1 GCF_029868745.1 Nocardia wallacei | reverse complement strand
CGGTGCAGCAGGTTGACCTGGTGCGGCGGATGACCGTCGAAATTGTCGTTGCTGACCTGGTTCGTCGCCGTCACCCGGGAGATCGCCCTCAGCGGGCGTTCGGCGCCGCGCGGCTGGGTGCGCGGGAACAGCTCCACCCCTACTCCTACTCTATTGCTGTTCGTCCCCACCTCCCCCCCGCCGCCCCCCACCACCCCCCCCCCCCCCCCCCCCGATTCGCTTGTCGGCGACCGTCATTCGCGCGGCAGTAGCCGCAAGGTGGTGGATCGCGCCTTGGCACTGGTGATCTCGGCGATGATGCTGGCCGCGTACCGCTGATACTTCGTCGCGTACTCGCCGTCGATGTCGTCGTCCAGCGCGTGATCGGCGTCGGCGAAGTCGACGTCCTGGTCGATGCTGCCGGCCCGGATCCGGCCGTGGCCGCTGTCGCGCGCGGTCCGGAACCAGGCCGAGTCCGCCCCGTTCACCGAGCGCACGTACAGCTCGCGACCGTGCCGCACCACCCAGATCGTCACCGGCATCCGCAGCGTGCCGTCCCGGCCCGCCGCCGCCAGTTGCAGTTCCTCCGTCTCTGCGATCCTGGTCAGCTCGGCGGCCGTCCACTTCGCCATCGCGTCTCCTTCCGGGTCCCGCTGGTGCGCTGGGGAGCATTTTTCCCTCTCGCGACCCCGGGTCCCGGCTGCGACACGGACATTCCGTACCAAGCGGTTCGGCAGGCTCGGATCAGAGTTCCTGCAGCATCCGCTTGAGGACCTTGCCGGTCGGGTTGCGCGGCAGTTCTCCCAGGAAGACGACCTCCCGGGGCACCTTGTAGCGCGCCAGGTGCGCCTTCACGTGGGACTTGACATCGTCGGCGGTGAGTGTGTCGTCGTCGCGCACGACGAATGCCTTCAGGCGCGCGCCGAACCGGTCGTCGGCCACGCCGATCACCGCCGCCTCGCGAATTCCGCTGTGCGCGTTGAGCAATTCCTCCACCTCGGCCGGAAAGACGTTCTCGCCGCCGGAGACGATCATGTCGTCGTCCCGGCCGTCGATGAAAAGCCTTCCGGCGGAGTCGAAGTGGCCGAGGTCGCCGGAGGACATCAGTCCGCGGACGCGTTCCTTGTCGCCGCCGCCGGTGTAGCCCTCGAACTGCAAGGCGTTGGCGACGAAGATGCGGCCGGTGAGGCCGGGCGGCAACTCGGCGCCCCGGTCGTCGAGGACCCGCACCACCGCGCCGAGCACGGGCCGACCCACGCAGCCGGGTTCCTCGGCGAGGTCGGCGGGGGTGGCGATGGTGGCGTACGCGACCTCGGTGGAGCCGTACAGGTTGTAGACCACCGGGCCGAGCAGCGCCGTGATCCGCCGGCACAGGTCGGCGCCGAGCTGCGATCCCGCCACGAAGACGATGCGCAGCCGGGACAGGTCGCGGCCGGCCAGCGCCCGGGGGCCGAGGTCGGCGATGCGGGCCAGCATCACCGGCACCGCGATCAGGGCGGTCGCGCGGTGCCGGGACATGCTGTCGATCACCTGCTGCGGATCGAAGCGGCGCCGGATCACCAGGGTGGAGCCGAATCCGATGGCCAGCAACGACATCGCGAAACCGAGCGTGTGGAACAGCGGCGCCGGGCATTCGGTCACCTCGCGGGTGCGGAACGGCACCCGGCTGAGGATCGCGCCCAGCGGCTCCAGCGAACGCGGCTCCGAGCGGGCCGCGCCCTTCGGCGTGCCGGTCGTGCCGCTGGTCAGCAGGATGATCTTGGAGCCCGGGCCGGTGATCGGCGGCGACGCGGCGGAACCCGCGGCGATCAGGGCCTCCAGGCTGCTCGGGTGGCTGGTGTCGGTCCAGGCCCGATACGCGCCGCGGCGCGGGCTGAGATCGCCGAGGATCGGTTCGTACTCCTCGTCGTAGACCAGCAGATCGGCGCCCTCGCGCGCGGTCACGTCGCGCAGCTGCGGACCCGCGAAGTCGGTGTTCAACAGGATGATTCGGGCGCCGCACTTGGTGGCGGCGAACATCGCGTCCAGCAGTCCGCGATGATTGCGGGCCAGGATCGCCACGCCCTCACCGGAACGCAGGCCGCGCTTGCGCCACTCGTTGGCCAAGCGGTTCGAGCGGTCGTCGAGTTCCCGGTAGCTCAGCGCGCCCAGTTCATCGATGACCGCGGTGCGCTCGCCGTAGCGGCCCGCCGAAAGGCGCAGCAGCGCAGGCAAACCGCCGTGCCGCAGCAGTTCGGTGCCCGCCGCCAGCAGCGGCATCGGCGACTCGAGGCCGACCACGCCGCTGCCCACGCACAGCCACAGATATTCCAGTTCGGTCCACAACCGGACGCCCAGTGTCTTCAACAGGTTCACCGTCATGCGCCAACCCCCTTGCCGCGGTAGTCATCTCCCGCGGCGCACGCACGCACAGCAACCATGCCGGACCTCCTCGTCCACCCGCCTACGGCGAGAGCCCCCAGGTTATCGCGACTCCCGTGGACGCGCCCACTCCTTCGGCCCGGCACCTACTTCCCGTGCGCACGAAGCTGATACAGCCCCTCGGTCTCCGCGACCACCACGCCGTCGGCGTCGGTGACGGTCGCCTTCAGCGTGAAGTCGGCCTTCCCGTGGGCCTCCGCGGCGGCGACGATCCGGGCGATCTCCTCGTCGGACAGCTCGGCCTGCGCGCGCACATCGGTCTTGGCGGGCTTGCGGAAGAAGATCTGCAGATCCTTGACCAGCGGGAAGTACTTCGCGGTATCGAAGGTGGCGATCGGGATCGCGCCGCCCAGGATTTCGGCGACGGTGAACAGCACACCGGCGTACATGACCCCGAAGTGGTTGCCGTTGCCCTCGATCGGCACCGTGGTCGCGGCGAACCCGGGCCGCACCTCGAGCGCCCGCACACCCATCTTGTGCGCGATCGGAATCGTGAACTCCAGCGCCCCGTTCACCATGTCGGCGAACGCCGGAGCGTCGCTGCTCGTCTCGGCCATGAGCTAACCCTTCGCTGCGTGCACCGGTCGGCAACCGGTGCACGCAGCGTACGACATACTGTTGACAGACCGCCAACAGCACTCCCTACAGCGTCGTGACCTCCAGCTCGCCGTCGGCGAACCGCGCCCGCAGCCGCTTCTTGTCGAACTTGCCGACGCTCGTCTTGGGCACCTCGTCGATCACGGTCCAATACTCGGGCAGCTGCCACTTGGCGAACTTGTCGGCGAGGAAATCGCGCAGTTCGGCGGGCTCGGCGGCGGCGCCCTCCTTGAACACGACCGCCACCAGCGGCCGTTCCTCCCACTTCTCATCAGGGATGCCGATCACCGAGGCCTCCGCCACGGCCGGATGCCCCATGATCGCGTTCTCCAGGTCCACCGACGAGATCCACTCGCCGCCGGACTTGATCACATCCTTGGAGCGGTCGACCAGCGTGAGGAAGCCGTCGGGACTGATCTTGCCGACGTCGCCGGTGCGCAGCCAGCCGTCGTGGAACTTGTCCGGATCGACCACCGCGCCCTCGGGCGAATAGTAGGAGGCGGTGATCCACGGGCCGCGAACCTCCAACTCTCCCAGCGCTTCTCCGTCGTTGGGCTGCACCGAGCCGTCGTCGCCGACCAGCCGGGCCTGCACCGCGGCCGGGAACCGGCCCTGGGTGTAGCGGTAGTCCCACTCCGCCTCGCCCACCACACCGGCGGGCGGATGCGCGACGCTGCCCAGCGGCGAGGTCTCGGTCATCCCCCACGCGTGCAGCAGCCGCACGCCGTGCTTCTCCTGGAAGGCCCGCATCATGGCGGGCGGCACCGCGGAGCCGCCGACCACGCAGGTGCGCAGGTGCGAGATGTCCTGCGGCTGCGCGTCCAGCCCGGCGAGCACGCCGCCCCAGATGGTCGGGACGGCGGCGGCGAAGCTCGGCCGCTCGGCCGCCATCATCTGTAGCAGCGGGCCGGGCTGCAGGAAGCGGTCGGGCATCAGCAGACTGGTGCCCGTCATCATGGCGGCGTACGGGATGCCCCACGAGTTCGCATGGAACAGCGGCACGATCGTCAGCACGGTGTCGTCGGCGGTGAAGCCCATGCTGTTCGGCGAGACCACCTGCATCGCGTGCAGCCAGTTGGAGCGGTGCGAGTACACCACGCCCTTCGGGTCGCCGGTGGTGCCGGAGGTGTAGCACATTCCGGCCGCCGAGCGTTCGTCGATCACCGGGTAGTCGAAGGTATCCGGTTGCGCGGCAAGCAGTTCGGTGTAGGAGTGCACCTGCACGCCGTCCGGCGCGGTCAGGCTCGCGGCGTCGCCGTTGGCGACGATCACGTGCCGGACCGTCCGCAGCTGCGGCAAGTATTGAGCGAACATCGGTACCAGCGAGCCGTCGACGATGACGACCTGATCCTCGGCATGGTTCGCGACATACACCAGCTGCTCCGGGAACAGCCGGATGTTGAGCGCGTGCAGCACCGCGCCCATCGCCGGCACCGTGGCGTAGGCGGCCATGTGCTCGGTGTTGTTCCACATGAAGGTGCCGACCCGGTCGCCCTCGCCGATACCCAGGCCGCGCAGCGCGTTCGCCAGCTGCGCGCATTGCACCCCGAGTTCGCGGAAGGTCGTGGTACGCACCCCGTCACCGGTCCACGTGGACACCGTCGCGTTGCCGTGGAACGTCGTCGCATAGCGCAGCAAGGTTGCCAGCGACAACTGCTCGTCCTGCATAGTGCTCAACATCTGAAACGCCACTCCTCACCAGTGAACGAGGTCACATCTGCCGCGAGGATAGCCGAATTCGAACTCACCGGTAACCACGTCGCCGACGCGAAAGAAAATGGCGGCTGCACACGGCGAACCCCACACTCGCCACCCGCAGCCGCCGCTGCCGATCGGTTCACCCGGCGCAGAGCAACCGACCGGCAGACCGCCCCGGACCGAGCCCGGCTCTCGACGTCGCCCCCTGCGGCACCGTCGAAGCGCCAAACCCGCACCGGGACAGGCTTTTTGAAGTAATTCCCTAGTAAGAAATAGTAGGGACCGAGATGGGCGCGTGTCCAGTCGAGGTATGAGAGTCCGGCGCGCACGCGTCGGGCCGCAGGGCACCTGAAGGTGATGATAAGGCTTCGACCTGCGGGAAATCCGGGAACAGCGTGGCCGGAAATATGGATTTGATGTCCGCAGATCTCTTCGTCCCCCGCCCTGGGGACACTTAATCTCATGGTATGACTCGCACGCCGTCCATCCTCATCATCGGCGCCGGATTCGCCGGCCTCGGCATGGCGCTGGAACTACAGCGCGCCGGCATCGACAACTTCACCATCCTGGAGAAGGCCGACGACCTCGGCGGCGTGTGGCGGGAGAACACATATCCGGGCGCGGCCTGCGACGTCCCGTCGCCGCTGTACTCCTGGTCGTACGCACCGAAATCCGATTGGCCACGGCGCTTTTCGGAGCAGGCCGACATCCACGCCTACATGCGCAAGGTCGCCGTCGAGCACGGCGTACCGGCGAAGATCCGGTTCGGCACCGAGGTGACCGACGCGGAATTCGATGAGCGCCAAGGCGTCTGGCACGTCCGCACCGCCGACGGCGCCACCCTGACCACCGACATCCTGGTGCCCGCGGTGGGCCAGCTGTCGCGCCCGGCCATGCCGAACATCCCCGGCATCGACACCTTCACCGGCCCCGCGTTCCACTCCGCCGAATGGGACCACAGCGTCGACCTCACCGGCAAGCGGGTGGCCTGCATCGGCACGGGAGCCAGTGCCATCCAGTACATTCCGCGCATCCAGCCCAAGGCCGGCCACCTGACCCTGTTCCAGCGATCGGCTGCCTGGGTGCTGCCGAAGTTCGACACCGAGTACAGCGCAAGGCATCACGCGCTGTTCAAGTACTTCCCGCCGAGCCGCCTCGCGGAACGCTTCGCCATCTGGGGCCTGTTCGAGGTCCTGGCCCTGGCCCTCACCGACATCCCCGCGATGAAGAAGCCGGTCGTCGCCCTCGCCGATCGCCATCGCGCCAAGCAGATTTCGGACCCCGTCCTGCGCGAGAAGCTCACCCCCGACTACGCCCCCGGCTGCAAGCGCGGCCTGTTCTCCAACGAATACTTCCCCGCGCTCGCACAACCCAACGTCACCGTCGAGACCACCGGCATCGAGGCCATCACCCCCACCGGCATCCGCACCACCGACGGCGTCGACCACGAGGTCGACGTCATCATCTACGGCACCGGCTTCAAAGGCACCGAATTCCTGGCCCCCATGAACATCTACGGCCTCGGCGGCCGCAAACTCTCCGACGAATGGTCCCCCGAGGGCGCCCGCGCCTACCTCGGCATCTCGGTCCCCGGCTTCCCCAACCTGTTCATGATGTACGGCCCCAACACCAACGTCGGCTCCGGCTCCATCATCTACATGCTCGAATCCCAGGCCCGCTACATCCGCCAAGCCACCCGCTACCTCACCGCCCACCCCGGCCACTTCGTCTCCGCCCGCGCCACCGCCGAACAAGCCTGGGACAACTGGCTCCAAAACCGCCTCGAAGACACCCCCTGGAACTTCTGCTCCAGCTGGTACCGCAACGCCTCCGGCCGCATCACCAACAACTGGCCCGGCGCCACAGTCCTCTACCGCTGGAAAACCCGCCGCTTCGTCCCAGAGGAGTATGAGGATGGGGTGGCGACCACTCCCTGACCAGCCCCGGCACCCACAACCCACCTATACCGCACTCCCAGCGGAAGTCCGCCCGCGCCACCCCACGCCGGACTCCCGCAATGCCCCGATCCCACCCCCACCCGGTAGACTCCGCCCAAGCCGGACCACACCACCGTCCGACCAGCCCTCGTAGCTCAGGGGATAGAGCACCGCTCTCCTAAAGCGGGTGTCGCAGGTTCGAATCCTGCCGGGGGCACCAACCTGCGACAGCGCCTTCGCAGTTAAACGAAGCTTTCGGTGCCGCGCACCACTTCCGGATCGCTATCCGGAACCGATACTTGCAGGTCAGCCGATGCCCGGTTCGAGCCCTCCGGGGAAGCACAAAACAAGGGCAACCGGGTCGGCAGTTCGCCCGGATTCAGGACTGGCCGGAGCAATCCGCGTGCGCCTGCCGTACCAGCACTTCGACAAGCCGTGGACACATCGTCATCGGGTCAGGCCCGTGGCCCGGAGCCAGCGGTCGACGTCGGGTCCGGCATCGGCGGTGGTCTCGCCGCGCACTGCCAGGCCGCTCCTGATGTCGCTGTGCGGGAGCATGTTTCGGTAGTCGTCCTCGACGGTGCCCATGCCGCTGACGGCGTAGGTGACGAACGGCAACACCGTCTTGCCGGTGAGGTCGACGGCGTGGACGAAGGTGGACATGATCATGGGTGCGCGCACATTCCAGACCGGGCTGCCGAGCAGAACGAGCGGGCGGCGCGGATGCGGCCCTCGCCGCCGTGGGCTTCGCGCGCGGCGACCTCGCGCTTCTACATCCCGACCCTCCCGCCTTCCGGTGGCCCCGCTTCAGCCCTGGGGTGGGTTCTTTCGCGACGTCGGCTGCGGGATCGTTGCTACTACAACACCCACGGCCCCGAACACGAGGATGACATCATGGTGACCAAACGAACCAGCCGACGCCCCTTCGCAATTGCCTGCATCGCCGCCCTTGCCGCACTGGGATGCGCGGTAGGCGGAACGGCCGCCGCCACCACCGACATCGGCACCGCTGAAGCCGCGTTCGTCGACGAAATCACCCTCAACAACGCGACACTGCCCGGACAGTCGACGGCCGAGATGATCACCGCAGGACACGCGACCTGCGACCACCTGCGCGCGGGCGTGTCGGTTCTCGACGAACAATCCGCTGTCGAGCGGTTACCAGTTCAGCCAGGGCACACTGTTCGTCAGCGCGGCAACGACGAACCTGTGCCCGAACTTCGCCTCGTGAATCGGACCTCGCGCACCGGCAGCGCGCACTCATGCCGCCGATGAAGCCCGTGCAGTCTCGGCGTGATCACCCTCGCAACCATCCGACGGTCGTAGGCGATGTTCGATGAGGCGGCCTGGCTGCCGGCTGCGCGGCATGGATGTATGTCGTGATCGCCCGATGAGCCGCGACCGCAACCGACCTGACCGACACCGACCGTCGAGCGGTGGATCGGCTGTTGGACTACGACCATGCCACGGCCGCCGGGGCCGACCTGCAACAACAAGCACTGGCCCTCTACCGCGAACTCGGCGACCGCCGCGGCCAAGCCGATACCCTCACCAACCTCGGCCTCGTGCACATGTGGACCTGGAACCACGCCGAGGCCACCAACCTCCAGTTACAAGCGCTGGCCCTCTTCCGCGAGCTCCCTAGGGTGCTCGGCCGACTCGGCGTGGCGACCACGTCGACACCGGAAGAATTCGTAGAGCTAACGCCGCCATCGCGGTGTGTGCCGGAGCGTCGGGTTGCCGTGAGCGCCACCTTTACGGCATCTTTACTGGCGGTGTGCCGGGAAGTCTGGTCGGCGAACGTGGCCCGAGACCTCGGGCGACGTGGATCCGACGCGGGGAGCGACCGATGCCAGTCACCGAAGTGATCTTGACGGATTTCGTGCGAGCGATCAGCACCGGCGTCGTCGTATCCTGCGGGTGTGCACGCATCGCAGATAGCCGAGGAATATCCGGTGGTCACCATGGACACCGACGCGCTGGATGCCGCACGACTGCTGGCCGAGCATCGACTGCCCGGCATCCTGGTCACCACGGCCGACGGGCGGCCCGAAGCGGTACTTCCGGCCTCGCAGGTCGTGCGGTTCCTGGTGCCGCGGTACGTGCAGGACGATCCGTCACTGGCCGGGGTGATCGACGAATCGACCTGCGATCGGATGGTGACGAAGCTGCGTGGCAAGAAGGTCCGCGACGTCATTCCCGAGCGGTTGATCAAGGTGCCC